>CAYRIZ010000010.1:0-46590 GCA_964424565.1 uncultured Enterobacterales bacterium
TGATACAAAAAATGGCAGCTGAAAATTCTTAAAATCTGCTGCCCAATGTCAGTTAGGCAAAAATAATAGTGAGATTTTTCATTTTTATGCAGAAAATCAGAAGTATGACCGGCTTTGCCTCGCTGCGCCGCAACTTAAGCACAGGCACTTTGTCCCTGGATCTCAAATCGGTAAACAACCGCTATTTTGAGGCCAATTTCAAGCTTCCCGAAGCCTATAAATATCTGGAGGGACAGCTGCGCGAGCGCCTCAAAAGGGCTGTACAGCGCGGTAAATTTGAGCTCATCTTCAGCTTCACGCCCAGCTGCGGGCAAAGCCTGCACTTAAATGAGGCTGTGCTTGGTGATGTCTGTGCCGCCCTGCGGCATATACAGCAGCTGCTGCCGGACGGCCGCTGTGATCTGACCCAGGTACTGCTCTGCCCCGGAGTGATTTCAGAAAACAGCAGCACCCGTGAGGCACAGGATGAGGAGATCCTGCAGTGCTTTGATGAACTTACCGCCTCCCTGATTGCCAACCGGGAAGGGGAAGGAGATCGGCTGCGAGGTTTTATTCTGGAAAAAATAGCCGCCATGGAGGAAGCCCTCCGCCCGGTCAAAACCCAGCTCAACGATCTGGTCAGTCAGGAGCGCTGCAAATTGCGTGAAAGGCTGCAGGCCATGGCTGTGGAAGTGGAGGAAAGCCGCCTGGAACAGGAAGTGGCTCTGCTGGCCCAGAAGGCCGACATAGCCGAGGAATATGACCGCCTGTGCTCGCACATCAGTGAAGTGCGCCGCATCCTGCAGGAAGGCGGAGCCTGCGGCAAGCGTCTGGATTTCATGATGCAGGAGTTCAACCGCGAGGCCAATACCCTGGCCTCCAAGGCCTCCAATCTTTCCTTAACCAAGATAGCAGTGGAGCTTAAGGTCCTGACCGAGCAGATGCGCGAGCAGGTGCAGAATATAGAATAGGCCGGCAGTCAGTCCAGGCTGATTTCGCTTTTGGCCAGCTTTAATATACGCTTCAACATATCCCTGAACAGCTGCGGCACGCTGTCCGGGCCCAGCTGCTGCATATGATTGACCACCGCCAGGGCCATGCCGGGCTTGCTCTTTTTGTGTATGGCCATTTCTATGATCTTGTCGGCATGCATACTGCGCCTCTGCGCAGCATTTAAGCCGGCGGCATCCTGATACACCCGGGCAAAGCCGTTGGCATAGAAAAAGTGCTCTATATCCAGATGCGGCAGCACAGTCAGATGATCCTGCAGCCGGCGCCGGCCCACAAAAGTACTCACGCTTTGGGAGTAGCGCTGCCCGGCCTCATCGCCGTCAGTCAGCACATAAAAGGAAATGCCCAGGGAACAGGCAAATTTCATCAGCGGATGCAGGCCGCACTGGGCAAATTCCACCATGCGTATACCCTCGCAGGGCAGGGACAGCCCCAGGATGACGGCCACTTCATTGAGGATCCAAATCTCCGTCTCCCCTTCCACCAAAATCCAGCAGCGGGCAAACAGCGTCATCGGACGGTTGAGGCGGATATGAAAGGCTATGCGGCGCAAATCATCGGCATTAAAGCACTTGTCCGGCACCCGGTAGCAGCGGGTGTCATAGTACTGCCGGCACAGCCGGCGCAGGGAAAACAGCGGGATGGCGGAAATCAAATCACCTGAGTTGGTGGTCACTATCTTCTGCACCGGGATATTTTCCACTACAGACCAGAAGGACAGCAGCAGCGAGGGATGAAAGCGGGCCTCAATATCCTCCAAAATCAGTATGGGCTGAGCTTTGCGGTCCAATCTCAGCTCCAGCTGGGCCATGAACAGAGACGAGGTAAACAGCACCGCCAGCGTCTTTTCCTTGGTGAGGCTTTCGCTCTGCAGGGAAGTTTTCAGTGAAGCCAGGGATTCCAATGAAACCGGCCTGGTGACCATATCCTCTATACTGCGGCTGCGGCTCCGGCGCTGCCGGTTTAAAAGCGGCGGCTGCCGGTGACCGTAGGCAGAAAGATAGCGCGCGGCCAGCGCGTTTATGGCCTCCAGACCCCGCACCACCTCTGCGGTGTTGACATCAGGCTCGGCCGCCAGCTCAGAAAGCTGCCGGCTGAAGCTGTAAATATCCTGATGCTGCTCATCCACCTGTTCAGGCACTTTTCCGCTGTCGGCAGACAAAGTACGGCTGTCCCGCAGCCGCAGCACAGGATTCATGCCGATCAGCCGCAGCAGGATCTTTTCCGTGGCTACATTGCTCAAAATCTGCCCCCGGCGGTCCAGCAGATAATGCTCGGTCACAAAAACCCCGTCCTTTTCCCGGCCCACAGCCTGCCAGTGAATGCGTCTGAGCCCATCACTGCCGCGCTGCCAGGCCGGATTGAGCTGCTGCAGCCGGCGCGAGTGATCCACCACTCCCTGCCCCGGCTCCCTAAAGATCAGATCCACGGCCAGATATCTGGCTTCATTGACAAAAACATCGCCCCGTACAAAGTCATAATCTTCCAAGAACAGCTGCCGTACCGGCTCGGAGAGCAGTTCATAATCTGCACTCTCCCCTGCAGCCCCGCTCTTCTGGGCTTCATCAGGCAGCGGCGGCAGACCACAGCGCAGCGCCGTTTCAGAAGGTTCGTCAGCACTGCGTCCGGCTGTTTGTGCTGTATTGCCCTCCCCGGACGGCTGGGCTGGTACGGCAGCGGCACTGCTTTGTTCCTCCTGTGATCCGGCAGTGCGGCCGCGTTCACTGCGCTCGCGGGCCCGGGAGGAGCGTTCATCCTGCTCGGCTGCAGTGTGGAAATGCAGATCTATGGGCACATAGAGATCGTCTTTTTCAAAGCTGCAGATTTTGCCCTGCCCCAGCATCAGATAGAGGGCTGTAAGCAGAGAAGACTTACCCCAGGAATTCTCACCTATCAGCACGGTACTGCCCCGTTCAAAGCTCACCTTCAGGTGACGCAGTCCACGAAAGTTTCTAATTTCACAGCTTTCAAGATACATGCCGCCTCCTTGTTTCCTGCCGTGCCAGCACTCAGCTCTCAGAGTAGCAGAACAGCCCGCGGCAAACTCCCTGCCGGCCTGCAAAAAGCAAAAAATCTGCCGGGCCGGCGGTTTTTTGTATATCCTGCAGTAAGGGCAGCGCCGGACCGGATTTCCGGCAGCGCTCTGCCTGATGTGCTGTCTTTATGGACTTGAGGGAAAAATGAAATGAAACTGCGTTTACTGCTTTCCGCGGCTGCGGTACTGAGCCTGCTCTTCACGGCCGGCTGTCAGCACAATATCACCTACGATCTTCAGACAGTGACCCTGCAGAAGATCAATCAGGATGTACACATAGGTATGAGCCGGGATGAGGTAATACAAAAATACGGCAACAGTATCTTCCTGCAGGCCAGGACAGCGGCAGCTGACGAGGAACTGCTGGTGTATTTATTCCTGGATACGAATGAGGATGGAGCAGTTGTGCATAATTTGCTTCCACTGTTAACCAATGATTATTACGGCGTTACCCGCAAAGCCCTTATGCTGCTTTTTGATCAGCAGCATAAGGTCAAAAACTTTAAATTTGCCGGCTTTTTTGCGGTGGAAGCCTATGGCTTTGTCGAATACAGGGCCTATATGCATCCTTTGAATGAAAGGCAGCTGAACATGCCCAGAGAACTGACTTTGGAGGAAGGCAAGGCAAGCTACCTCAGATATTTGGAGGAGGTTGAAGGCAGAGATCCCAGTACCTTCAACAAATATGATTTGGCCGGCAACCGCGACACCAGGGTAGACCATGCCAAAATCATCAAAGATGATGCTGAAGCTTTTGCCGGTCCGCTGAAGGATATCCTGGTCAATGACAAACCTTACCCGGATCCGCAGTCACAGGCAAAGTAAGGAACAGTAAGGAAGGATTCATCAGCCGGCTGGATCTGCCGGCTGATTTAAAGAGGTGCGGTGCGTTGCTTAACGCCGGCGCCAGGTGGTGCCCTGCGGACCATCCTCCAGCACAATGCCCATGGCCGTGAGCTTGTCACGGGCGGCATCAGCTGCCGCAAAGTTGCGGGCAGCACGGGCTTCCCGGCGCTCGGCGATCAGGGCTTCAATCAGAGCGGTTTCCTCATCTGCCCCCTCGGCAGCATCACCCTTGAGGAAGTCCTCGGGCTTTTGATAGAGAATGCCCAGCACTGAGCCCAGTCTGACCAGACGGCCGGCCAGCTGCTGCTTTTCCTCACCGGCGGCCTTGTTCACGGCCTTGGCCAGATCAAAGAGTACAGCCAGAGCGCCCGGAGTATTGAAGTCATCATCCATGAGCTCAATAAAGCGGTTCTCATAATCTCCCAGATCATGCGGCAGCTGCGGGGTGGTGCCGCGCAGGGCTGTATACAGTCTGGTCAGCGCCGCCTTGGCCATGTCCAGGTTTTCCGTGGAGTAATTGAGGGCTGAGCGGTACTGTCCGGAGAGCAGGAAGAAGCGTATGGTCTCGGGATCGTAGTGCTCCAGCACATCGCGTATGGTGAAGAAATTGTTGAGCGACTTGGACATCTTCTCGGCATTAATCATCACCATGCCCGAGTGCATCCAGTAATTGACATAGCTGGTATGGAAGGCACAGCAGGACTGGGCTATTTCATTTTCATGATGCGGGAAGATCAGATCGGAGCCGCCGCCGTGAATATCAAAATTCGCCCCCAGATACTTGTGATTCATGGCCGAGCATTCAATATGCCAGCCCGGACGGCCTTTGCCCCAGGGCGAATCCCAGGCCGGCTCTCCCGGCTTGGACATCTTCCAGAGCACGAAATCAAAGGGGCTGCGCTTGCTCTTTTCCACTTCCACTCTGGCACCGGCATTGAGCTCCTCCAGCTTCTGCCCGGACAGGGCGCCGTAGCCTGGGAAGGAGGCTATGGAAAACATCACATCGCCGTTGCCGCCCACATAGGCATGGCCGCCGTGGATGAGCCTGGTGGTCAAATCTATGATCTCAGCTATATTGTCCGTGGCTCTGGGCTCCACATCAGGACTTAAGATATTGAGTTTGCCGAAATCCTCATGCATTTTGTCTATAAACTCAGAGGCCAGCTCAGCGGCTGACACCCCGCGCTCATGAGCTCTTTTGATGATCTTGTCGTCTATGTCGGTGATGTTGCGTACATAGTGCACATCAAAGCCGCGCCAGCGCAGGTAGCGCACAATCATGTCGAAATTTACAAAGGTGCGGGCATGCCCGATGTGGCAGTAGTCATAGACGGTGACACCGCAGACATAGATGCCGATTTTACCGGGAGTTATGGGGACAAAATCCTCTTTTTGATGCTTGAGCGAATTGTAAATCTGGAGCATTTGTTGTGCACTCTCTTCAATCTGAGTAGAATCAAAAGACATTGCATTTTACAGCAAAAGGAAATAAGGATGATAGTTTTAACCACCACTTACGGTGATATAGAAATCGAGCTCAATCACGAGAAAGCCCCGCTGACTGCAGCCAATTTTGAGCGCTATGTCAAGGAAGGCCACTATGACGGCACCATCTTCCACCGCGTCATCAAGGGCTTCATGATCCAGGGCGGCGGCATGACCGCTGAGCTCGAACCCAAGCCCACCCACGAGCCCATTAAAAATGAAGCCGACAATGGTCTGGGCAACGAGCGCGGCACCATAGCCATGGCCCGTACCCCCAATCCGCACTCTGCCACCGCTCAGTTCTTCATCAACACCGTAGACAATGATTTCCTCAACTTCACCCGTCCGGACATGATGGGCTGGGGCTACTGCGTATTTGGCCGCGTAGTCAAAGGCATGGATGTAGTGGACAAGATCGAGTCCGTGAAGACCGGCTCCGTGTACAGCATGAAGGATGTACCGGTGGAGACCGTGACCATCATTCACGCTGAGGTCAAAGACTAATTTTCACTATCTGCAGCCGGGAGCAGTCCCGACGGCTGCGGCAGGCAAAAAGGAAGGCAAGTGGCCGTTTACATTATTGCTGATCTGCATCTGTCGGAAAGTACCACCGAGCTTAATCTGGCTTTTGAGAGCTTTGTCAAAAGAATCACCCCGGCTGACGAATTGATCATAGCCGGCGATTTGTTTGATTTTTTCGTCGGCATTGATGTCAGTGATCGGGCGCAGCTGCTGGTGCGCCGCACCGTACGCGCCGCCCGCGAGGCCGGTTTGAAAATCTGCTTTCAGCAGGGCAACCGCGATTTCTTTGTCCGCCGCAAGGAAGCGGCCTATTTCGGCTTTGAGCTGCTGCCGGAATTTCATGTGCTGCAGCCCGCCTGGGGCAGCGTCCTGATCTCCCACGGCGATGCTCTGTGCTCCAACGATCTCAAATACCAGAAATTCAAGCAGCACTGCCACAATCCTTATCTGCAGCGGCTCTTCATGCTGCTGCCCCTGCCGCTGCGCCGGCGGATCGGCCGCTCCATCAGGCAAAAGAGCCAGAATGCCGGGGCCATGCGCCTTAAGGATGAAAAAGTCTACGGCGTAGTCCCGGAAACCATAGAGCAGCTGCTGCAGGAGTACCACTGCAGCCACCTGGTACACGGGCATCTGCACCACTTTCAAAAACGCTTCCGCGAGTGTCCGGCGGAAAAAACCCGCTTCTCCCTGGGCGCCTGGGGCTCAAATTACAGCTATGTGCGCATAGATGATCATGGGGCGGCTCTGGTGCAGAAACCGCTGCAGGAGCTGATCGGCCCCAGCCTGCTGCAGCGCTAGTGGGCATCAGCCCAGTTGCTGCCTATACCTATACCCACTTCCAGCGGCACACTCAGCTCGGCGGCTCCCTCCATGATTTCCCGAATCTTGGCGGCAGCCTCAGAGGCAAATTCTTCCCGGACTTCAAACACCAGCTCATCGTGCACCTGCAGGGTCAGGCGGATCTGATCAGGCGGCAGCGAGGCAATCCAGGCATGTACCCGCAGCATGGCCTCCTTGATGATGTCGGCGGCAGAGCCCTGCATGGGAGCATTGACGGCCGCCCTTTCGGCTCCGGCCTGCTGCCTCTTGTCCTGGGCATTGATGGCCGCAAAGCTGATATGCCGGCCGCAGAGGGTGGTCACATAACCCTGCCGGTGGGCTTCCTCCTTGACCTGCTGCATATAAAGCCGCACTTTGGGGTAGCGAGCAAAGTAACGGTTGATGTAATCCTGGGCTGCCTTGTGGCTCATGCCGGTCTGTCTGGCCAGGCCGTGTGCCCCCATGCCGTACATCAAACCAAAATTGGTGGCCTTGGCATGGGAGCGCTCGGCCGGGGTCACCTCTTCTATGGCCTTGCCCAGCACCTCGGCGGCAGTGGCCCGGTGAATGTCCCGGCCCTGCAGAAAGGCCTGAATCAAGGCCGGCTCCTGGGAAATATGGGCAATCAGGCGCAACTCTATTTGTGAGTAATCGGCCGACAGGATGACCCAGCCCTCAGGAGCGCAGAAAGCCCGGCGCACTCTTTTGCCTTCTTCCGTGCGGGCAGGAATATTCTGCAGATTGGGATCGGAGGAGGACAGTCTGCCGGTGGCTGTACCAGCCTGATTAAAGGAGGTGTAAATGCGCCCGTTGGGACAGATCAGCTGCGGCAGCTTCTCTGTATAGGTGGAAATCAGTTTGGACAATTCCCTGTAGCGCAGCACCAGATTGGCTATATCGTACACCGGGGCAATCTCCCGCAGCACTTCCTCGGCCGTGGAGTAGGAGTACACCCCGCCTTTGCCCAATTTGGCCTTGCGCGGATAAGGGATCCCCAGATCGGAAAACAGCACCTGCCCCAGCTGCTTGGGGGAGGAAATATTAAAGCTCTGCCCTGCCGCCGTGAATATATCCCGCTGACACACCGACAATTCTTCATTGAGCTTGCTGTTCTGCAGATTAAGCTCCCGGGCCGAGACATAGGCGCCGCAGCATTCCATGGCAAAGAGCACCTGCAGCAAAGGCATCTCCTGGCTGAAAAAGAACTGCTCCAGCTCCGGCCCCTGCTGCCGCAGCTCCTGCAGCAACTTTTCTCCCAGGCGCAGACTGACCTCGGCATCTTCAGCCGAATAGCGGCAGGCATCCTCCACCGGCACCTGCGAGAAGTTCACTCCGCGGCTGCCGCCGGTGATCTCCTCATAGGTAATGGTCTTGTAGTGCAGATAAGAAGCCGCCAGATCATCCAAAGACACCCGCTGAATGGAATTGAGCAGATGAGCCGCCAGCATGCTGTCGCAGTACACTCCCTGCACACTGAGATCGGCGGCGAATTTGAGCACCAGCAGATCGAATTTCAAATTGTGGCCATATTTTTTAATACTGCTGTCCTGCAGCAGGGGCCCCAGGTGCTTTTTGATCACCTCCAGCGGCAGCTGCGGCGGGCAGGTCAGATACTGATGCCCCACCGGAATGTAGTACCCCAGCCCCGGGCGCGGAGACAGGGAAATGCCCACCAGATGACAGGTCTGAGCCCGCAGGCTGTCTGTTTCCGTATCCAGGGCACAGATCCCGTATTTAGTAATCTCCGCCACAGCCTGCTGCAGTTTTTCCTCGGTATCGATCAGCACTGCCTGTAGACCGTAACTTGCAAAATCCTGATACTCAGCAGGACCGCCGGCGGACTCCGGTGCTGCCGCAGCTTCACTGCCGGCCGCTGCTGCCGCGCTGCCTGATTTGGGCTCAGGGACCACTCCCATCAGCAGATTGCCCGCAAACAGTTTGGCATAAGCGCTGGCCTGCAGAATGCTCTGTACTTTTTCTCCGCCCAGGATTTCCAGCTCTTCCTTGAACAGGCGGCGGAACTCCAGCAGGCGGTAGAGCTCCACCAGCTTTTCATGGCAGGGCTGGGGTTTTTGCAGCTCATCCAAGGCCACAGGCAGCGGCAGATCGGTTTTGATGGTAGCCAGGCTGTAGGATAATTTAATGGTCTCCAGCTCCGCGCGGAAACGCTCGGCAAATTTGGAGGCCCCGCGGAACTTCAGATCTTTTACTTCATCCAGGTGTTCCTCTATGCTGGCTATGCCGCCCAGGGAGTTGAGCAGCTCACAGGCTGTTTTGCTGCCCACCTTGCTCATGCCGGGGATATTGTCCGAGGTGTCACCCTTGAGGGCCAGAAAATCTATGATGAGCTCAGGATAGACGCCGTATTTTTCCTTGACGGCCTCGCGATCGAAAAACTGCTCCTTCATGCCGTCATAGAGGATGATTTGATCGGACACCAGCTGCGCCAAATCCTTATCTCCGGTGCAGATCACCACCTTTCTGCCCTGCTCTGCCGCCTGCCGGGCATAGGAGCCCAGCACATCATCGGCTTCCACCCCGGATTCAATGACCATGGGGAAACCCATGGCCTGCACCAGCTGCCGCACATAATCCAGCTGAATGATGAGATCCTCGGGCATGGGCGGGCGGTTGGCCTTGTATTCAGGATAAATCTCTGCCCTGAAGCTTCGGCCCTTGGCATCAAAGACCACCAGAAAATTACTGTCCTCAAAGCGTTCCAGCAGGCTCTGCAGCATATTGCTCATGATGAGCACGGCCCCGGTGGGCAGGCCGGTGGAAGTGGTAAAGCCTTTTTTGGCCGCGTAGTAGGCGCGATAAAGAAAAGAAGAGCCGTCGATCAGGATCAGCGGGAGCATAGTTTCTCCTTACAGCAAAAAGCAGGCAGCAGACAGGTAATCATAAATGCATAAATGCGGAGGCCGGCAGAAAAAAGCTCATTCGGCCGGCATACCCCGGGGAATTGTAACCCATTGCCGGCAAATTAAGCTTTTTTGGAGTAGAATCCCCAGCCGTGCCGCCGCGGCCGGCCCTGCACAGCAGAGCCGCACCGCTCCGGCAGTTATACGCAAAAGAGCCACAGGCGGCAAAAGCCTGCTCTTTGGTGTTTGATGGCAGATCCGGCCTGCAGCCGGGCTGCAGCATTTACAATTTGGTGAAAAAAATGAGTCTACAGCAACCTCTTAAAAAACTGTTCTGCCTGCACGTCTTTATCATTGTGCTCAGCAATTACGCCGTACAAATCCCCTGCACCGTCCTGGGGGTGGAAACCACCATGGGCACCTTTACCTATCCCTTTATTTTTCTGACCACCGATTTGACCGTGCGCCTGTACGGCTCCGAGCCGGCCCGCCGGGTGATCTTCATAGCCATGCTCCCCGCCCTGATCATTTCCTACTTTGTGGGTACTTTGTTTGCCCACGGCTCTTATCAGGGCTTTGGGGCGCTGGCTGTGTTTTCCATTTTTGTGTTCAGAATTGCGGCTGCTTCCTTCAGCGCCTATGTGGTAGGACAGCTGGCTGATATTCTGGTATTTTCCCGCCTGCGCCGCATGCGGCAGTGGTGGCCGGCCCCGGCAGCCTCTTCTGTGGTAGGCAATGCGCTGGATACCTTTGTGTTTTATTTCATTGCCTTCTGGCACACCACCGATGCCTACATGGCTTCGCACTGGATCCCGCTGGGTATTGTGGACTATGTAGTCAAGGTCATAGCCTCACTGGCATTATTTGTCCCCTTGTACGGCATAATTCTGAGTTTTCTGGCAAAGTATGTCTTCAAGCGGCCGCTTACTGCCGTACAGCTTCCCTGATCAAACAGCGCTGCCTGAACAAAAATATCACTCTGCAGGCAGCTGCGGCGGTTCGTGCTAAGATTGAGAAAACTTTAATTTGAGGGCTTTCTTAAATGAGCGTTGTACATATCAATGATGAAGAATTCGAGACTGAGGTCTTAAAGAGCGATGTCCCTGTTCTGGTCGATTTCTGGGCCCCCTGGTGCGGCCCCTGCAAGATGATCGGCCCTATTCTGGAACAGCTGGCAGAAGAGCTCGAGGGCGTGAAAATCTGCAAGATCGACATAGATCAGAACACCGCCTGGGCCTCCAAGCTGGGCATCATGAGCATTCCCACCCTGCTGGTCTATCAGGACGGCGAGATCACTGCCAAGCAGGTAGGCGCTCTGCCCAAGGAAGAACTGAAGAACTTTATCATCAGCCACATTTAAGACGCTGATGGCAGAAGTCCGGTGCCAAATTGGAGCACCGGCACCTAAGGCTCCCCCGGCGGGAGCTTTTTTATTGCCTGCAGCCGGCTTCAGCCGCGGCGCAATCAGCCGGCGGCCTGTTTTCTGCTAAACTACAGCCCAGCATTTACCATTGTGGAGGAAGAGCCGCGTGCTCTTAAAACTATGAGTTCAAATATCCTGCTGCTGTGCGGCGGCGACGGCGCTGAGCATGAAATCTCTCTCATCTCAGCTCAATTCCTGCTTGAGAATTTAAGACAGATCCCGGATTTTAATGTCATTTACTGCTGTCTGCATGAAGGCAGATTTACCCTGGAAGACGGCAGCTGCATTTATTTTATGCCGGACGGACAGATCAATATGCACGGCCAGCTCCTGAAAATAGACTGCGCCGTGCCCTGCCTGCACGGCACCCCGGGCGAGACCGGTGAAATTCAGTCATTTTTCCGCCTCAACGGCATTCCCTATATAGGCTGCAGTGAAGACGCCAGTCTCAAGTGCTTCAACAAGATCACCACCAAGCTCTATCTGACGGCCCTGGGCATCAACAATACTCCCTACACCTGGCTTATAGATCAGTCAGAGGCCTCCTTAAAGGAAGCCTATGCGGCCTTTGCCGTCTGGAATCAGGACGTTTACGTCAAAGCCGCCTCCCAGGGCTCATCCATAGGCTGCTATCATGTGCAGAATCATGACGATTTGCGTGACTGCATAGCCGAGGCCTTCAGTTATGCCGACAGCGTGCTCATAGAAAAGAATATAGAGCACCGCGAGCTGGAAGTGGCCGCCTATGAAACAGATGCTGGCCTGATCATTACCCCGCCGGGCGAGATCATCATGCCCCAGTCCGTGTTCTACACCTATGAGGAGAAGTACTCTCAGGACTCCGGCACCGTCACCACGGTGGAGCCTGAGGGCCTGTCGGACAAGATCATCGAGGACATCCGCTCCATGGCCCGCCGGGCCTTTATCGGCCTGCAGCTGCGCGATCTGTCCCGCATAGATTTCTTCCTAACTCCTTCAGGAGAAGTGCTGATCAATGAAATCAACACCTTCCCGGGCATGACTCCCATTTCCATGTTCCCCAAACTGCTGGCCCATCACGGCGACAGCATGCCCGCCTTCCTGGCAGGATGCATCAGACGTGCCACAGCACGCGGCTGCTGAGAGCTGGACAAAACACCATCGGCCCGGCCTGGAACAGGCAGGAGAACAAAGCGCAGGCTGGGCTGCAGAGGGGCAGGAAAAGACTGGAATTGCAGGTCTTGTGACCAAATCTGAAACCAGGCGCTTTTCCCGTGCCGCGCCTGGTGCGGACAGTCTCACAAAGGCGCTTAGGAGCGCTTCATGGCCTCAAAGAACTCTTCATTGGTCTTGGTCAGGGAGAGCTTGTCAATCAGGAACTCCATAGCCTCAATCTCACCCATGGGATGCACGAACTTGCGCAGGATCCACATCTTCTGCAGCTCGTCAGGGGTGGTGAGCAGCTCCTCGCGGCGGGTACCTGATCTGGTGACGTCTATAGCCGGATAGACGCGCTTTTCGGCTATCTTGCGGGAGAGATGCAGTTCCATGTTGCCCGTGCCCTTGAACTCCTCGTAGATCACTTCATCCATCTTGGAGCCGGTGTCGATCAGGGCCGTGGCTATGATGGTCAGGGAGCCGCCTTCTTCCACATTGCGGGCGGCACCAAACAGACGCTTGGGGCGCTGCAGGGCATTGGCATCCACACCACCGGTCAGCACCTTGCCTGAGGAAGGCACCACGGTATTGTAGGCGCGGGCCAGACGGGTGATGGAATCCATCAGGATCACCACATCGCGCTTGTGCTCCACCAGACGCTTGGCTTTCTCGATCACCATCTCGGCTACCTGCACGTGGCGGGCGGCAGGCTCATCAAAGGTGGAAGCCACCACCTCACCCTTGACCATACGCTGCATTTCGGTCACTTCTTCAGGACGCTCATCTATGAGCAGCACTATGAGGACGCATTCGGGATTGTTGACGGAGATGGAGTGGGCTACATTCTGCAGCAGCATGGTTTTGCCGGCTTTGGGAGGGGCGACGATCAGACCGCGCTGGCCTTTGCCTATGGGAGCAGTCAAATCGATCACGCGGGCGGTGAGATCTTCCTTGGAACCGTTGCCCAGCTCCAGGCGCATTCTGCTGTCTGCAAAAAGCGGGGTTAAGTTTTCAAAGAGGATCTTGTTGCGGGCATTTTCAGGCTTCTCAAAGTTTACGGTATCAACTTTCAGCAGGGCAAAATAGCGTTCGCCTTCCTTGGGGGGTCTGATCTTGCCGGAGATGGAGTCACCGGTGCGCAGATTGAAGCGGCGGACCTGACTGGGCGAGACATATATATCATCCGGACCGGCCAGATAGGAGCTGTCGGCGCTTCTGAGGAAACCAAAACCATCCGGCAGAATTTCTATGACACCTTCGCCAAAGATATCTTCACCTGAGCGGGCGCAGTGTTTGAGCAGATTAAAGATGATTTCCTTTTTGCTCATGCGGGCACTGTTTTCAATGCCGTCGCGCTCACACATTTCGACCAGCTGTGCGACCGGGGTATTCTTAAGTTCGTTGAGATTCATTTTTTATCGGCTGACGGATCAGCGTTTGCTTAAGTTATAAACAGGAAAATGAGAAATGCTGGCAAGCTGAAAATTGCTGTTGCGGCACATGTTTTTTTACACGGGAAAAGACGGCAGAACTGCCGTCGGCGCAAATCATAACACAAAGCTGCGTCATTTTGCCACAGCTTCAGGCTGAGCGGGCTGCCAAAAACGGCATTTTTACGGCTTTTGCCGCCTGCTGGAGCAATCAGGCGCGGATACGCTCAAAGGCCCAGTGGTAATGCTGCGCCGACATGCCCAGCTGCATTTCATCCAAAAACACACTGGGCCCGCCGGTGGCTGTATCCTCATTCCTCTTGCGGAAGCTCTTTCTGGCATAGCACAGATACAGGCTGCGTCTGGCCCTGGTTATGGCCACATAAGCCAGGCGTCTTTCCTCCTCCTCACGGGCGGCACTGCTGAGATCCAGGTCATCATCCTCGTTCAGGCCCCAGGGCATCACCCCGTCTTCAAAACCGGACACAAAGACAGTATCAAACTCCAGGCCCTTGGCAGAGTGTATGGTAAAGAGCCTGACCTGATCGTCAGGCGGCACGCTCTCCCCTTTTTCATTTATTTCCGCAGAAGTCATCAAAGCGGCATTGCTCAAAAAGACCATCAGCGGATCTATGGCCTGGTCTGCAGCATCCTGCTCGGGCTCGAGCTGCAGTCTCAGTTCAGTTCTCAGGGCATGGCCTATTAGTTCATGCAGATTGCTCTCCCTTTTGCCTTCCTTCAGGGTTTTGGCCGCTTCCTTGATATCAAGCTCGCGGTAATGCAGCAGCAGACCGCTGTGCTCCAGCAGATGGCGCAGCAAGGAGGAAAGCCCGGCTCCTGCCTGCAGCAGGGCGGCGGCTTCATCCATCAGCTGCAGAAAGGGCGCGGCACTTTTGGCCAGCGCAGTGAAGTTCCGGCCGGCCTGACGGCCCAGGCTGCGGGCATATTCTGCCGCCAGACGCAGGGCCTGCAGCCGAGGACACTGTCTTTCTGCTGCAATCTGCTCCACCAGATCCAGCTTGCTGCGGCCCATGCCGCGGGTCGGCACATTGATGATGCGGGAAAAGGCCTCATCGTCGCTGTCATTGACCAGCAGTCTGAGATAACTTAGGGCATCCTGTATTTCCTGCCGGTCAAAAAAGCGCAGGCCGCCGTACACATAGTAGGGAATGCCCTGATCCATCAGGGCCTGTTCCAGGGCCAGAGCCCGGGAATTGACCCGGTAGAGTATGGCAATATCCCCGGCTTTGACCCCGGCGGCAGTCAGTTCGGCTACAGCGGTGGCTATGGCCCTAGCTTCAGTGACCGGGTTGCCGGCGGAGAGAATTTTGATTTTTTCGCCGCTGCCCTGATCGGAGATCAGGTTTTTGTCGGTCAGCCGGGAGAAATTGCCCCGGATTAGGGTATTGGCCGCCAGGATGATTTGCGAGGTGGAGCGGTAATTGCGCTCCAGCCGAACGAGCTGCACCGGCGCGCACTCCCGCCTGAAGCGGAACATGTTGGTCACATCAGCGCCGCGCCAGCCGTAAATGGACTGATCATCATCGCCTACGGCAAAAATATGGCCCTGCGGTCCGCACAAAAGGCGCAGCAGTTTGTACTGCAGAGGATTGGTATCCTGAAATTCATCCACCAGGATCTCGGCAAAGCGGTGCTGCTGCAGCTCGCGCAGCGGCTGATTGCCGGCAAAGAGTTCATAGGTGCGCAGCAGCAGCTCGGCAAAATCCACGCCATTGGCGGCATTGCAGCGTTTTTCATATTCAGGATAGACGGCGGCGGCACAGCGGATTAGATCAGCATATCTGCCGGTGTACAGCTCAGCCCGCACATCATGGGCTCTTCTGCCCTGCTCCTTGAATTTGGAGATTTGTGAGGCAATGGCGGCGGCAGTGAGCTTTTTATCCTTGGCCCAGGCGGCCAGCTGCGGATGATCCTTTAAAATCTTCTCCACCACCGCTTTCTGATCGGAAGTATCGAGCACGGTAAAATTGGGCTGCAGCCCGGCCTGGGCGGCATAGGCTCTTAAAAAGCGGGCACAAATGGCATGAAAGGTGCCAATCCACAGCCCGCGCAGATCAGGGCTGCAGTGCATGGCCAGGATGCGCTCGCGCATTTCCAGAGCGGCTTTGTTGGTAAAGGTCACCGCCAGCAGATTGCGGGGCGGCAGATGTTCCTCACCCAGCAGCCAGGCCACCCGGGAAACCAGCACCCGGGTTTTGCCCGTACCGGCGCCGGCCACCACCAGCATATTCTGCCGCGGGGCACACACCACCTCCCGCTGCTGCTCATTCAGGGAATTCAGCACACTGCTTTCCATATCAACTCTCTTGTGATTGGGCTTGTGCCTGTGTCTGATTAATCTGCCTGATCCGGCCGCCGCGGCAGAACACTGAGCAGTTCGGAGAGCTGCTGCAGCTCTATTTCCGGCAGGCGATCTGCCTGCAGCACAGGGGAACTCAGCCCGGCTATACCCCCTTTGAGCCAGGCACACTGCACTCCGGCATTTTTGGCCCCCTGCACATCAGTCAGGCTTTCATCTCCCACATGCAGCAGTTCCTGCGGCCTGATGCCAAAGCGGGCTGCCGCCTGCAGATACAAATCAGGATAAGGTTTGGCCCTGTGCCCAGGCTGCAGGGAGGGCCGCAAATCGAAGGCAAAAATCCCGTCCAGCCCGGCTGTGTGCAAATCTATATTGCCATTGGACAGGGCCGCCACGGGCACCAGCTTCCGGACGGCGGCCAGAAACTCCAAGGTGCTTTCCGGCACGCTGACCTGCGATCTGCAGGCTATAAATTCAGCGGTAAGCGCCAGCCCCTCCTCCAGACCTCCCTTCAGGGGACAGCCTAGAAAAGCAAAAGTGTCCACCAGAGCCTGGGCGCGCAGCGCGGTGACATCATTACCCAGCTCCGGCATGCGCTCCTGCGTCCCGGCCTTGTGCATTTTCCAAAAGGACACCTCCAGGCACTGCTCCGGCAGGTGATAACGCCTGGTCAGAAGATTGGCAAACCAAATCTCAGCCTGCTGTATGCAGGGGGCATTGTTGTAAAGGGTGTCATCAAGATCAAAGGTTACCGCCCTGATGGGTCCGGGGAGGGCATTGAACTTCACCTGGGATCAGTCCTCATATACTTCACTGTTGACGGCAGCCTGCAGACTGCCGGCGCGGGCGGCACTCACTGCCCGCCCCCTTTTGGGAGTTGGGATCTGCGGCTGCGGCTGCGGCGACTGCTGTTGTATGTCCTGCACTTCCCGCAACAGCTGATCGTATTCATCCTCCAGCTGTATGTGATCGCGCGGATGGGTGTCGTTGTAAACCTGTTTTAAGCGGGCGGCATCTATATGAGTATAGATCTGCGTGGCCGCCAGGCTGGAATGGCCCAGCATTTCCTGCACCGATCTGATGTCGGCCCCGCCGGCTAGCAGCTCAGTGGCAAAGGAGTGGCGCAGCTTGTGCGGGGAAACCGTCCCGCTCAGCCCGGCAGCTTTGGCCAGCTTGTCCAAATTCTGCTCCACCGCCCGGGTGGAAATGCGCCGGCCGAAGCGGTTCAACAGCAGGGCCCGGCAGGAGGGCAGAGGTTTTAATTCATGACGGCGGCTCAGGTAATAGCTCAGCGCCTCCACGGCACAGGAGCCCATGGGGACTACCCGCTCCTTGCCTCCCTTGCCCATTACCCTGACCTCTTGCAGATTAAGATCCAGGGATTCTATATCCAATGAGACCAGCTCGGAGACGCGCAGGCCGGAGGAAAACAGCAGTTCCACTGCCGCGCGGTCGCGCACGCCAAAAATGTCAGGGCCGGCGGCAGCAATCAGCTTTTCTATCTCGCCTGCCGACAGCACGCGCGGCAGCGGCCTTTTCACCCGCGGCACCCGGATCAGCTCTATGGGATTGCTCTCCAGCAGTCCCCGGCGCTGCAGGAAATGAAACAGCGAACTTAAGGCATAGAGATCGTGGGCCACTGAATTGCCGGACAGTCGGGCGGCTTTATCGTCAAAATTAAAGTCGCGCTGCAGCAGACGGATCTCCTGCCTGCCTACCTGAGTAAAGGAAGTGAGACTGCACTCCTGCTCGAGCAGGGCCGCGGCTTTTTTCAGTACCCGCAGATAGGAGGCGGCAGTATGGCGGCTGCAGCGTTTTTCCACGCTCAAATATTTGATGAAATCGGCCGTTTCCCGGGCAAAGCCGGTCTCTCCGCCGGTACTGTCATCAGTATGCATCAGCGCCTACCTGATCTCTATGGTGCCCTCAAAGACACTGACCGCCGGTCCGGACATCATGACGCAGCTGCCTGCTCCGGCATATTCTATGGACAGCGAGCCGCCGGGCAGATGCACGGTGACCGGGGAGATTAATCTGCCCTGCGTGATGCCTACCACTGCGGCGGCACAGGCACCGCTGCCGCAGGCCAGGGTCTCGCCGGCTCCGCGCTCGTGTACCCGCAGTTTGATTTCATGATCATTGATCTTGCTGTAAAAACCGGCATTGACATGCTCGGGGAACAGCTCATGCTTTTCAAACAGCGGCCCGAAATGCGCCACATCAAAATGATCCACATCCTCCACTTCCGTGACCACGTGCGGATTGCCCATGGAAACGGCACCGGAGGAAAAGTGCACCCCGCCGGCTTCAATGTCATAGGACAGGGCCTTATGCGCTGCCCGGAAGGGTATCCTGGCCGGTTCAAATTCCGGCCGGCCCATGTTGACCAGCACCGTGCCGTCATCATTGAGCTTCAGGCGCAGCACGCCGGCCATGGTACTGACATGTATATCGCGCTTGCGCGTCAGGCCGTGATCGAGGACAAAGCGCACAAAGCAGCGGGCTCCGTTGCCGCACATCTGCACTTCACTGCCGTCGGCATTGAAGATGCGGTAATGAAAATCAAGTTCAGGATTGTAGGGGGGTTCCACCACCAGCAGCTGATCAAAGCCTACTCCGAAGTGGCGGTCAGCCAGGCGGCGGATCAGCTCGGCTGAAAAATAGATCTTCTGGCGCACGCCGTCCACGACCATGAAGTCGTTGCCCAGACCGTGCATTTTGGTAAATTTAAGCAGCATATAACTCTCTCTTTTTGTTTCATTATACAAAATAAGAGCCACCCCGGCCCCTTTGTTGCCAGGTCCCGCCCCTGTAGCCGCTTTCAGCTGACGTGATGGCGGAACAAATACATGGCCAGAGGCATGGTAATAAGTCCGGTGAGCACAAAGGGGATCAGCAGATGCCAGATATCGCCCAGCCCGGCTCCTTCCAGGTAGATGCGCTGCACTGCCGCAATGCCGTAGTACAGGGGATTGAGATAGAGCACCGGCCGAAACCAGGCGGTTACGGCATTGGCCGGCGTGAGCATGCCGGACAAGATCACCCCGGGCAGCACCAGCAGAAAGGCTATGATCAGCGCCTGCTGCGGACTGGCCGCTATGGCCGATACGGCCAGCCCTACACCCACCACCGCCAGGGCAAAGAGCAAAATCACCGCGGTCAGCAGGATCATGCTGCCCTGACAGGGGATCTCAAACCAAAAGGTGCAGATCAGCACCAGAGCCATACTCTGCCCCATGGCGGCCAGGGTGGGAGCGGCGGCTTTGCCTATGAGTATTTCCCAGGTACCGGCCGGGGTCATCAGCAGCATATCAAAGGTACCGTCCTCCCTTTCCCGGGCCACGGACAAGGAGGCCAGCAGCACTACCTGTATGACTGAAAGACCCAAAATCATCCCGGTCAGGATGCCGCTGCGGGTGATGTTGTTTTCATTGAAGTAGAAGCGGAAGTTGAAATTAAGACCGCCCGCCCCGCTGACCGTGTCTGCGGCGGCGGCCAGCGAGGACAGATAGGACACTGCCGTATTGGCCGAGGCCGTATTGCGGGCATCGGCTATGATCTGCACCCGGCCGGAGGAGGCAAAGTCAGGAGCAAAGTACACCCCAAGCAGCCCCCGGCCGTCGGCCATGGCCTGAGTGAAGCACTGCTGCGTCAGACAGTGCCCGGTGCGCACAAAATAACCGCTGCCCTCCATCCGGGCTACCAGCCGGCTGCTCTGCAGGCTGCCGCTTTCATCGAGCAGCACATAGGGAATGTGCTCGAGATTGAAGGTGGCGCCGTAACCGAAAATGATGCTCTGTACCAGAATGGGAATGATGAGGATTTTGCGGGATCCCGGATCGGCCCACAGCACCTTCAGCTCCTTGATGATCAGCGCCACTATGCGCAGCCAGGCGGCTTTCACGGCTGATCCTCCCAATTTTTAAAGCGCCTGACGCTGCGATGGAGCAGCGCGGCAAACAGCAGGCAGTACCCCAGCAGCAACCCCAGATTGCGCCACAGCACCTCCTCCTGCCCGCCGGAGAGATAGCAGATGCGAAAGGACTGCACGGCATAGGTGGGATGCAGCAGATAACCGATCAGGGCTATGGCCTCAGGCACTGCCCGCAAATCAAACAGCGCTCCGGAAAGCAGCAGCGCCGGCAGAAAGCTCAGGATAATGGCATATTCCATGGCCAGAAATTGATCGCGCACCAAAGCCGACAGCCACAGGCCGAACAGGCAGCAGGCCAGGCAGTACAGCGCTGCGGTGGCCGCCAGAAAGCCCAAACTCCCGCGCAGCGGCAGATCGAAAACCACAAAGGAGAGCAGCAGCATCAGGGCCGTGGAACACAAAGCCAGCAGATAGTAAGGGATGAGCTTGCCGGCTATCAGCTCCCCGGGGGTTAATTTGGTGGAAAGCAGGGCCGCCATAGTACCGCGATTGAACTCCCGGGCAATGATCAGGGAACACAGCACATTGCAGACCAGGGTGGCTATGCCGGCAATCTGCCCGGGCAGCAAATACCACTCCGAGCGGTTCTTTTCATTAAACCACAGGCGCGAGGTCACCTGTATACTGCCGGCGGCGGCAAGCGACTGCAGCGCCGACTGCACATAACCTGCGGCCAGCTGTGCGCCCTGGGCTGAAGTGCCGTTGACCGCCACAAAGATCTCCCGCTCCCCGGCCCGCCCGGAGGGGGTCAGCTGCAGCCATAAATCCACCTCATGGGCGCGCAGTTTCTGCTGTGCCTCGGCTATGGAGCCGGTCTTTTCCACGGCAAAATAAGTACTGCCGCGCAGAGCAGCATAGATCTCCTGATTGAGCGGATCGGACTCGGCCACCACCAGGGTTGCTCTTACCGGCTCCACATCCATACGCATGCCAAAGCCGTAGACGGCTAGCAGCAGTACAGGCAGGATAAAGGCGGCGGCCAGCAGCGATTTATCGCGCAGTAGCTGCAGCCATTCCTTATAGATCAGGCATTGCAGACGCCGCCTGTTCATCACTCACCCTCCCCGCTCTGCTGCCGGCTGCGGCCCACCAGATCGATAAAGCCCTGCTCGATCAGCTCCTCTCCCTGCCGCCCGGCACAAAACTCCTCAGGCGTACCGCAAAAGAGCATCTGCCCCTGATCCTGCAGTAAAAAGCGGTCGCAGTACTCGGCTTCTTCCATGAAATGAGTGGTCACGATCACCGTGGTGCCGGCCAGGGCCAGGGCATTGATGCGCCGCCAGAAGATCCGTCTGGCTGCCGGATCAGCTCCGGAAGTGGCCTCATCCAAAAACAAAATGGCCGGCCGGTGCAGCAGGGCACAGCACATGGACAAACTGCGCTGCTGCCCAAAGGAAATGGCAGAGGCCGGCTGCTCCAGCACCGCCTGCAGCTCAAAATCTGCCGTCAGTTCGGCTATGCGCTCCTCCAGCTCATCTCCGTGCAGCCCGTAGCTGCGGCCGAAATACAGCAGATTGTCCCTGACGCTCAGCCGGCCGTAAAGCGAGAACTTCTGACTGACATAGCCTATCTGGGCCCGGGCGGCCGATTTCTGCTTTTTCAGCTCCAGAGCGTTGATGAAAATCTGCCCGCCTGAGGGCCGCAGCAGGGCACAGAGCATCCGAAAAGTAGTGGTCTTGCCGGCTCCGTTGGGCCCGAGCAGCCCGAAAATTTCCGCCCGCCTGACGGTAAAACTCACCCCATTGACCGCCGTAAAGGCGCCAAAACGTCTTTCCAAATTTACTGTACGCACAGGCTCGGCCTGCAGGGCAAAGCCCGGCCCCTGCAGGGACTGCCGGCTGTCCGTCCCGCTGCGGCGGCCGGCGGCAATACAAAAATCCTCCAGCCGCGGCCGGCGAGCTTTGAGGATGAACATATTTTCTTTCCCGTCGGCAGGCAGCAGTTGCCGCCGCTGCAGCAGTTCGGCCAGGGAAGCAGGCTCCCAGACCTGGGCCGTAGTCAAAAAGATGCCGCCGTCGCGCGGGCTGACATCAAGCAAAATCCCGGCTGAGTTCTCCTGCAGCGTGAGCAGCAGCTGCTTTTTCAGCCGTCCACTGTAGGCTGCGGCCGGCTGCAGCACAAAGGTCCGGCCCTGCATGGCCTGCAGACACTGCGCCGGAGTGGTCACCGTCAGCTGTCCTTCCCCGTTCAACATGAGCAGGGTATCGCAGCGCTCAGCCTCCTCCAGATAGGCCGTGGAAAAAATGCAGTGCGCCTGATGCTCCTGCAGATAAGAGAAAATCAGCTGCCACAGCTCCCGGCGGGACAGGGGATCTACCCCTACAGTGGGTTCATCGAGCAGCAGCAAATCAGGCTCGGCGGAGAGCGCTATGCACAAGGCCAGTTTCTGCTTCATGCCGCCGGACAGCGCCCCGGCCGCCCTGTCGGCAAAGCGCAGCAGATCACAGCGCTGCAGCAAATCCTGCAGTCTCTGCCGCTGCTTGGGATCCTGCAGGTCTACCCCGTTGAGTTCGGCGCGTGTGCTTAGGTTTTCCCACACGCTGAGCTCCAGATACAGCCCCAGGCCCTGCGACATATAGGCCAGGGCACAGTCCCGGCGGCGGATCTGCCCGCTTTGCGGCAGCTCCAGCCCGGCACACAGGCGCAGCAGGGTGGATTTGCCGGCGCCGTCAGGTCCGGTCAGGGCGCACAGCCGCACCTGATCGGGCAGGGAGAAACTCAGCTGCGTCCAAAGAGGCCGCCCCGGGTAGGCAAAATCCACCTGCTCACAGGCCAGCAGCACCCCGGGCTCAGCGCGCGAGGTCACGGCCGCTCTCCGCTCTGCCAGTACACCGTGACGGCCTGCCCCAGGCGGAAGAGGCGGTCTTCATCGCGCAGCAGGGCCGTCACCTCATACACCAGATCAGGCCGCAAATCTTCAGTCTGCACGTTTTTGGGCGTGAACATGGCACTTTCACTGACGGCTGTGACCACAGCTGCCGCCCGGCTGCCGCTGCTGTTTTCCACCTGCACCTCCAGACCGGATGCCACCTGCTGCAGCTGCGCTTCAGTGAGGTAAAAACGCACCTTTTTTTCGTATACATCGGAGAGGTAGAAAACCGGGCTCTGCGGTGAGGTCATGTCCCCGCGCTCCTGCAGGCGGGAGCGCAGCATCCCGGCATAGGGGGCGCGCAGCACGCTCTGCTCATCTATTTGAAAGCGCAGATAATGCTCCTGTGCCCGGCACTGCTGCAGATTAAGAGCGGCTATATCAATATCGGCCTGCTCATAGCCGTTTTTATACTGCCTCAGCAACTCCTGCTGCGCCTTTAAGGCTGCAGCCGCACTGTCGCGGGCAAAGACGGCATCATCCCTCTCCTGCGCACTTACCGCCCGCGCCGCAAAAAGCTTTTCCTGCCGGGAAGCGGCAGCCTGCCGCAGCTGCAGTTCAGCCTGCAGGCGCTCCACTTCAGCCTCGGCCTGGGCAATCTGCTCGGCTCTGTAGCCTGCCTGCAGTTTGGCCAGCTCTGCCTCCTGTACCCGGCAGGAGGCTTCCTGCACGATCAGCTGCTCCTGCAGGGCCGCAGTATCCAGGCGGGCCAAAATCTGTCCGGCAGCCGCCTCTTCCCCCTCATCGGCATACAGGGCGGCTATACGCCCTGAGATCTCAAAGGCCAGGGCGCTTTCGCGCAAATCTATAAAGCCGTGGCTTTTGCCGCCGGCCTCCACAGCCCGGGGGTAAAACCACCAGTAACAGGCTCCGGCTACCGCGGCAGCCATCAGCAGCAGCGGCAGGACTAGTTTTTTCAGCATATAAGCCCCCTTTGCCCACAGGAAATACTTCCATTGTAATCAGGCCGCCGGCCTCCGGCTGAGGAGCTGGGCAAAGTGTGACTGCGATCGGTCTTCTGCCGCCGTCCGGCCATATTGAGCTTCAGCAGGCATTTTTGCATAATAGCCATCAACGGCGGGTATGGTTGCTGACCGTACCCGCTCCCCGCTTTGGAGCAGACAACAGGAAAATTATGTCCATCAGCAAGCCTCTCTTCCTTACCCTGTGCAGCCTGACGGCGGCTCTGACTGCCTCCTGCAGCACCATTAGTTACTACTACAATACCCTGGGCATAGATGATGAAGTCCGGGGTTATGAGGAACAGGTGCCCATAGAGCTGATTGCCGAACGCGGCTATGATGCCATGCCGCTGCATACCGTGGCCGAGGTCGAGGCTCATGACAGCTATAAAAGCTTTTCCTGGACCGGAGAGTTTCTGCTCTACCCCAGTGCCACCTATTTCAACCTCGGACGCAATGTAAACGCCGTCCTTCGCGAGGCCTGCAGCGCCCACAATGGCGAATACCGCCCGGCCGGGCCCTGGGATAAGAGCACTTCAGAGCATGTCTGCTTCCTCAAGGACAGCGATACCGTACTGTTTGACTGGAGCAATGCCATTACCGGCTATGAAGAAGAAACGCTCAGGTACACCACTTTCCTCAACATAGCCCACAAGGACAGCCTCAATACTGAAGCCTGGCAGGCCTACAGCCAGGAGAACTTTGTGCCGCGGGCTGAGCTGCCGCAGGCCATGGCGGACTATGAGGCCAGGGGAGTGCAGATCAGGGAGGCAGTAAGGGCGGTATACGATACCCGCATCAAGCCGGCAGGACTTACGGAAAAGGAGCAGCACAATTTGTCGCTGTTTGAGCGGCAGTGGTTTTCCTACATCATGCTCTCCGAGCGGGCCACGGGCATGCAGGTCTGCTCCCTGATCAACCGCGATACCCTGACCTACCGCCTGGGCTACATCACCGAATCAGCCTCACAGCGGCTGCGCATTTATGTAGCCGGCGCCGGGCGCCCGCAGGAGGGCTGGAATCTGGCCGGTTTCTCCCCTGTATATGTGTGGGAGCGGCCGGAAAAATGGCAGGGAGACTGCCCTTCCCTGCATCAGTTCAATGCAGATCAGCCAACAGACGGTATGCAGAAGATCACCATTCCGCTGCAGCCCCAATCTGCCGATTAAGGACCGAAGCAGCCGGAGCTGCGCCGGCTGCAGACCAGACTGTATTAATCAAAGTCTAGCTGTATTTCCTCACGCCACAAATCGTCGAATTCCTGCCGGCGGCGAATCACCAGGGCCTGATCTCCGTCCACCAGGATCTCGCAGGGCAGCCGGCGGGCATTGTAGTTGGAGGCCATGGAAAAACCATAGGCTCCGGCACCGCGCACGGCCAGGATATCGCCTGCTGCCACATGCAGCCTGCGGTCGCGGCCCAGGAAATCGTCACTCTCACATATGGGGCCTACCACATCATAAAGCTCAGCCGGTCCCTGATGCCTGACGCATTCGACTATATTCATCCAGGAGTTGTACAAAGCCGGGCGAATGAGATCGTTCATGCCGGCATCCACTATGCAGAAGTTTTTGACTGCAGTCTTCTTGATATAGGTGACGCGGGTGGCCAGGATTCCGGCATTGGCCACCATGGCCCGCCCTGGCTCCACATATATGGCCACATCGCGATCCCCCACGCGCTGCAGCACGGCAGCCATATACTCGTAGGGAGAAGGCGGAGTTTCATCGCCGTAGGTCACGCCCAGGCCGCCGCCTATGTCTATGTGATCCACCATGATGCCGGCTTCCTCCAGCCTGGAGTACAGATTGAGCAGTCTGCCGGTGGCTTCGGCTATGGGGGCCCCGGAGGTCATTTGTGAACCTATATGACAGTCAATGCCGCTGACGGTCACATAAGGATCGGCGGCCAGCCGCTGATACAGCGCAAAAGCCTGCTCTACCGGAATGCCGAATTTATTGCTCTTCAATCCGGTGGAAATGGAGGGATGGGTTTTGGCATCCACATCAGGATTGACGCGCAGCGCCGCCTTAACCGGCATTTTGAGCTCGGCACAAACCTGACTGAGCAGCTCATACTCAGCCTCGGATTCAATATTGATGCAGCCTATGCCGCAGCGGACGGCAAATTCCAGCTCGGAGCGGGTTTTGCCCACGCCGGAGAAGATGACTTTTGCGGGATCGGCTCCCACCTTAAGGACCCGGCGCAGTTCGCCTTCCGAAACCACATCAAAGCCGGCTCCCAGCGAACGCATCAGGGCAAGCAGGCTTAAATTGGCATTGGCCTTGACGGCATAGCAGATCAAATGCCTTCTGCCCTGCAGGGCCGCCTCAAAGGCCTGCATATGGCGGATTAAGGTTGCCTTGGAGTAAATATAAAGCGGTGAGCCAAATTCCCTGACTAAATCGCTGACCTTCAAATTCTCTGCATAAAGCTCATCGTTTTGATAATTGAAATAATCCATGAACGCTCCTATTCCCTGCAGTCCGCCCTCCCGGCGTACTGCAGTCACAAACTCCCGGCGGCTGTTTACTGCTCACTGCTGTCGGCAGTGGAGAACAAAGTAAGCTGACCGTCCTGCTGATGAGTGCCTGACTGATAATCGCTGTCCTCATCAGGCAAATAGAGATCATATTTCAGCCCGCAGCCGCTCAGCAGCAGCGCCGGCAGAAGCAGCAGACATATTTTTTGCACCATAATTTTTCCCTTTCCAAACCTGCGGACCCAGAAACGAGCCGCAACCTGCCTGAGGCTGATTATACAAAAAGCGGCAGGAGCTTTCAGTCCACCTGCTCCTGCTCGTGAATGGTAAATGGATGTATGGACTTGAGATCGGGGCTGAGCACGAAATACTGCGGCAGATTAAAGCGGGTATCGGCTGCCGTGCTCTCCTCGCTGAGACGGGTGTAATAGCGGTTGATGGCATTGACCAGGGCCGCCCGGGAACCTACATAATGCGGGTAAATCCTGACCTCGTTTTCCTCATTGACTATGTATATATCCCAGCCGTCCTTAATGGGGGCGAAGAAGTACTGCATGATGCCCATATTGGAATAGCGGTCCACCTGAGCCGGCACCTGCAGCGAGTATTCCGGGCGCATGCCGTAGCGGGTGTGTACCCCAAAGGAGCTGCTCTCTGAATTGAGCATGTTGTGGCGCACTATATACACGCCGCGATCCTGCACCCGGCGGGCGCCGTAGGTATTGTGCCCCACCTCAAAGGTAAAATCGCGGCCGAAATCATGATCCATGCAGGCAAAAGCCTGGCGGATCACCGCCTGCATGTCGTAGCGGATGAGATCTGAATGCAGCGCGGCATAGGAAAACACGTTAATAAAGGACAGTCTGTCCCGGGAATTGAGCCCGTCTGCATTTTTGCTCAGGCGCAGCAGCACGGCCAGCAGCTCCACCACGCCTTCTTCCCCGTCCGGCAGGGCAATTACTATGCTCTCCCCCCAGGTGTTGACTATGATCAGGGACACGGAGCCAATCAGGCAGAGTTTCTGCCGGCCGGCGCTTAAGGTGGATCCAGTATTCATATCCACAAAGGCCAGACGATTTTCCAATGTGGCATCGCGCTCGAGATTTAAAATCACCGCACAGGCCCTGATGTCGCGGGGACGCAGCAGGGCCGCGTCATCTACCTTGCGCATGGCCGCCGGAGCCAGGGTGCGCATGATGTCGGCGGCGAGTTTTCTGATCTTGGGAGCGGTGACCGCCTGTACCGAGCCGGCGGTAAAGACCTGAGTGTGCCTGGAGAAGAGATTGTTGAAGCAGGCCCAGGTCACCACCTCAGTCAGCTGCCTGCCGTTGTAGATACAGCTACGGCTTAATATATCCACGCCCTCGGTGGAGGCGGCATACAAATGCCACCCCCGCTGACAGAGGCTGTCCGGACCGGCCTTGATGAAGCACAGATCCTGCTCTTCCAGCGAAAAACGAAACTCCGGACTGTAGACCACTATTTTGTTGGGACTGCGGTCATAGGCGGCATAAAGCTTGCGCGAAAGCAGGCCGGCATCATCTGAGGTAATGGCGTATTCAATGCCGTGGCGCACCGAGAAGGACAGCAGCGCCCGGTAGCTTTTGATGAGGGCGGCAAAAAGATCGGAGTAAAACTCCCTGACATAGTGGATCTTCCACATGGCCCTGTTTTCCAGCTCCTCCTTTTCGCGCCGGCTCCAGTGCCAGCTTGCGACCAAAGAAGCGAGAAAACGGCGGCGGAAGCTGATGATGCTGCTGTCCTTAAGGCCGCTGAGGCCGATGAAAATCTTGAGGTAAAAGCACTTTCTGACCAGCTGCAGGCGCTTTAAGTCGCCGTTTTTCAGCAGATAATCGTGCACCCGCCTGTACATCACATAATAAGGATCGAGATCCAGATTATAGCTGCCGCCGCCGTGCAGGCGGTCCTTCATCTGCGAGGAGAGCAGCAGGCTCTGCGGATACTCGTCGGCGTAAACCTCCATCAGCAGAATCTTCAGGGCCGCCTTGAAGGGATACTCTATGCCCTTGTACAGCAGCCACAGCCCGGAGCCAAAATACTCGGCCGGCGAGCTGTTGACCACAGAGCCGAAATCAAAGTATTCCTCCGGCCGGAGCACCCCTGAGGCGGCAAAATCGCGCAGCGCCCCCTGATAATCGGCAATTTCCTCCCCGGTGGTAATAAAATTCCAGGCCAGATGCCTGCCGCATATGCGCACGGCACTGCGGTAAAACTCATCTAGCAGAAAGAGATTTTGCGCCGAGCCGCAGTTGTCGCCTCCCACCCTGTCCTCAGGCGGGGCCGTAAAGCGATTGTCGCGGATCACAAACAAACTGAGATTGACCCCCAGTCCCTGGGCAAAGGTACAGATAAAGCTGCACTTTTCGGTCAGGGCCGCCGCATCTTCACTGCTCATGGTGTGGGAAATGCAGACCCAGATATCAAAATCCGACTGTGCCCCCTGCCCTATGGAGGCAGTGCTGCCCATGCCATACAGGGCCAGAATGCTGCCGCGCGCCTCTATGGGCGGCACCCGTCCGCCGGTCAAATGCCTGATGTAGCTGAGCTGTTCAGGCGTGGGCACAAAACCGTCTATGCCGCAGGGCACGCCGCGGGCGCGGTAACCGGGGATCTCAGGGAGGTTGAACTGCAGCAGTACCGGCAGCCGGCTTAAGATAAGGCGGGCATCGGCGGACATCACGGTCCGGGCATATTCAATTTTCCGGGCATTGATCTCATCAATGCGCTGCAGACGCTGCTGATAAAGCCTGTATTTCTGCTCTTTAGGAGAAGTGGAGGTAACCATGATGCTCGCGGAATTGGGACCAGGATATTCTAAACGTTTTTGCCCGTGAATGCGCGATGGATCACAAAATTGTCCGCCGCTGATTTTGGGGGTGCCGTCCCGCAGGTGCGGTGATAAGTGCTAGAATCAAAGCAGTTTTTCATCAGTGGATTTACAGCTATGCAAAAAAGCTCAAAGCAAGAACCCAAAGCCCAAAAAGATGCAGCAGCGCAGTCCCCCGCCCGGGTACAGCCGGAAGATGCCGGGGCTGAAAAAGCACAGCCGCAGCAGGCTGTTGATGCCGTCAGTGCCGAGGCCGGCACCCTGATGGATCAGGCCGACAAAATGCTGGAAAAAAGTGCCGCTGAAGTACAAAGTGCCCAAGCTGAAGTCAAGTCGGCAGAGCCGCAGGTCAAGGCTGAAAAGAAGCCTGAACCTGAGCCGCAGGTAAAGGTAAAGGATGAGCCGCAGCCTGTACGCGAGATTTATATCAAAAACAGCAATGCCGGCGTATATGTCATCTGCTTTATTCTGGCGGCGGCCATAGCCGGTCTGGGCTTTGTCGGCCATCAGCAGATCACGGAGCTGAAAACTGCCGGCGTGGCAGTGCAGCAGAGCCGCAGCGGCCTGGAGGAGGCACAGCGCTCACTTGCGGCCGCCCAGGGCGAGATTTCCTCCCTGCTTACGGTCAACAGGGAAATGCAGAGCCAAAACCGTGAGCTGCAGAGCCTGAATGAAGATCTCCGCCGGCAAATCTCTCAGGTAATGGCCAGCGCAGAGAGCACCGCCCAGTCCATAGATGCCGTGCATCAGCGTTTAAACCGCTATGAAGCCCGCGATCCCAATGAGTGGCGCATAGCCGAGAGCTATTTTAGTGTTTCCGAGGCAGCCCGGCAGGCTGTATTCGGGCACAATGTCAAAGCCGCGGTATGGAACCTGCAGCAGGCCGACAATCTGCTCAGCGATCTGCAGGATGCCCGTATAGTGGACCTCCGCGCCGCCATAGCCCAGGATCTTTCCACCCTCAGAGCCCTGCCGGAAATAGATCTCACCGGCATCAGCATCAAGCTGGAGCAGCTCTACCGCGATACGGAGAATTTGGTGGTGCAGGGAGCAGCCGAGCTGGAAAAGAACGCCGGCGCCTTTGACAAAAACAGCGAGCCCTCCTCCGATATCATGGAATGGAAGGAAAATCTGCTCTCTTCGGCCAAAGAGTTTGGCTCCCGCTTTGTGCAGATCAGCCGCCGCGGTCCCGATGCCGTGCTGGATTTCCTCAGCCCCGAGCAGGTGCTCTTCCTGCGGGAGAACATCAGAACCCGCCTGCTGCTGGCCAGGGCCAATTTAGCCGGCGGTGCCCAGCAGGACTATGCCGACAATTTGGCCGAGGCCGGGCGCCTGGTGGAAGCCTACTTCGATCCTGAAAGCACGGTAGTGCAGGCCTTCCTGGCGCAGCTGCGCGATCTGCAGGCCCAAAGCATCACCCCGGACCTCCCGCGGGCCCTGGAGAGCCTGAAACTGTTTGACAAACTGGCGCAGGAGCATCTGCGCAACATTCAGGGGTAAGGCCATGCTGAAAATTTTGCTTTTCATCGCTGTTTTGTGCGCGGCCATCTTCGCCGGCCCCCATCTGGCGGATCAGCAGGGCTATGTGCATATAGCCACCGACGGCTATGTAGTCGAGACCTCCCTGACCACCGCGGTTATTCTGCTCATTGCCGCCTTTTTGGTGTTTTACCTGCTCCTCGGCCTGCTGCGCCGCATCCTGGCCATGCCCCGCGGCACCAGAGCCTTTTTCTCCGGCAGATCGGTGCGCCAGGCCCTGCGCCGGCAGAGAGCCGCCGTTCTGGCCTTTGAGGAAGAAGATCATCAGCGCGTCCTGGCCTTAATCCGCCGCTCCGGCAAATTATCCAAACTGCCGGTGGAGACCATATTCCTGGGAGCCAAATCGGCCTTTGCCCTCAAGCACTATGAGCTGTGCTCCACCTTTCTGGATGAAGCCCGCAAGCGCGGCAGACAGGCAGCCATTTCCAGCGACCTCATCCGTGCCAAACTCAATCTGCAGATAGGCAATGCCAAAGCCGCTCTGGAAATTCTCGATGAACTCAAGAAAAACTACAAATCCAAACTGCTCACTCAGCTGACCATGCAGTGCTATGACATGGAGCATGATGAGGAAAAGCTGGCCCGCCTGACCCCCGCCCTGATCAATCAGCACATCATCAGCCGCGAGGAAGCAGCCGCCAGGACCCGCAGCAATGTGCTGCAGCAGATCAGCCAGGCCACCGACAGCAGTGAGCTGGCCTCCCGGGTCAGGGAGCTGGACAAGACCGCCCGCCGCGATCCGGCCCTGATGGGCGCGGTCACGGAAAAGCAGGTGGCACTGGGAGATACCTCCGCCGCCCGCAAATGCGCTATATCTGTGCTGAAAAAGCAGCTGAGCGCCGACATGCTCAACTCCATAGCCCGCTGGACTGCTCCTGTACCGGAGATGCTGTCTTTCCTGCAGAAAAAGGCCGCCCAAAGTCAGCCTGACAGCATTCAGGTGCCCCTGCTCAAGGCTCTGGGTAATTTGGAACTGCTGGCCGGAGAAATCAATGCCGCCCAGCAGCATTTGGAACAGGCCCTAAAGCTCAGTCCGCAGGACGCCGACATCAATCTGATGCTCGCCCGCGTCATGAGTGCCCAGCGCCTGTTTGATCAGGCCTGTGAATACTATCAGCAGGCCGCCGCCCTGCCGCCGGCACAGCCTGCCAAGGCTGCCGGCTGAAGTCCGGGCAGTCCTGCCAAAAACAACAGCCGGGACCTTAAGATCCCGGCTGCTTCATCTTCGGCGGTGCAGCTGCTGCTGCACCAGTTCTGCAGATCTTAAATCCGCTCTGCGCTCTTACTTGAGGAAGTCCTCACGCTGCGGCGTGAAGATATCGATCAAGGTGCCGGCCTCCAGGCAGGTGCAGCCATGCACCACATTGGGCAGCTTGTGCAGGGTGTCACCGGCAGTCACTTCATGCTGCTCATCGCCTATGGTAAACAGGAAACGGCCGGACAGCACGTAGGTGACCTGCTGATGCGGATGAGAGTGCATGGCACCGACGCCGCCGGTCTCAAAGATATTCTCCACGGCCATCATGGCACCGTCATGTACCAAGATGCGGCGCTTTACGCCATTGCCCATGTCTTCCAGTTTGGTATCCTGATGAAAACAAAACATATGTTTCTCCTTACATGTGTAATCAACAATCCTGACACGACAATCTGCCGCCGTGCCGACGGCCTGATGCTAACTAAGAGTGCAGCCGCTGCAGCCGATCTGCTGCATAACGGCCGCCAGGTGCGGGCGAGAGTGAACCCAAAATCACCGGCTGTGAAGAGCCGGTGATGCCGCTTAAATCCACACTCTGCCCCAAAGAGCTCTGATAAGCAAAATAGGCAAAGGCCTGTGCCTCTACATACTCCGGATTAATGCCAAAATGCAGCGTGGAGAGGCAGCGCGGGAGTCCGTCCTGCTGCGCGAGGAGCTCATCTAAAGTTTTGACCAGAAACCCGTTGCGTATGCCGCCGCCGCAGAGCAGCACCTTGCCTTTGGCCTGCAGTTTCTCAGTAAAGGCATGAATTTCAGCTGCTATCACCGAGGCCGTAAAATGAGTCAGGGTGCACAGCAGATCAGGAATTTTCTGCGAATCACTAATACACTGCCTGATATAAGGCCGGAGGAATGCCTCTCCGAACTGCTCCCGTCCGCAGGACTTGGGCGGCTTGATCGCAAAATAGGGATGCCCGAGCATGGAGTCCAGCCAGTCGCGGTTGAGCGAGCCTGAGGCGGCAACCTGGCCGTTATTATCATAAGAGCAGTGCAGCAGCAGGCGGCAGGCCAGATCAAGCAGAGTATTGGCCGGCCCCACATCGTAACCTGCGGCAATACGGCCGCCCGGCTCCAGCACGGTCATATTGGCAATACCGCCTAAATTTACCACATAAACAGGCTGATCTGCGGCGGCAAACATTTTTTGATGAAACAGCGGGGTCAGCGGCGCGCCCTCCCCGCCGGCGGCCAGATCCTGGGCGCGGAAATCAGTCCAGGTATCAATGCCGCTGAGCAGGGCCGTCAGCGGGCCGTTGTTGAGCTGTACGGAAAAACCGCGCTCCGGCCGGTGTCTTACGGTCTGCCCGTGCGAGCCCAGGGCACAGATCTGCTCAGGCTGCAGATCATGCCTGGCGATCAGTTTGCGGGCCATATAGGCAGAGAACACGGCCACGGCATTGGCGGCTGTGCCGGCCCGGTCAATTTCCCCGCTGCCCTCGCTGCACAGGCGGTGCAGCAGCCGGCGGCAGTGCTCAGGCCAGGGCGCAGACAGCGCACCCTCGCAGCGGCAGCGGCCGGACGTCGGATCTACGGCCAGCAGGGCCGCATCCATACCGTCAATACTGGTGCCGGACATCAAACCGACAAAAAACAATTCCTTCATGAAACTTCCTTAAGCATTCAGCCTGTGGCTTTCTGCAGTATTGTACAGTCCCCCGCCCCCGGCCGGGCAGTCCGAACACACAAAAACGCTTACGAGACTCAGTCTTTTGTGCTATTATTAGCCGGCTAACAAACTGACTATAGTCCTGAGCAAAGCAGTATATGGATTACAAAAAACGCATTCTGCCTACCCAGAGCGAATTCATGGAATTGTCACGCCGGACCGGCTCTGCGGCTGACGACGCAGGCGAGTCCGAGGACAGCCGGGCCAAAGAGGTGGAAGGCATAGACTTCATAGTGCATTTTCTGGCGACAGCCGATGTGCTGCGCGAGCGGCTGTTTGCTGCCCTGCAGCAGGATTTCGGGCTGTCGGAAGGACGTTTTGTGCTGCTGACTGCCCTCAAGGTCAGGAAAACTCCGCAGCCGCTGACCACCCTGGCGGCCTTTACAGGAGTCTCTCCTGCCACCTGCTCGGTTATGGTCAAGCGCATGCTGGCCGAAAAAGAGCCGCTGATCTGCCGGCATGGCCCGGAGCCCGGCTCCAAAAAAGTTTTAATCTCCCTGACGCCGGCCGGTGAGGAAACAGCCGATAAAGCCCTGCGGCAGCAGCATCAGCGCTGCCTGGAGCTGGCCAGGCTGCTGCCTGCCGAGGAGCTGCCGCATCTGCTGGCCGTCATCAAAGGACTATACAACAAGCTGCCCTGAGGTCTTGGGAATCAGGCGCAACCCCAAGACCACCTGCAGCCCGGCGCCCTGCGGCGGCAGGAGAGTTTTCCCTGCCTGTTGTGTTCTGTTTTTATCGTTTTTGTTTTGTTTTATCTGCAAGGCTTGAATTAATACATCATGAATCTTTTACGCTTTTCCCAAAAACCGGTGATCAAAACCCTGCTTTTCTTTGTGATCCTGCTGTGTGCCGCCACCCTGCTCATCATGCTCGGCCGGCGCAATGACGCCCTCACCCAGGCTCAGCAGTATCATGCCGGCGTGCTGGCTGCCGACGATGTCAACATAGCTCCGGTCAATGTAGGCGGCCTGCTGATCTCCCGCCATGTGCTGGAATCCGATTTCGTCACCCAGGGCACCCTGCTGATGGAAATTGATGACAGCGACTACCGTATAGCCGTGGACAGCACCAAAGCCGCCATCAGCTCACTGGAAGCCCAGATTGAGGCCTACAGCCGCAGCATTGATATTGAAACCTCCAAGCTGGCCACCACCGAGCGCACCACCTGGCGGCAGATTGAAAGACAGCTGGCCACCATAGACAGCGCCCGCGCCGCCCTGAGCGAGCAGCAGGCCAATTACGAGCGCTACCGCAGCCTGCTGGCCCAAAAGGCAGTGTCCAAAGCCGAATATGACACGGCCTATGCCTCCTATATAGCCGCCAGCTCCACCCTGACTGAAGCCCAGAAGACCCTGGATACCCTCACCGTGGGCGTCAGTGGCGACAAGCTGGCAGAGCTGGAGCAGACCCGCAATGCCGAGGGCCTGTATCTGCAGAATATTGAAGATGAGCGGCAGAACATAGCCAATATGCAGAACACTCTGGCCTCCATGAAGGCACAGCTGGCCGAACAGCAGAGCAATCTGGCCCAGCAGGAGCTCAATCTGCAGCGCACCAAACTCTATGCTCCCTGCGACGGCACCATACGCGAGCTGATGTTTGAGGAAGGCGAACTGCTTTCCGCCGGCGTCACCGCCATACGCCTGGAGACCACCCGCCGCTACTTTGATGTGTATATACCGGAAACTGCTGCCGGCAGACTGCACGCCGGCGACAGCATTCAGGTTTATGTTCCCGCGCAGCAGCGTGAGATCACCGGCACCATACGCTATGTCAATCCGGCTCCGTCCTTTGCCGATTTGCGCATGACCCGCGAGCAGGGCCAGGCCGATCTGACCGCCTTTGAGATGCGGGTTTATGTAGAAGATCCCGATCTGCTGCCCGGCATGATGCTGGAGGTGAATGAAATATGATGTCAGGCATTATGCAGAGCATAACCTCGGAAATAGAGGCTCTGCGCTCGGGACGCTTCATCCCCTATCACAAACTGGCCCTGGTGGTCTCCATTCTGACCATGGTGATCTTTGGTGTCATCTTCTCGCACGGCAGCGTGTTTGAGGGCACCATCAATGTGATCGATTTGGACAACAGCCGCTATTCGCAGAATTTGATCGACAGCTGCAACAGCTCCTCCTACATCAAGGTCAACAGGGTCTTCCACTATCCTGTGGATCCCGAAAGCCTGACCAGGCATGATCAGTCCCTGGGCGTACTCTATATTCCGCGCGATACGGAAAAGAATGTGCAGGCCGGCAAACAGGCGGTTAATCTGGGTTATTTTGCGGACTATACCAATGAAGCCCAGAATGCCGAAATCATTGAAACCTTAAATGAGATCACCGGCATTTATGCCGCTCAGGCCTCAGGAGCGGAGGAAACTCCGATCTCCATGAAGATCCGCCGCATGTTCAATCCTACCTTTTCCTCCACCAATGCCACCATCATCAGCTTTATTTACTTCTTCTCCTCGCTGTATCTGGGTCTGACCACGCTGATGATCACCGGCCGGCTGCGGGTTACACAGCAGTGGGACAATGTGGTGCTGCGCCGCACGCCCATAGAGCTCATAGCCAGGCTCATTCCCTATGTGCTGATCTATGTCACCGCCATCAGCATTCCCACGGCGCTGCTGCTGTATTTTGGTCAGCTGCGTTTTGCCGGCAACTATCTGGCCTACCTGCCATCGCTGTTTATGACCGGCCTGTGCTTTGGCATGATGGCCTTACTCTACTCCTGGTCCTCCACCGATCCCGGACACGGCGCCTCGATGATGATCTTCCTGGTCCCCCCTGGCTTTATTCTGGGCGGTGCCACCATGGCTGTAGGCGTAGTGCCGGACTGGACCTATGTGCTGTCCCACATGTTCCCGCTGGTGTGGCAGTACCGCTTCTGGCGTGATTTTGCCATGCGCGGCACCGAGCTCATCTCCATGTGCGATCTTTACGGCATGTATTTGATCTACATAGCCGTACTGGGGCTGCTCATCACCCTGCGCTTCTACCGCGAGCAGTACAAAAAGAGTCAGCCCATGCCTCCGGCCATGGCCGAAGAATAAGGGCAGAAAGAGCCTCTAGCCTATAAGTGTAAAAAACCCGCCCCGGGGCAAATCCGGGACGGGCTTTTTTATGGCCGCGCTTCAGGCGGCCTGAGGCTTGGGCTCGTGTCCGATCAGCACAGGAACTGCTGATAGGCACTGTTGCCGGTGACTTCCACAGCCCGGTAATTGAGGCGCTTGATGAAGTCATCCAGCCCCGAGGAAGCTTCCTCATCCGACATGTCAAAGCCGCAGAGTACGGAGCAGAACTCCAGATCGGCTATGCGGAAGTGGAACAGGGTAATGGAGTACATGTCCCCCAGGGTTTCCAGGAAGCGGATCAGCGCATCCTTGGAGTTGGGGAACTCAAAGAGGAACAGCTTCTCCTTGAGTTTGGCCGGCGGATGGCCGCCTATCATATAGCGCACATGATCCTTGGCTATAAAGTCCCCGGTCAAATCGGTCACCATATAACCCTGCTGTGTCAGGGAAGAGGTCAGGGCATTCAGCTCCCGGCTGCCGTCAGCCAGCTCAATGGAGGCAAAGATGCGGGCCTTGAGGCTGTCTGAAATACGGTAGGAGAACTCCGTGACCTGACGATCGCCTATGGCCTTGCAGAAGTTCAGGAAGGCGCCCTTGCTCTCGGGGATCTCCACTGAAATGATGCCCTCGGTCATTTCACCTACATCACAGCGCTCGGCCACCATGCGCAGCGTTCTGAACTTAACATTGGCGCCGGAGAGTATGGCTATGTGATTGCCTGAAGTAATGCCGTGCTCACGCACGTATTTCTTGAGGCCGGCTACGGACAGCGCTCCTGAAGGCTCAGCTATGGCGCGGGTATCATCAAAGATATCCTTCATGGCAGCGCAGATCTCATCATTGGAACAGGTGATGATGTCATCGAGGTTCTGGCGGCACAGCCTGAAGGTTTCGGTACCGGCCAGGCTCACAGCCACGCCGTCGGCAAAGTGGGACACAAAACCTATGTCCACCGGATGGCCGTTCTGCATGGCCGCCTTCATGCAGGCCGAGCCCTCGGCCTCCACGCCTATGACCTTGATGTTGGGCACCAGGGCCTTGATGTAGGTGGCAATACCGGCAGCCAGACCACCGCCGCCTATCTGCACAAAGACAGTATCTATATCCTGGCACTGCCCTATCAGTTCCTGGGCTATGGTGCCCTGACCGGCAATCACGTCCTCATCATCATAAGGAGGGATCAGGGTCATCTCCTCATCGCGGGCCAGCTGTATGGCATGATCGTAGGCTTCATTGAAGCTTTCACCAAAGAGCACCACCTCGCCGCCCAGGTGTTTGACGGCGTTGACCTTGAGATCGGGAGTGGTGTTGGGCATTACAATCACGGCCCGGCAGCCCAGTTTGGCTGCCGACAGGGCCACACCCTGGGCATGATTGCCTGCCGAGGCGGCGATCACGCCCCGCTGCAGCTGCTGCGGGGTCAGATTGTTGAGCTTGTTGTAGGCGCCTCTGATCTTGAAGCTGTGCACCTTCTGGTAATCCTCGCGCTTGAGCAGCACATTGACGCCCAGACGCTCGGACAGGCCTTCCATCTGATGCAGAGGAGTGAGGCGGGCCAGATCATAGATGCGGGCCAGCAGGATCTTGTGCAGATAATCCTGAGCAGTTAATACCTTGTTGTTTTCAGCCATTACATGGTCTCCAGCTTGGATCTGTCACGCACGCCGCCCTTGTCGGCACTGGAAGCCATGGCCGCATAGGCCTGCAGGGCAAAGCTGATCTCACGATCGCGGGCCACCGGCTTGAAGGCCTTGCTGCCGCGGGCCTCCATGGCCTGACGACGGGCTGCGAGCTCTTCGTCGGAGACGTCTATTTCTATGGTGCGGTTGGGAATATCTATTCTGATGAGATCATTTTCCTCGATCAGGGCTATATTGCCGCCATTGGCTGCCTCAGGGGAGACGTGACCTATGGACAGACCGGAAGAACCGCCGGAGAAACGGCCGTCGGTGACCAGGGCGCACTTCTTGCCCAGACCCATGGACTTCAGATAGGAAGTGGGATACAGCATTTCCTGCATGCCCGGACCACCGCGCGGACCTTCATAGCGGATCAGCACCACATCACCGGCCTTGACCTTGCCGCCGAGAATACCGTCCACAGCATCTTCCTGGCTCTCAAAGATCCGGGCCGGTCCCACGAATTTGAGAATGCTCTCATCCACACCGGCAGTCTTCACTATGCAGCCGTCCTGGGCGAGATTGCCGTACAGCACGGCCAGACCGCCGTCCTGGGAGTAGGCATGGGCCACATCGCGGATGCAGCCTGAGGTGCGATCCTGATCGAGCTCATCGTAGAAGCTGTCCTGGGAGTAGGCTTTGAGGTTGAAGCGGCCGGCCGGAGCTGCCTTGAAGTAATGCAGCACTTCAGGATCAGAAGTCTTGTCTATGGCGTATTTGTCTATCTGCTCGCCCATGGTCAGACCGGAAGCGGTTTTGGTGCTGCGGTCGATCAGGCCGGCCTTGTCCAGCTCATTCATAATGGACATGATGCCGCCGGCGCGGTGCACATCCTGCATATGATAGACCTGAGTGGAAGGGGCAACCTTGCAGATATGCGGGACATGGTGGGACAGGCGGTCTATATCGGCCATGGTGAAGTCCACGCCGGCTTCCTGGGCCACAGCCAGCAGGTGCAGCACAGTATTGGTGGAACCGCCCATGGCTATGTCCAGGGACATGGCATTCTCAAAGGCTGACTTCACGGCTATGGAGCGGGGCAGCACGGAAATATCATCATGCTCATAATAGGCCTTAGCCATGGCCACAATACGCTGGGCGGCGCGCTTGAACAAATCGCGGCGCAGGGCGTGGGTGGCCAGCAGGGTGCCGTTGCCCGGCAGGGACATGCCCAGGGCCTCGGTCAGGCAGTTCATGGAATTGGCGGTAAACATGCCGGAGCAGCTGCCGCAGGTGGGGCAGCTGGAGGCTTCCACTTCCCGCACGGTCTCATCGTCCACATCAGGCATGGCGGAGATAATCATGGCATCGATCAAATCGAGCTTGCGGTTGAGCTTCTGGGACACGCCGGCTTCCATAGGGCCGCCGGACACAAAGATGGCCGGAATGTTCAGGCGCATGGCGGCCATGAGCATGCCGGGGGTAACCTTGTCGCAGTTGGAAATGCACACCAGGGCATCGGCCTTGTGGGCATTGACCATGTACTCAATGCTGTCGGCTATGATGTCGCGGCTGGGCAGAGAGTACAGCATGCCGGAGTGGCCCATGGCTATACCGTCATCCACGGCTATGGTATTCATTTCCTTGGCTATGCCGCCGGCCTTTTCTATTTCTGAGACCACATACTGACCGACCTCATGCAGATGCACGTGACCGGGAACAAACTGAGTAAAGGAGTTGACCACAGCTACTATGGGCTTGCCGAAATCCTCATCCTTCACGCCTGTGGCTTTCCACAGGGCGCGGGCGCCGGCCATCTTCTTGCCTTCGTAGGTTACTGCTGAACGATATTTCATAATTTTTGTCTGCTTGGTTTTCAATTAATGCAAAAGGCCCGGTTATGGAGCGGGCCTTTGGTGTTCCTCAATGGCAGCCGCCTGCGGCTGCCTGCTGCATGAACTGTATCTGCACTACTACTTGTTGCAGGGATACAGCCAGCCGCGCTTATCCTCGACCTGGCCTCTGACGGTCTCAAAGAAGACCTTCTGCAGCTTCTCGGTAATGGGACCGCGGTGGCCGCAGCCCACATCAATGCCGTCCACAGAGGCAATAGGAGTGATCTCAGCGGCAGTGCCGGAGAAGAACATTTCATCGGCCAGATACAGCATTTCACGCTGCATTCTCTGCTCACGCACTTCCAGGCCGAGCTCTTCACGGGCCAGGGTGATGACGGTGTGGCGGGTAATGCCCGGCAGCAGACCGCAGGTGAAGGGAGCTGTGTACAGGACACCGTCCTTGATGATGAAGACGTTCTCGCCTGAGCCTTCGGAAATATAGCCGTCGGTATCCAGGGCTATAGCCTCGGTATAGCCGTTCTGATGGCACTCATTGGCAATCAGGATGGAGGACAGATAGTTGCCGGCAGCCTTGGCTTCGGTAGGAATGGTATTGGGAGCCAGACGGTGCCAGGAAGAGGTGCCCACGGCAATACCCTTCTGCAGGCCTTCCTCGCCCAGATAAGCACCCCAGGGAATGGCTCCCACCATGACCTCGGCCTTGACATTTTCAGGCAGACGTACGCCCAGACCTATATTGCCTATGAACACCAGCGGACGGATATAGCCTGAATCCATGCCGTTCTCAAGAATAATCTGACGGCAGGCATCCATCACTTCCTCTTTGGTAAAAGGAATGGGGAAGCGGTAGATCTTGGCTGAATTAAACAGTCTGTCGATGTGTTCCTTCAGACGGAATACACAGGGGCCCTTGGGGGTGCTGTAGGCACGGATGCCTTCAAACACGGCAGTGCCGTAGTGCAGGGCATGGGACATAACATGGACTGTGGCCTCTTCCCAGGGAACCATAGTGCCGTTGAACCAAATATACTTGGTAGTACTAGTGTTGGACATGTTCAAAGAACCTCAATTAATCTGACATCTCGCAGTTTCAACAATGTAATTCGGGTCTTGTGGTGCAGGTACCTAAATCAGCCCCGGGCATCAATGCGGTTAATTTACACCTGAGGGTCAGAAACTGCTCCTGCCGTCCCTTTGCAAAATTTTTTGGATTGAATTGTGTCGATTTTAGCACGCATACGGTGCAGCGGCGCGGCCCTTTTGTTTTAAGCAGATTTTTACCGGCAGCATACAGATCAGGCAGAAACCATTGCACCACTTTAAAGCATAAAAAAGCCGCGGTGATTGCTCAGCCGCGGCAGGTAAAAGAGCGCAGTGAAGCGCTCTTAAGCGTTGGGTTTATTCAACAAATCAGAAGGCGTAACCTGCATTGAGCATGGCCGTGAAGGCATCGGTATTCTCCGAGCCCTCATAACCCAGCTGCAGCCCCATATTGAAGGCAGAGCAGGAGGCGCTGACACCCACGGCCACACCGTAGGTCACAGAGTCGATCACCTCAGTGGACAGAGCGGCGCTGCGGCTGATGCCGGCAAAGGATACCCTGCTGTCGAGCTCATCATCACCGAAGTTGAAGGAGGCATGCAGATCAACTGCCGGGCTTACCTTCCAGTCTCCGGACTTGATATCAGCGGAGAATTTGACGCCTACAGGAATGGAGAAAATGTCCAGCTCATCATTGTCCGTGCTGAGGATCACGCCGCGGGCGCTGCTGACCTGATAATCATCCAGCTCCAGATGGGTGTAGCGCAGTCCCAGGTGCGGGGCAATATCCACCATACCGGCATGTAAGGTGTACATACCCTCAATACCGGCGCTCAGGGCGCTGCTGTCGGCAGAAGCACTGAGCATGCCGAAATCAGACAGCCCGGAGTAGGCATCAAGATCGTTGTCCACCTCGGTGTAGGTGAGATGAGCCAGCACAGCCAGATCCTCCACCGGGGTAATGTCGGCATAGAGACCCACTGAGTAGTAGTCAAAATCATTGTCTACAGCAGATCCGGCATCGCTGCCGTCGGCATCACCCTGACCCAGGGAGAACATCACACCGGCTTTAACCGTGTCGGCAAAGGCGTAATCCACACCCAGGCTGACACCATAGAGGCTGATCTCCGCACCGGCATCCAAACCGTTGGCATCAAAGCCTGAAGCGTCTACATAGCCGTAAACCGGAGCCAGCCACAGACCAAAGCCGCTGCCTTCAGCAACAGTGAGGTTCATACCGGCATTAAAGCCTGCCCGGGCAGCTATGGCACCTGCAGCCTGCTGATCTGCCAGATAAGCAGCCTGCACGGCTCCGCCGAACACGGCCAGCCGGGAGGCAGTCTCCAGAGCAGAGGCGCTGCTGCCGCTGATGGCTTCACTAAAGAAGGCCGTACCGGCATCGCTGAGGTCCACGCTCATGCTGCCGTCCCAGACATCGGAGGCCACGGCGAGGACATAGTTCTGCATGGCAGAGGAAGTCCCGCTCAGCACGCTGGTATCGGCGGTAAGAGTGGATTCCAGGGCAGAGGCACTGAAGCTCTCACCCTCGGCAATGGTGCCGCTGAACAGGCCGTTGGCCGTGGTCACCTCCAGATCACCGCCGGACACAACGGCACTGCCGTCTGCGGTGGTAATGAGATTGTCAAACTGCGTCTGGGAAATTAAGACCGGCACTACCACCTGACCGCCGGCTGCGGTGAGCTGTCCGTCACTGTCTGCCAGCTGTATGGTGTATTCATCATCACCTGAGACCAGGGAGGAAGAGGTAAAGATCAGGGAAGAGCCCTCACCCAGATAAATGCCGCTGCTGTCTGCATCCTGCAGGGAAGTCAAAGTGTCCAGCAGATCATCGCTGGAGGCGGTGCCGCTCATGACTAGATTGCTGCCGGAGCTAATGGCCAGACCGGAAGAATTGATCACAGCCAGCGAGGCATAATCAGAGCCTTCCACCAGGCTGCCGCCTGAGAGGTAGGAGGCCACAGCCTGCTGCAGTTCAGCCAGGGTCATACCCACACCCAGGGCGGCGTTCTGGCCTACTACCACGGAGCCGTCGAGAGTCTGCAGATCAGAGCTCTCACTGTCATCTTCAGCTACAGTAAGCTCTCCGCCAAAGCTGCCTGCTGCAGCCAGAGCCACCGGCAGACCAAAATCAGGATCCAGTAGCAGCGTGCTGCCGTTGAGATTCAGCGTACCTGCTTCCAGGGTGCCGGAAGAGCCCTCGACATCATCAGTGCTTTCCACACCTACCTGCACCAGGCTGTCTGCCAGCACGTTAATGGTACCGGCGGTAACCTGTGAAGATCCGGACACGGTCATACTGCCTGTGGTCAGGGTATCTGCCACCGTCACAGTGCTCTGGGAAGCTACAGCAGCTTCCTCAGTCAGGGACAAAGTGGAGGCGGTGAGCGTGGAGCTACTGACGCTGAGAGTGCCGGAGGCGCTCACCTCATCTGCAGTGAGCTCAGCTCCCTGCAGGGTAAGTTCAGCTGTGCTTACAGTGGCGGCGCTCAGGCTGGCTCCCTCCTGCAGCTCTGCTGCTGAGGCGGTCACAGTACCGTCTGCCACACTGACGGAGGCATCGGCCACGATCAGCTGATCCACCGCAATGGCCGCAGCGCTGTCATCTTCAGAGACTACATTGACTGCAGCCCCTGAGGACACGGTAAGCGAGCCGCTCTCTCCTGAAATGGTACCTATATCGCCCGAGCCCTGCAGCAGCAGACTGCCGCCGTCGGCAATGGTCACCCCGGCGGTACTGCCGTCGGCGCTCTCCACTATATTGCCGCTGCTGGTAGAGCCAAACAGGCACAGAGTGTAGTCGGCAGTCACCTCTGCCACTGCGCTGTCCTCAGACAGAATCAGCGCATTCCAGCCGCCGCTGATCGGACCGCTGACTTCTACTACTGTGGTCTCTCTGGTGGTTTCGGTGGACCAGGTCAGATACTGCAGATCTTCAGTGTAGGTCAGTACACTGGATTCGGCTTCGGATTCAGATTCATCTTCAGAAGTCCCCGGATTCAGATCCTGACCGCTGATATTCACCAGACCGGTACCGCCACTCTGCAGGGCAGTAAACAAACTGTCGGCCAGGGCTGTGGTCAGGCCGTCCTCCCCCAGATCCACATTGCTCAGATCAACATCAATGGAGCCGTTCACACAAACAGCTGAGCTGTTGTAGCTGTCGGCCGTGGTGAAGCTGTCTGCATCAACTCCCAGTCCCACAGTCTGCGCGGCATCGCCCAAATCCAGGGTGCCCGCTGTTCCTACAGTCAGGGAGGCATTGGCATCAACCACCAGGCTGGAGCTTACTGCCAGGGTGCCGTCGATGTCGGCAGCAGCAGAATTCAGCAGGCTGAAGTTTTCTGCATTCAGGGTGCCGTTGGCATAGACGGTAAGCTCGGACTGGCTGCCGCTGAGGGAAACATCGGTGAAGTTGACGGTAACGTCAGGATTCTCTCCCTCGGAATCACCTATGATAATGTTGCCGGCACTTGCAGTCAGCTTCTGGGCATTCCAGATACCGCCGTCGTCAAACTCCAGCCAGCCGTCATCCATTTCAATATCGGCACCAATGGTGTGCTCTGCTTCCGGATCTACCCAGTCCTCAAAATACACCCCGGCCCCGTCTGAAATCAGCAGCGTACCGTCTGTGGTATTGCCGGAGGCGTCAATCAGGGTCAGATCACCCATACGTACGCCCAATTGAGTATCCTGCCCGTACAGGGTAAAGGTGCCGTCTGCATCCACGGTCAGAAAGGCATCATCATCGCTCATCAGCTCAATGCCGTAGGTGTTGAGGGAGCTGGCGGTAATGGTCAGTTTGTTGGTGTACAGACCTCCGCTGCGATCGGCGGACAGATGATCTGAGCTGAAGAGATCCTGACTGATGCTGGCATTGTCGGCGGTTAAGATAATGTATCCGCCTTCATCATACTCGCTGATCACCACCTGACCCATGTTCATCAGGGAGTCTCCGTCTGTGGTAATCAGCACGGCATCGTCATCTACAGTGATCACCCCGCTGTTGGCCACAGTGAGATTGGACAGATTGTAGTAGCCGTTTTCCAGATTGAGCTCACCGCCGTCTGCAATGGAGATGGTGCCTGAGCCCAGATCTGCAGCATAGGGCACCAGATCGCTTACGGTCTGCAGGCCCAAAGCATCAAAATCCACGGTATTGCCGAAATTCAAATCCAGGGAGGCATTGGATCTTATGGACAGGGAGGCATTGTCACCTACCTCCAGGCTGGAGCTTACTGCCAGGGTGCTGTCGGACCATATGGTAAGATTGGAGCTGCTGAGGGCAACATCGGTGAAATTGACGGTAACGGCAGGATTATCACCCTCGTAATCACCTATGGCAACACTGCTGCCCGCACCTGCGGTCAGCTTCTGGGCATTCCAGACACCGCCGTCGTCAAAATCAAGCCAGCTGCCACCACTGAGTTCAATATCGGCACCAATGGTGTGCTCTGCTTCCGGGGTCACCCAGTCCTCAAAATACACGCCGGCCCCGTCTGAAATCAGGAGCGTACCGTCTGTGGCATTGCCGGAGGCGTCGATCAGGGTCAGATCGCCCATACGCACGCCCAGCTGAGTATCTTCTCCGTACAGGGTAAAGGTACTGTCTGCATCTACGGTCAGGAAGGCATCATCATCGCTCATCAGCTCAATGCCGTAGGTGTTGAGGGAGCTGGCGGTAATGGTCAGTTTGTTGGTGTACAGACCTCCGCTGCGATCGGCGGACAGATGATCTGAGCTGAAGAGATCCTGACTGATGCTGGCATTGTCGGCGGTTAAGATAATGTATCCGCCTTCATCATACTCGCTGATCACCACCTGACCCATGTTCATCAGGGAGTCTCCGTCTGTGGTAATCAGCACGGCATCGTCATCTACAGTGATCACCCCGCTGTTGGCCACAGTGAGATTGGACAGATTGTAGTAGCCGTTTTCCAGATTGAGCTCACCGCCGTCTGCAATGGAGATGGTGCCTGAGCCCACATCTTCGGCATAGGGTACCAGGTCGCTTACGGTCTGCAGGCCCAAAGCATCAAAATCCACGGTATTGCCGCGGCTCAGCCACAATGCAGCGTCTTCGGCAATAGCCACTTCACCGTTTATGGATATGGAACCGCCGACAATGCCGACCTCACCTTCCTCTACGCTGATCTTGTGCCCGGAGCTTACAGTCAGACTGCTGGCCGTGCCATTTCCGGAGATGGTATCAGCAGCAGATTGCGAGATAATATCCCCGCTGGCGGACAAATCAGCCGCCGGCACTGCAGCCGCTCCCAGGGCAGCAGCTACAGCCAGGCCCTTGAAGAAAGCTCGGGACAGAATGGATCTATAGGCACTAAGCAGCATAGTCAGTGCCGAACGTGTTTGTTTCATGGAAAAAGCCTCCCGAAAAAACCATTTTTCAGCGTTCAGAAATCGCCGATAAAATACGCCTCATTATTACACGTATATATAATGCTAAAAAAAAAAAAAAAGCTCACAAGTCAAGCTATTGTTTCTGGTCCTTCTCAGAATTTTGTTGATGACCCTTTTTGCAGCTCAATCTGACTTT
>CAYRIZ010000011.1:0-45529 GCA_964424565.1 uncultured Enterobacterales bacterium
AACCCCTTGCTGGAAGCGGGTTTGCGGTCAATTTTGAAAACCGAAAGTAGAGATCCTAATTACTCTTTTTGAGGCGTCTGCCGATGTTGAAGAGTATAAAGGAAATTAAAGCGGAAATGATCATGCACAAGGCCAGCGGCAGCATGGAGGTATCGCCCATGAGACCCACCAGCGGTGAGGTCAGGGAGCCCAGCACAAAGCCCAGCACGCCGAAAATGCCGGAAGCCGCGCCCGCGCCCTTGGTTCTGGCCGCCATCACTATGCCAAATCCCGGGGTCTGGGAGGAGCCCACCATGGCCACAAAGCAGGCCAGGCTGATGATGACCAAAGTAGGACTTTCCGGCTGCACCACGGCGCAGAACAGCATCAGCGCTCCAGAAGCGATCATCACTATAAAGGAGACATTGACCAGCAGTTCCCCGCCCAGACGCCGCTCCAGACGACCAGACAGCAGCGAGCAGACTGTGATGCACAGGGCATTAAAGCCGAACACCAGCGAATACTCCACGGCAGAAAAACCGTAGATCACCTGGAATACAAAAGGAGAGGCGGCCAGATAGGCAAAAAAGCCGCCCATGATCATGGACAAACCCAAAGCCAGCAGCAGGAAGCGCTTTTCCATCAGCTGCAGCACCATGTCCTTGACGGCCTGCCCCAGACGGCTCTGCCGGCTTTCCTGCGGCAGAGTTTCCCGCAGTTCAAACAAAGAGCCGAGCAGCAGCAGTACGCCCCAGATAGCCAGGAAATAAAACAGCCACTGCCAGCTGAAGAATGACACTATGCCTGAGCCTGCTACCGGCCCCAGAATAGGTGCCAGGGAATTGACCGTCATCAGCAGGGCCATGAACTTGGTCAGCTCATTGCCCATGAACATATCGCAGGCAATGGAACGGCAGAGCACCACGCCGCCGGCGCCGGCAAAGCCCTGGAAGAAACGCACCACGATCAGCACTTCCACTGAAGGCGCCAGAGCGCACAGCGCGGAGGTGACTATAAAGATCACCAGAGACAAAATAAGGGGAAAGCGGCGTCCCATGGCATCGGAAAGCGGGCCTACCACCACCTGTCCTGCCGCCAGACCCAGAAAGCAGGCCGTCAGCGACAGCTGAATGACCGAAGGATCGGTCTGGAAGGAAGCGGTCAGAGCCGGCAGAGCCGGCAGATAGATATCAGTACATACCGGCCCAAAGGCGGCGAGCATGCCTAAGATCAGAATCCAGGCATATCTGCGGGTACGGTTTAATTCCTTGAAATTCACCGGACGGACAAACTCCGGGGAAGGGTTTTCAGGAGTGGAGGGAAGGGAGGGAGAAGAAGATGTTGATACAGTTGAATTTTCCTTAGATTGCAGCTCCGCTGACATAATCTTACCTGTGTGTTTGGTTGATGTGCACATCACATACTTTTCGTTTTGGCGTTGATTTTAGCGGCAATCCTCAGAATGTCCAAATGTTTGATAAAAATTTATCTGCCAAGGCCATTTACGGGCATACCGGGAGCGCCGGGCTCCCGGTCCTGGGGCATCATCAGCTGCGGCAGCACTCGGGCACAGGAGTGAGCAGCGGCCGGCCGGCGGCCAAAGCCCTGATATTGTCTGCTATCAGATCAGCCATGGCCTGACGGGTTTCCACGGTGGCCGAACCCACATGCGGAGTCAGCACGGTGCGGTCGGACATTGCCTGCAGCCGCGGATCTACCTGCGGCTCGCCTACAAAGACATCCAGCGCCGCTCCGGCAATCACTCCCTGCTGCAGGGCGGCAATAAGCGCTTCCTGATCCACCACCATGCCGCGGGCAATATTGATCAGCCGTCCCTTACTGCCCAGAGCCCTGAGGATTTCCGCATCCACCAGATTGCGGTTTTCCGGCCGTCCGGGCACGGCCAGGATCAGAAAATCACACCAGGCAGCCAGCTCTCTGAGGGAAGACATGCGGGTCAGACCGGGGACATCATGATGGCCGAAAAAGGCTATTTCCATATCAAAGGCCTGCAGCCTCTTTACTATCTCCAGGCCTATGCGCCCCAGCCCCACAATACCGGCTTTTTTGCCGCTGACTTTGGCCGTCAGCGGAAAGCCGCCCTCACTGGCCCAGCGCCCCTCTCTGACATAGCGGTCGCACTCCGGCAGCCGGTGGGCCAGATCGAGCAGCAGTCCCACGGTGAGATCGGCCACATCCGCACTGAGCACCCCCGGGGTATGGGTTACAGCTATGCCGCGGCTGATTGCCTGGGCTGTATCTATATGATCGTAGCCCACCCCGAAACTGCAGATCAGTTTCAACTGCGGGCACAGATCCATAAAGGCCGCATCAGCCGGCACCTCAGCACAAGCTACAGCCGCCTGGATCCGGGAGCGGATCTCAGAGGGCAGCTGCCGCAGCTCCTGACTGCTGGCCACAAACACATGCTCAAACTCATCTTTGAGGCTTTTTTCCACAAAGGATACTGCCTGTCCTGCTATAAGTACCAAAGGACTCATACTCTGCTCCCCTAAATCAAGATTTTATTTTTCTGCCGGCACTGCAGGAGCTACTGTCACTTCCTGCCGGGCCGGCTCCTTACTGCAGTTTAGCTTGACCGAAAAAACTGACAAGGGGTACGGGCTGCAAATCAGGCTGCAGACAGCACAAAGCCCGGAAAGCTTAATTAAACCTTCCGGGCTTGTCTTGTTCCATACACCCCTGAGGCCCTGACTGCCGCCGCCTTAATCTGCCGGCTGACGGCCTGCAGCCTGGGGTACTGCTGCGGCTAAGCAGTTTAGTGGCCGCCGGCTAAACGGCGGAAAACTTCGGCTTCATTGTCGAGCACAATCAGCCGGCGCTCAGGAGGCAGAGCGGCATCATCGGCGGTCAGACGCAGCCACTGCAGGGCATAAAAGAGCAGAGCCCGGCGGCAGGGGTAAACCACGGTGCCGTTCTCACTCATGCCGTAATCATGCTCCACCACCCGGCGGGCGGCCTCATCTAGCTCAGGATTGGCCTTGATCACCAAATCCACCAGTTCATTCCACTGCTGATCGTCGCGCCCTGAAGTCCCTACTTCCCTGAAGCCATTGCCTATGGGATCGGGGAAGCGGTCATTGGGGGCCGGGATCTCCGGTACGGCACAGCGAATGATGCGCGAGAGCACATAATCCCGGAAATCATGATGATCGTAGCAGTAGGCGCGCACGTGCCAGCGCATGCCGTCAAAGGCCAGACCATGCGGAGCTACCAGATGATCGGTGGGCTTGATGGAGCTCAGTGACATATAGGTGATATGCACGGCCATGTGATTGCGTATGGCTTCCAGCAGATTGTAGAGCACCACGGCATCAATATTGCGGCGCGGCGGATTAAAGGAAGCTACGGCCACATTGGGAATAAAGCCAAAGAAATTGCGGCTGTTGACCAAATCACCCTGGGCATAGGACAACAGATCGTTGAGGTAGTTTTCCGGAGCGCAGATCTTGGGGAACAGAGGTTTGTAATCGTCTGTTCTGATGTATACCTTGAGATGGCGGTCATAAACCAGATTGCGCCGGGGAGGATCGGATTCCAGTACCAGAGACTGATATTTGGATAAATCTAAGGAAGCCTGGGGAATGGAAATGCTGAAGAAATCTACCAAATCACGGCGGTTGATTCTGCCGTCGCAGCCCAGACGAAAATCAATAAACTCCAGTCTGCGGGCCTGATTCCATTTGTTTAGATAGGATTTTTCCGGATGACGTGCCGGAGTGCCGGTATCCTGAACCATAGTCTGATCTGTCATTTAACGTACCCAACTTTTTTAAACTTTTTAAATATGTTTTAATATTTTAATAATTTTATAAGAGTAATCATGCCGCTGCGGTCCCCCGGCCGCCGATCTCTGACGATCTCTGACTGCAGGTTGATCCGGTAGCCTGCACTGCAGTCCTAGCCTGATCATGCCTGTGCTGTTCAGTAATAAAAACATAAGCATTGGATCAGAATCAAACAGACTGCTATTCGTATCACCCTCGATAACTATAACATAAAATTTAATTGTATCATTAAATAAATTCCCAATAATTTAGCATAAAAAGCAAAAAACACAGATCTGCAGCATATTTAACCTGTGATACGCATTTGTACGGCACTTTCAGCGCTGTATTCACAATTTTTTAGTCAAAATTTAATAATTAATAACTGGTTTACATGCTGCGCATTTGCTCTGGAAATTGTTCAGGCATATAAAAAATGATCTGGTCTGCCTATAATTTTGTGAACTTTAAATATAAAAAATTAATTAAAATACATTCTATGCGTTTTTAAAATTATCATAGTTTATTTATCAATGATCAGCCTTTTGGGTTTATGACCAGGCGCCTTTTTCGGCAGATCAGATGATTTACCCGGCAATTGACGGCGTACCGGGGCGGCAAAAAGGATAATTCTGCTGCAGATCGCATGAATACTACATAAAGGCCTGCCGGAGGAGAAAAAAGAGGAAGGAAGAAGGCTGAAAATTAACAGCCTTCAGCCGCCAAAACAGTCGAAAAAAGCGCAGGCTGGAGGGGCTGCTGCTGTCCAGGATCAGCCTAAATTGTCCAAATGCTGCAGGCACAGCTCCACCATGCCGGAGACTATGTCATCCCTGATCTTGTCGGTGACTTCGATCTTGGGCAGCATGGCTATTTCGGCCGCCGATCCCAGGCGTTTTTTCAGGCGCTCATATATGCCGGGCTTTAAGCTCTCGGTATAGACCACCACTACAGAAGGGTTGAGCACGCACATCACGGCGCGCAGCGTACGCACGGCCAGTTCATCGGCCTGCAGCGGCTCACGCGGCAGGATGCCCACATCGTTATACATAGGAAAGAAACGCACTTCCCCGGCCATGCCGTCGCGCCCGCGGATGAGATTGCCTTCATAGCAGAAGCCGCAGGCTGGAGCCCGGCCCGGCACCAGCACTATACCGGAAATGAAATCCCGCTCATTGATGCGCTGTGTACAGCCCAAAGTGGCGGCATTGATATCCGTTTCAAAAAACACCGGCACCCCAAAACGGCTTTGCAGATGCTTGGCCAGACGTCTGGACATGGGATCGTGGCGGATGGCTGAAGCCACGCGGCCGCCTATGGAATCCGAGGGCATGGATATGCCTATGATGGCTATGTTGTCGTAGCGCTCCAGGCACAGTTCAATGCCTATGCGCAGCTCATCAGTATGCACATTGGCCAGCAGCTCCTCGCGCCGCTCCAGGCACTCACCGAATAAATCGTGCACACTGTAGCCGGCATAATCATGCCCTGCTCTCTTGTAGCAGGTCACGATGAGCATCAGCCTGTAGGAGGAATTAAAACGGTAGGTGGCAGCAGGACGGCCAAGGCCGGGGGAGACTACATTGCCCGGCAGCACTATGCCGGTTTCAATCAGGGTATCCAGCAGTTTGGTCAGCGTCACTACGCTCAGTCCGGTAAGCTCCCGCAGGCGGGCAGCCGTGGCCACCTGCTCCTGATGCAGAGCCCGGGTTACCATGGCCAAATTCTGCTCCCTAATCAGGCGGGCATCAAGCTTTTTTGCCGGCTGCTGCATGTTTGTGTGCACTCCCTATAACTGCTGTACTTTTTTACTATATGCCCATTTTGGGCAAATTAGTATTGTACTGTTTCTTTTTTGCGGCAGAAACAACTGCAGCCGGACAGCAAAGCACTGCCGGGGAGGCCGGCGGCGCTGAGGTCAGACCAGCCGTCCCCTCAGGTCTGACCTGCCGCCCCTGCCCTCAGGTCATACCACCGGCGGCTTGGGGGCTGTTTGGCTCCGGGCGGCGGTCGGCAGGCAGAGCGACTGCATTTTGAGGACATCAGATCCCGTCCCGGGCGGCAGATCTGGATTGAAGCTGCCGCGCCGCCCCCTGCCGCTCCTGCCGCTCCCCTCCGCCGCGCCAGGATCCCAGGATTTTTTAAGCTGGTTTAAAAGCTCAGGCCCTATTGCAAAAATGAAATGAGTGCTGCCGGCCGGTCTGCGGATTTACTGCCCTGAAAATCCGCCTGCAGGGAAAAGGCAGGCTGGATCATGCCCTATTTTTAACGTGGTTAATAAAGTACTTTTAAAAAAGCAAAATATTTTTCAAATTTTTTGAACTAAACAAGCTTTTTAATTTTGGTAAGCAGTAGCTTACCTATGAAAACCACGCTTTTATCAACAAATGCGATCAGAAAATAAGTATATGTATATTTTTTACGTTATTTTTGCAAACGGTTTAATCATCTGATCTCTTCGCCGGAATTTAAAAATTTGTGATCCGTGAAACAAATTTCAGGCCTGACGGAAGCCCTTGGATATGCGGGTTTGTTTGCAAAGAGCTGAAAAATTTTTAAAATGAAAGCGAACTGAAGATCACACGACTTTTCACAAATCAGCAGATTTTTAAAGCCTGAGATCCTCGAAATTGGACTGCGGTCTTTTTATTACAAACGGTCCAGACAGTTTGCAGACTAAAGCAGTCTTTTAAGCTGAGCCGCTGCAGGCAGAAAACAGCTGCCCTGCAGGCGGGAGCCTGAAAAATCCAATTCAGGCCGCACAGGCCGGAGGACATAAGGTCTTCCGCCGGAAGCTGAGTTTAAGAAACTGCCTGCAGTCTTCAATATAAGATGGGGATGCCGTGCACTTTTTTCTCTGCCGGAAAAAACTGCAGGCACCTGATGAATTGCACTTGCGAACCAAAGGAGCCTACTTTGCTTCAGATTAGATTACACGGACGCGGCGGTCAGGGTGTGGTAACAGCAGCCGAAATGCTTTCTCTCGCCGCTTTCCTCGAAGGGCACTATGCCCAGGCTTTCCCCAGCTTCGGTTCAGAGCGTACCGGCGCCCCTGTGGTGGCCTATGCCCGCATCGATGAAAAGGAAGTTCGTACTCACGAGCCTATTTTGGAACCCAACGCCGTAGTGGTGCAGGACAAGACCCTGCTGACCGCCGTCGACGTCTTCTCCGGTATTGACCCCAAAGGCTATGCCATCATCAATTCTGCCGAGCCTGCTGAGGAAGTGGTGCCGGAACTGGTGAAGAAGCTCCTGCCGGGCCACGTGCTGACTGTTCCTGCCACTGACTTTGCCATGCAGAAGATCGGCCGTCCGCTGCCGGGCGCCCCCATGCTGGCTGCTCTGGCTGCTGCCACCGGCGTTTTCGCCCTGGAGAGCGTGCAGAAGTCCTTCCAGACCAGATATCCGGGCAAGATCGGTGACGCCAACGCTGATACCGCCGCCCTGGCATATGAATACATCATCAACAACTACAAGAACGGAGGCAACAATGCTTAAGCAGATAGAAGGCTCTCTCGGCATTGCAGAGGCAGTAGCACTGTGCCGTCCCGGCGCAGTATGCGCATATCCTATTTCCCCGCAGACCCACATCGTGGAAAACCTGGGCAAGATGGTCAAGACCCACGAGCTGAAGGACTGCGAATTTGTCAACGTGGAGTCTGAGTTCTCTGCCATCTCCGTTTCTATCGGTTCCTCCGCCGGCGGCGTGCGTACCTATACCGCTACCGCTTCCCAGGGTCTGCTCTACATGGCAGAAGGCGTTTACAGCGCCTCAGGTCTGGGCCTGCCCATAGTCATGACCGTAGCCTCCCGTGCCATTGGTGCCCCGATCAACATCTGGAACGATCAGTCAGACTCCCTGTCACAGCGTGATTCCGGCTGGCTGCAGCTGTTCTGCGAGTCCAATCAGGATGCCGTAGACACCCACATCATGGCCTTTAAGATTGCCGAGGAAGTCGGCCTGCCGGTCATGGTATGTATGGACGGCTTCGTGCTGACCCACGCCTTTGAGCGTATTGACATGCCGTCTCAGGAGCAGATCGATCAGTTCCTGCCTCCTTATGAGCCGCGTGAGTTCCTCGATCCCAAGGAGCCTATCTCCATGGGCGCCATGGTTCCTCCTGAAGTCTTCACTGAAGTGCGTATTCTCATTCAGCGCAAGATGCTCAAGGCCCTCGACGTCATTGAGAGAGTAACCAAGGAATACCGCGAGATCACCGGTCATCACTCCGGCGGCCTGCTTGACTGCTACAACTGCGAGAACGCCGACGTCAAGCTCATTATCCTCGGCTCCACCGTGGGTACTGCCAAAGACGCCGTCGACGAGCTCAAGGCTCAGGGCATCAATGCCGGCATCATCTCCCTGAAGGCTGTCCGTCCGTTCCCTTACAAGGCTCTGCGTGAGGCCATTGGCGACACCAAGAAGGTAGTTATTGTTGAGCGTCACTTCAGCTACGGCGCCCGCGGCGTGCTCTATCCTGATGTAGCCCGCGCTCTGGCCGGCACCGGTGCACAGATCCACACCGCTGTCTGCGGTCTGGGCGGCCGTGCCATTCTCGGCACCACCATCAAGGGCATCGTGGACTACAGCCTCAATGACAAGTTCTGCGACGAAATGACCTGGTTCGATGTCGACAGCAAGGTGCTCAACAGCTATCTCAAAGACACTGAGGGCGTAACCCTGCCTGAGGGCCCGCTTCCTTTGTCTGTGCTTGAAGAAAGCCTGCAGAAAGTGCGCGCTTAAGGGGGATAATAGATTATGTTAGATTCCATCAAGTTTTATCAGACCGGCTCCAACACCGTCGGCAACCGCCTGTTGAACCCGTCCATGCGTGCAGTTCAGGCTTCTGCTGACAGACCCAACTCCTTAATCTCCGGTCACCGTGCCTGCCAGGGTTGCGGTGAGGCCTTAGGTGCCCGTTACGCCATTGACGCTGCCATGCACGCCACCGGCGGTCAGCTGATGATTGCCAACGCCACCGGCTGCCTCGAAGTGTTCTCCACCACCAGCCCTGAGTCTGCCTGGAGACTGCCCTGGATTCACTCCCTGTTCGGCAACACCGCCGCTGTAGCCTCCGGCCTGGCCCTGGCTGCCCGCGTGCGTGCCCAGAAGGCAGGCAGTGCCAATGTGCCCCGTGTTATCGCCCAGGGCGGTGACGGCGGCACCACCGACATAGGCTTTGGTCCTCTCTCCGGTATGTTTGAGCGTAATGACGATGTGCTCTACATCTGCTATGACAACCAGGCCTACATGAATACCGGTGTACAGCGTTCATCCGCTACTCCTCCGGCTGCCCGTACCGCCACCACTCAGCTCGTGGGCGATGAGCCCGGTGCCGACTGGGGCAAGGGCAAGAACGTTCCGCTCATTGCCATGGCCCATGGTATCCCCTATGTAGCCACCGCCTCCATTGCTGACCTCAAGGATCTTGAGTACAAGGTTGAGAAGGCCATGTCCTTCCACGGCGCCCGCTACATTCAGATCCTGGTACCGTGCCCGCTGGGCTGGGGCTGCGCTTCCGGCTCCACCGTGTCCGTAGCCCGTATGGCCCTGGAAACCGGCTTCTATCCTATATTTGAAGCTGAGTACGGCAAGATCACTTCCGTACGCAAGATTCAGCAGAAGCAGCCGGTTCTCAACTTCCTCAAGATGCAGCGCCGTTATGCCCACCTGACCGGCAAGAAGGCCGATCCCAAGGTTCTGGCCCGTGTGCAGGCTCTGTGCGATGACAACATCAAGAGCTTTGACCTCCTGGGTGACAGCATCCCCGAGACCATTCCGGTACCTGTACAGGCTCATGAGCGCAGCCATGAAGTTTAAGAGAGAGGAGCTTTAATTTTATGATGAACAAATCTTTTGCAGCAACCTTGGATCCGCAAACCTCTCTTGCCAACAAGACTGGTTCCTGGCGTACCCTGCGCCCGGTAAACGTATTCAAGCTCCCGCCGTGCAACAAGCAGTGCCCGGCCGGTGAAAACATTCAGCAGTGGCTTTACTACGCTGCTGAAGGTGATTACGAGCACGCCTGGCGCGTCTTAACCGAGAACAACCCTTTCCCTGCCTGCATGGGCCGTGTGTGCTATCACACCTGTGAAGGCAAGTGCAACCGCGGCTTCCTCGACGAGTCCGTGGGCATCAACTCAGTAGAGCGCTTCCTGGGCGACTATGCCATTGAGCACAAGCTGAGCTTCAGAAAGCCTGTAGTGGAAACCGGCAAGCGCGTGCTGGTAGTGGGCTCCGGCCCTGCCGGCCTGTCTGCCGCCTATCACCTGCGCCGTTTCGGCCACACCGTGCACATCGTTGAGATGGCCGAGCAGCCCGGCGGCATGATGCGTTACGGCATCCCGGTTTACCGTCTGCCGCGCGCCATTCTGGACGCTGAGATCGCCCGTCTGACCGACATGGGCATCACCATTGAGTGCAATCACCCGGTGCAGGACATCGAGGCTGAGAAGAAGAACGGCAAGTATGATGCCGTGATCCTGGGCCTGGGTGCCGCTCTGTCCACCAATGTGGACATCCCGGCCGGTGATACCGCCCACATCATGCACGCTCTGGATGTGCTCAAGGAAATCTCCACCGATTCCGAAGTGCAGGTTGGCCGTAAGGTAGCCGTGTACGGCGGTGGCAACACTGCCGTTGACGTGGCCCGTTCCCTGCGCCGTATGGGTGCCGAGCCCATCATCGTTTACCGCCGCAACCGCGACAAGATGCCGGCAAACGAGGAAGAAATGGATGGCGCCATAGAGGAAGGCATTCAGGTCAAGTGGCTGTCCACCATTACCGGTGCCGACAGCAACGGTCTGAAGATCGAGAAGATGAAGCTCAACGAGCAGGGCTGGCCTGAGCCTACCGGCGAGTTTGAAGAGCTGTCCGCCGACTCCGTGGTACTCGCCATTGGCCAGAACGTTGATCTGTCCGTATGCCGCAAGGCCGGTCTGGAGACCGAAAAGGACGCTGTAGTCATCAATCAGGAAAACATGATGACTACTCAGGAAGGCATCTTTGCCGCCGGCGACATGGTCAAGGGCACCCGCACCGTGACCGCCGCCATTGGCATGGGCAAGCACGCTGCCCGCAGCGTCAACGCCTTCCTCAAGGGCACTGAGTACAAGCGTCAGCCCAAGCATGAGGATGCCCGTTTTGAGGATATGCACCCCTGGTACTACACCGATGCTCCCAAGACTGTACGTCCGCAGCTGGAGCTGGCCCGTCGTACCAGCACCTTTGATGAGGTGCAGCATGGCCTGACCGAAGAGAATGCCATTTTTGAGGCCCGCCGCTGCTTATCCTGCGGCAACTGCATGGAGTGCGACAACTGCTACGGCGTCTGCCCTGACAGCGCTGTGGTGAAGCTCGGTCCGGGCAAGGGCTACGAGTTCAACTACGATTACTGCAAGGGCTGCGGCGTCTGCGCTCAGGAGTGCCCGTGCGGTCACATCAAGATGGTTCCTGAGAAGATCTAATCTTCCTTACTAACCAACAGTTGTCTTATCAGGCAGGCGGTCCTCCGGGGCCGCCTGTTTTCGCTCAGGCGTTTCTCTTCCCCTTCCCCCTCTCCCTGCTCTGCCTCCGCCCGCGTGCTGCGGCATAAAAAAATCATGAGCGCAGGCACACAGGACACGCTGCCGGCTGGTTTCACTGCCGAAAATTCTCTACAATGAATTGATTTTCAGGCAGATACTCCACATTTCCACTGCTTTTCTTTACGCCGCACTGACATAAGGAAGTCATCACCATGAGGGCCATCAAACTGCGCGACCAGTTCGCAGCCATAGCCAATCATGATGCCACCCCCGGCATCACCATGCTTATCTTTACCCTGATCGCCTTAGCCTGGCAGAACTCGCCTTATTCAGTAGATTACCGGGCCTGGCTGGACATGAAGGCCGGCGTCATTTTCGGCAGTTTTGAGCTCATCAAACCGCTGCTGCTGTGGATCAATGACGGCCTCATTACCTTTTTCTTCTTTTCCATAGGCCTGGAACTCAAGCATGAGTTTATGGAAGGGCAGCTGCAGAGCAGAAAGCAGATCATCCTGCCCTCGGCTGCAGCTCTGGGCGGCATGATCACTCCGGCGCTGTTTTATTATGCCTTCAATTATTTCGATCCCTACGCCCTGCGCGGCTGGGCCATACCCACGGCTACAGACACCGCCTTTTCCCTGGGCATTTTGATGCTGCTGGGCAGCCGGGTACCCTCATCCCTGAAGATCTATCTGCTCTCCCTGGCCATATTTGATGATGTGGGCGCCATTGCGGTCATAGCCCTGTTCTACACCACAGATTTGAGCGCGGCTGCCTTTATAGGTGCCGCCATAGCCATAGCCGCTCTCATCACCCTGCATATGATGCATGTCAGCCGCAAATCCTTTTACCTGATCGCCGGTATCTTCTTGTGGTTTTGTATCCTAAAGTCCGGAGTGCATGCCACCCTGGCCGGCATCATCACTGCCTTCTTCATTCCGCTGCGCGACTCCAACGGCTTCCCGGTGGTCCATCACCTGCATGCCAGCCTTAAGGGCTGGCTGGCCCTCTTTGTGCTGCCGCTGTTCGTCTTTGCCAATGCCGGCGTGGATTTAAGCGGGATCACCCTCGATCAGCTCTTCAATCATGTGAGTCTGGGTATTTTCTGCGGCCTCTTCCTGGGCAAGCAGATCGGTATTTTTGCCTTTACCATGATCTGCATCAAACTGAAATTAGCCCCCATGCCCAAGGATGCCACGGTAGGACAGCTGTACGGTGTCTGTATACTGACCGGCATAGGTTTTACCATGTCATTCTTCGTCGACGGTCTGGCTTTCTGGGGATCTGACATCTTCCATTACTCCGATCTGCTGGCTATTCTGCTGGCCTCATTGTGCTCAGGCGTCACCGGTTATCTCTTCCTGCGTTTCTGCTGCCGCCCCAAGACAGCCGCAGCAGACCACAAAGCCGCGGCTCCCATACCTCCTGCCGGAGCAGAGACCGCGGCAACAGCACAGCCGGCACAGGAAACGGCTGCCGCAGCTGAGGCTGAGAATGCAGCCATCAGCGTAGCCGAAAAAGAAGATCTCTCCGCCTCGGCTGCAGACGCGGTTCTTTCTGATACTGCCGCCGGGGAAGAAGTGGAAGGGTCTGAGACCATAGCCGAGCAGGAGCAAATGACTGCTGCAGCTGCCGGAGGCTCTATCAAATAAGGAAACCTGCCCGCAAGGCAGCAGCGCAAAACTTTAATTTAAAGGAATACTACAAGAGGCGGCGCTTCTTCCCCTGCAATACAGGGATGGCCGCGCCGATTTTTATGCATAAACTCAAGAAATTAATTTCAGCCTGTGTGTTAACCCTGACCGCGGCCCTGCTGGGCGGCTGTCAGACGGCCTCCAAGGTGCCGGATCTGGTCTACGTCAATAATTTCTTTAAGGTTACGGTACCTGCCGGCTGGAGAGTAGTCAGCAGCGACGGCCCTGATCTGCCGGCCAGGCTGACCCTGCAGAGCAATGATTATCAGGCCTATGTCACCATCAGGGTAATGCACACCGACATGACGGTCAGTGAATTGTGCAATATGGCCGCCAAGGGTTTTGTCTCCAACGGAGCTGAGCTGCAGATAGGTCCTGAAGTCAGATTCGGCACCTGCTTCATACAGGCCGATGCCGCCGCCCATCCCGCCGTATTGTGGCTGCGCGTTTATGAAGACGGCAGCCTGTATGCCATCAATTTCACCGGTGAACAGGAAAAGGTCAATGAGGTCTTAAGCCGCATCGAGGGCAATGACCGCCTGATGCAACTCTTTGTAATGCCGCTGTAAAGTCTCAGCTCCGGGCCTGCCGCAGCGCCTGCTGCAGATCGGGGATCACCACCCGGTCAGCCGGTATGATATCCAGCCAGGCCAGCTCCTCGGCGGCCGCGAACACTGCCGCATCATGCACCTTCAGGAGCAGTTCCTGTCCCTGCGGCAGAGGACCGGCAAAAATTTGCATATGCAGGGTAAAGCTGTCATAAGCGTAACTAAACTCAGTCAGATAAGTAAGCTGCTCCGGCCTGAGGTTTAGTTCCTCATATAATTCCCGCCGGCAGGCTTCCAGGGGGCTTTCCCCAGCCTCAATCTTGCCGCCTGGCAGTTCCCATCTGCCGCGGAAACTGCCGTCGGCCCGCCGGCACAGCAGACCCCGTCCTTCCTTAATCAAAAAGGCGGCGGCCACCTGTACTATTTTCTTCTGTTCTGCCATCTGGCTGCTCATATCATTTCCTCCCCGGCTGCAGTCTTAGTGCAGATGTCCATTTTCCAGCAGGGTCAGCCCCTCATCGAGCAGGCGCAGACCCAGTTCCAGATCCTGCATTCTGATATTGAGCTGCGGCTCTATGCGGATCCAGTTGCTGCCCAGGCGCTGCGTAAACAGTCCGCGCTCAAAGCAGGACTGAATCACCCGCAGGCAGGCTGTATTGTCATCCAAATCAGGCTGATTGGACTGTACCCACAGCCCAAAGGCACTGCCCACTCCGGTGATTTTCTGTACCACTGCCGGATGGCGCTGCTGCAGTTCCTGCAGTCCCTGCCGCAGTCTGGTGCTGCGCAGCTTAAGTCCCTGCTGAAATTCAGGCTGCTCAATTTCCTGCAGCAGCTCCAGTCCGCGGGCACAGGCTTCAGCCGTGCCGGCCATGGAAAAGGCATGTTCCAGCTGGCCCAGACTGTTCATAAAATCCGCCCGCCCCATGATGCAGGACAGCGGAATACCGCCGCCTATGCTCTTGCCCAGCAGCACGGCATCAGGGATCACTCCGGGATAAAGCTCAATGGAGAAGAAAGGACCGGTGCGGTGCAATGCCATCTGCACCTCATCTGCCACCAGGGCACAGCCGTGGGTTTTGGCCGCAGTATAAACCGCCTGCATCAGGGCCGGATGCATGGGCAGCATCCCCATGTCTCCCTGTACCGGCTCCACGATGAAACCTGCGACCTGGGTCAAATCAAGCGCCCGCAGGGCCTGCAGGCAGGCTCTGAGCTCTTCCTCTGAACCTTCAGTACTGCAGAAGGGCAGCATCACCACCCCCGGCAGCAGAGGATCGAATTTGTTGGAAATGCGTCCGGGCATGGAAGTCAGGCTCACGGCCCCGAAGGTGGTGCCGTGATAATCGCCCTTAAAGGTCACAATGATCTTGCGGCCGGTCCAGGCCCGGCATAATTTAATGGCACCGTCATTGGCCTCGGAGCCGCAGACCCCAAAATAAACCCTGACCTGCGGCACCCCGCCGGGAAAGTGTTTAATCAGCGCCTGGGCCAGCTTAATCTGCGGCACCCCGGTGGCATAGGGAAAGGGAAATGAGCCGAAGGGCTGTGTACTGCTCCGGCCGTAGCCCATGCTCATGGTACAGGCACCGGAGATAAAATCCAGATACTCCCTGCCGTCTGCATCCACCAGAAAGGAATCGTGAGCTGAAGCCACCACCAGCGGCACTTCAGATAAATGAGAGAAGGAGGCTATACAGGCAGCATCCTCCTGCAAAAACTGCTTTACGCTTTGTTCTGACATAATCTTGTTCCCCAAAACACAGCTGATTATAGCAGAGCGCCCGCCGGGCAGAGAGTGTCCGCAGCGCCCTGCTCCCGGCGCGCTGAGCTGAAGTTTTGCTGCCGCTCTCCTCTGATGATTGTAAAAAGTAATATTTTTTGCTAACCTAGGCGCATGTCTTAAGGACAAACGAAATCCTGGGGTGTACGCCAGTCGTATGTACCCTGAGCCGATATTAATCAGATTGGGGCGGCTCACTGTTGACCGTTTGAGCAGGCCGTGTCTGCGGATTGACGGAAGCCTTTGGTCAGCACAGTTTCCCCACTTATTGCTCCTTGGTTCAAGGAGTCATTTACGGCAGCGGCACTTCCGGGTTCGTTCCCTTCAGTTTTCTCTTCCTGAAATTCTCTTTCATTTCAGCCTTTCAGCACCCAGACGGCAACAGACAAGACAGCAGGCGGAAAGCGCGCTGCAGACTACTTGTATGTGGCAGAACGAACAGGGGCTGGAAACAGACTGTGCCCGGATCGGATCGGGCACAGCAGAAAGGAAAATGATTAAGAGAAGAGATTAAAGTTATTCTACGTAGCGCACGCGGCCTTCACGACGCGGGGCGGCCTTGGGGGTATCAGCAGGATAGCCCAGGATGCAGAAGCCTATGCCTTCGTAGGTTTTGTCGGTCAGACCGGCCTGTTTCATGATCTCCTGACCCAGTCTGGTCTTTAAGGTTTCGCGGGCGCGGTGTACCCAGCAGGCACCCAGGCCCAGGCAGGAGGCGGCCAGCATCATATTGCCCATGACCAGAGAGCCGTCATAAACGCGGTTCTTGACGCTTTCATCAACCACTACCAGCAGCAGCACCGGAGCACCATAGAAGGGATCGAAAGGAGGATCCCAGCCGCCGATCTCACGATTTAAGGTTGCCAGGCGGTCACGCAGCTCTTTGTTGGTCACTGCCACAATATAAGGAGACTGCAGTCCCTTGCCGGAGGCAGCATACAGACCTGCTTCAATAACCTGATCAATTTTCTCGCGCTCTACCATCTGCGGTGTATATTTGCGCACGCAGCGGCGTGCTTTAATCGCCTCAAGCAAATCGCTCATAACATTACTCCAATCATATTTGTCAAACCGCCTGCTATTTTACCCCACTAAAAGATGTGATTTAGTTAACATCTTCACAATTTTCCAAGCCCTGCCGCAGTGCCCTGCCGCAGGGCAGAATGTACGTATTTTCAGGGGATGGAGACGGCTGCAGGCCGGGCTGCCGGGGCCGGAGCGGCCGCCTTAAAGCGCAGCCTGATCAGGAGCAGGGCCAGCAGCAGGCAGATGCAGGTGCCGACAAGAGAGCTGCGGGTATCATGCAGGGCGATAAACACTCCGCACAGCATAGTGCCGCTCATGGTGCCGAAATTGGCGGCAGTCAGAAACAGGCCGTTGGCAAAATCAGGAGCTTCCGCAGCGGCACTGCAGATCAGGTACTGCCCGGCAATATTGACAAAACCGGCACACAATCCCACCGCCAGCAGAATAATTACCGCCGCGCCGGCGCTGCGGCCGGTGGCAAAGAGCAGTACATACAACAGCAGCATCAAAGCCGGCAGGGCCACGGTATAAAAACGTCTGTGCCGATCAAACAGCCGGCCGCCGATCATATTGCCTATGATATTGCTCAGACCGTAGCCGAGCAGCAGCAGGCTGATGTAATCAAAATCAAGGCCGGAGACCTGATGCAGAAAATCAGACATGAAGCTGAAGAAACCGAACATGGCTCCGTTGATGCAGACAAAGGCTGCAATGCTCAAAATCAGCACCGGTCTTTTCAGCAGGGACAGCTGCGCCCCTATCTGCGCCTGATTTCCAGGCTGAGGCTGGATCAGCAGTAAGGTGGCGATCAGTACCAGGGCATTGATCAGCGCAAAGATCCCCATAGCCGCCTCATAGGACCAGTGGTGGGTGATCCAGGAAGCCGCCGGCACTCCCAGGACCATGCCGGCGGACACCCCCACAAAGATGCGCGCTATACCGCGGGCCTCATGTCCCGGCCCGGCTGCCCGGGCCGCCAGGGTAAAGGCCATGGACACATATACAGGATGCAGCAGAGCCGGCAGCGCGCGGGCGATCAGCAGCTGCCAAAACTGCACGGCAGCCAGCGCGGCCAGATTGCACAGGGCAAACAGGGCCAGGGTGAGCAGCATCAGCCTCCTGCGCTCAAAGCGCGCCAGCAGCAGCGGCATGATCGGAGCCGCCACGGCCACCATCAGGGCAAAGATGCTCACCACCCAGCCGGCGGTGGGAATGCTGACGGCAAAGCGCTCGGCAATCTGCGGCACAATGCCTACCACCCCCATTTCCGTATTGATGATGCCGAATACCCCCAAACTCAAAATCACCATCAGCAAGTTCTGCTGCAGTCTGCTGTGCTCTGCTGCCGCCATAAATGTATCTCCTCCCCGACTGGGGTTTGCTGTGCTCAATGCCCCTAGATTATGCTGTAACCCTGGACTGCCGCCAAATCGTTTATAATTATTGAAAATTATGCATATTGGTTATAGTCAGCCCGCCAGGAAAACCGTCATGATCGAACTGCGTCATCTCAAATGCTTTATGGCCATAGCCCGTGAGCGCACCATTACCCGCGCCGCTGAATCCCTGTATATTTCCCAGCCGGCACTGTCCCGTACCCTGCAGGAACTCGAGGAAGAACTGGGGCAGCCCCTGGTCATTCGCGGCAAACCGCTTAGTCTGACCCCCAAGGGAGAGCTGTTTTTAAAGAGAGCCGCCACGCTGCTGGAGTATTTTGATCACATGTGTACCGAGATCTCCGCTCCCGCCGCCGAGCTTTCCGGTACCATCACCCTGGCGGCCGGGGAAAGTCAGGCGGTGGACTTTCTGGCCTCCAGCTTTTTCTCCCTGAAAAAACGCCATCCAGGCATCAACTTTTCCCTGGTCTCCGGCAATGAGGACACTGTAAGCGATGCTTTGAATTCAGGCATGTGCGATTTCGGGGTTTATATAGGCTCTCCGCACAGTCAGGAATACGATCACCTGCTGCTGCCGCATTTTGATACCTGGGGACTGCTGGTGCCGCAGGAGCATCCCCTGGCGGTGAAAAAGGCTGTAACCCCTGCCGATCTGGAAGGTCTGGAGCTGATCATCTCCACTCAGGCCTGGCGCAATAATGAATTTACCGGCTGGCTGGGACGCAGTCGGCATAAGGTGCAGATCTGCGGCTCCTACAATCTGCCCTACAATGGTTTTATCTTTGCCAAAAACTCACACACCTGCATGCTTTCCCTCAACGGCCTCATGCACCTGCATCCCGATGACGGCATGATCTTCATTCCGCTGCTCCCGGAGATCAGGGTGGATACCTGTTTGTGCTGGCACAGCTCAGTCTATTCCAGTCCGCTGGCTGCAGCCTATATAGCCGAGATCAAGGCCAGGCTCAATGCTGAGGTCAACGCCGCCCTGCATGAAATCAAAATGCCATAACAGGCAGCAGAAAGCCGCAGGCCGGCAGACTGCATGAAGGTGAGAAGTAAGCTGGGGAACTCTACTTTAGGGATAAGAAAATCCTGATAAACCCACTTCCGGCAAGGGGTTGAAGCTCTTTGCAAACCTGTGCTTTGGAAGATTGCGCCAAGCAGGAGATTTACTGCAAAGAAACACCTACAGCTTATTGCAGATAATGGCTGCCATACCCCCTTGCTGTAAGTGGGTTTAACCGGGAAATTTAATCCCTAAAGTCAAAGCGGGGAAGAAAAGAAAAGCGGCAGCGCAGAGGCAGGTGCCTCCTTAAGACAGCAGAGGCGGATCAGATCTGCCTCCCCTATGGCTGCAGATCACAAGGATCTGCAGCCTTTTTGCCTGAAAAGCTTTAAAAAATTACTTGTTTAAAGCCTCAGCCACGGATACGGCAATAGCCACGGTGGCACCTACCATAGGGTTGTTGCCCATACCGAGGAAGCCCATCATCTCCACGTGAGCCGGCACGGAGGAAGAACCGGCGAACTGAGCGTCGGAGTGCATACGGCCCATGGTGTCAGTCATGCCGTAGGAGGCAGGACCGGCAGCCATGTTGTCCGGATGCAGGGTACGGCCGGTACCGCCGCCGGAGGCTACGGAGAAGTACTTCTTGCCCTGCTCGACACACTCTTTCTTGTAGGTGCCGGCAACCGGGTGCTGGAAGCGGGTAGGATTGGTGGAGTTGCCGGTGATGGAAACGTCAACACCCTCGCTGTGCATGATGGCTACGCCTTCACGCACGTCGTCGGCGCCGTAGCAGCGCACGGCAGCACGCTCGCCCTTGGAGTAAGGGATTTCCTTCACGATCTTGAGCTCACCGGTGTAGTAGTCGAACTGAGTCTGCACATAGGTGAAGCCGTTGATGCGGGAAATGATCTGAGCGGCGTCCTTGCCCAGACCGTTTAAGATCACGCGCAGCGGAACCTTGCGGGCCTTGTTGGCATTGCGCACTATACCAATGGCGCCTTCAGCGGCGGCAAAGGACTCGTGACCGGCGAGGAAGCAGAAGCACTTGGTCTCATCGCGCAGCAGCATGGCGCCCAGATTGCCGTGGCCCAGGCCGACCTTGCGGTCTTCGGCTACGGAGCCGGGAATGCAGAAGGCCTGCAGACCAATACCAATGGCTTCGGCAGCCTCAGCGGCGGTCTTGGTGCCCTTCTTTAAGGCAATGGCAGCGCCTACGGTGTAGGCCCAGCAGGCATTCTCAAAGGCGATGGGCTGAATCTCACGCACCTTCTCATAAGGATTGATGCCGTAGCTCTTGCACAGCTCCAAAGCAGCCTCGACGGACTCAATGCCGTACTCGCTTAAGGCCTTGTTTACTTTATCAATACGACGCTCGTAGCTTTCAAATAATGATGCCATGATTTACCTCTTACTCATGTCTGGGGTCAATGTACTTGGCCGCATTATCAAACTGGCCGTAGTGACCGCGGATCTTGGCGATGGCGTCAGCACCCTTCATGTCAGGGTTGGCCTTTAAGGTATCAATAAGCTTGCCTAAGTTTACAAACTCGTAGCCGATGATTTCATTGTTCTCATTCAGGGCCAGACGAGTGACATAACCTTCGGTCAGTTCGAGGTAACGGGCACCCTTGGCTTTGGTGCCGAACATGGTGCCGACCTGGCTTCTTAAGGTCTTGCCCAGATCTTCAAGGGAGGCACCAACAGGAAGACCGTCTTCGGAGAAGGCAGTCTGGGTACGGCCGTAGACGATCTGCAGGAACAGTTCGCGCATGGCGGTATTGATGGCATCGCATACCAGGTCGGTATTTAAGGCCTCCAGTATGGTCTTGCCGGGGAGGATTTCAGAGGCCATGGCTGCAGAGTGGGTCATGCCGGTGCAGCCGAGGGTCTCAACCAGGCACTCTTCGATAATGCCGTTCTTGACGTTCAGGGTCAGCTTGCAGGCACCCTGCTGCGGGGCACACCAGCCCACACCATGAGTTAAACCGCTGATATCCTTAATCTCTTTGGCTTGAACCCACTTGCCCTCTTCAGGGATAGGAGCAGGACCGTGATATGCACCCTTGGTAACAGGGCACATCTGCTCTACTTCTTTTGAATAGATCATTGGTGGTACCTAATTGCTTTAATTATTAATTATTGTAGTTTTACGGCAGTAGTCCTGCCGTCCTTGCATATGCTTTAAACAAGCACCGGGCACAGTGACACTCCCCCGCTTCGTTCCACTGCAGCCTCTTTTGAGGTCCTGCACTGTGTCCACGGGCACAGGAGAAATGTTCTGCCCTCTGTGATTGTACATTATAGCAAAAATACCTGCGCGGGCACGGTCAGATCCCTTTGCTGCTGCCCTGATGCTGCCGCCGGGCCGGTGCGGAAGCGTGATCTTCACCCTGTTGCTGCACCAGAGCAGGCAGCGCACCGGCAGTGCGCAAAAGACTTCAAACCCCATGGGATTATCTGCTATGATGATACACGTTCGCTTGTGCGTGCAGATTTTGCAGCCTGCACGGCGAAATTTCGGATCTTTGTTATGCCCTGCATCATGACTGCGGCAGTAAGCCCGCGGCAGATGATTTGAAATTGGAATTAACCGGATGCGGCACAAAGTCCGCCGGCTGCAGCGCCGGACCTGCTCCTGTCTGCGGCAGATGTGTGTGCGGCGCAGTAAGTAAGCAGAAAACAGGGCAGCACATGCCCGCATCCAGGCTCGTGGACATCGTGCAGGACCTCCAGAGAGGCTCTGCTGTGGATGAAACGGGCATCTCCCGCCCCTGGCGGGAGTGTCAACAAAGGCTCCAGTCTCCGGACAGTTTCAAGCGGATCCCTGGGGAGAATCCTCTTGAGTAAAAGCATTAAGGCGATAAAAAATGAGCACTTCCATGATTAAATCGGCCTCGACTGATAGTACTATCAGCTGGTTCATCAGCCAATGCCACATTCACAAGTATCCTGCCAAGAGCAATATCATCCATGCCGGCGAAAAAGCCGAAACCCTCTATTATGTAGTCAAAGGTTCGGCCGTGGTGCTGATCAAGGATCCTGACGGCCGCGAAATGATCCTGACCTATTTAAATCAGGGAGATTTCATAGGCGAGGTTGGTCTGTTTGACCAGAGCGACAATCCCACCCGCTCGGCCTGGGTGCGCGCCAAGGTGCAGTGTGAGGTGGCTGAGGTTTCCTACAGCAAGTTCAAGCAGCTGGTGCAGGTCAATCCGGAAATCTTAATGCGTCTGTCTGCCCAGCTGGCCCGTCGTCTGGCTTCCACCTCCAGCAAGGTAGGCAATCTGGCCTTCCTGGATGTGTCCGGCCGCATCTACAATACCCTGCGCAGTCTGGCGCATCAGCCTGAAGCCATGACCCATCCCGACGGCATGCAGATTAAGATCACCCGTCAGGAAATAGGTCAGATTGTGGGCTGCTCACGCGAGACTGTAGGCCGTATCCTGAAGATGATGGAAGAAAATCATCTTATTTCTGCCCACGGCAAAACCATAGTGGTTTTCGGCACCCGTTAAGGAGTAAACATGTCTTCATTATTAGAGCGCGGAGTTCATTCTTTTTCCCGTGAAGATCTGCTGGCCTGCTCACGCGGTGAGCTTTTCGGGCCGGGCAATTCACAGCTGCCGGCTCCGAACATGCTGATGTTCGACCGCATTACCGATATCAGGGCTGACGGCGGCGCTGCCGGCCTGGGCCAGATCACCGCCGAGCTGGATATCAATCCCGATCTGTGGTTCTTTGCCTGCCACTTCCCCGGCGATCCGGTGATGCCTGGCTGTCTGGGCCTGGATGCCATGTGGCAGCTGGTAGGCTTTTTCCTGGGCTGGCGCGGCGGTCCGGGCAAAGGCAGAGCCCTGGGCGTAGGCCGGGTCAAATTCAAGGGAGAAGTGCTCTCTGATACCAAACTGGTGCGCTATGTCATAGATATCAAGCGCATTGTGGAGCGCGGTTCGCTCATCATGGGCGTGGCTGACGGCAAGGTCTTTGCCGACGGCCGGCAGATCTATACTGCAGAAGATCTGCAGGTGGGTCTGATCCCTTCAGCCAAATAAGCCTGCGCCTTATCCTGCCGGCTCATCATCTGCTGAGCCAAAATGGCAGCCCCCTGCACCACCATAATCCAGGGCAGCGGGGCTGCCTTGATTTTTTATGATCATTGAATTATCCTGAAATGATCTTACGACTTTCCACCTGCCCTGCCGCCTCAATGCCGCCGGCCGGCCGCAAATAAAGCAAATACACTGTTTTCAGCCGCTGTATTAATTCCTTTTCCCTCCTTTTACTCTGCCTTAGTTAGCATACATTAACTGCACCATCCTTGATTTATTCAGAGTTTTTGCATGTAAAATTGACCAGTATTTAATTTTTACACTGTATTAATTAATAACTGCGAACTTTCTCACAATATCAGGGCAAGAAAGTTTTCAGCAGCTCTTTATTTATTTAATCTGCATAAATCAGAGATAGCAGATCTCATCTAGCCTGAGGGACCTCCCCTATATGACTTAACCGTCTTCCTGTCATCTGATGAAAACCAAGCTGCAGCCGCAGTGTTTGCCCTGCAGATCATGCTGGTTTACTTACCCCTCTTTTTGCGGCCGTACTGACCGCTAAGGAAAAACCATGATTCGTTGCAGGAATAACTTCCCGGAAGTACAGGATCCGCAGAAGTATCTGCAGGGTCGGCCGGCTGCCCGTTTTCTCTACCACACAGCCAATGCTGCTCAGTTCACTCCGTCCGCCGGCAGTGCCGCTGACCGGAGCGGGCCGGAACAGTCAGACAGCAGCCGGGAGCTGCATGCCATGTCCCTGGAGCAGCATGTCCTGCATACGCTGCTGTTTGCCTACATTCCGCACCGTCTGCTGGCCTACTGCGCCCACTGCATGCAGGTGGGCGGCTACCGCGGCGGCGGCGACTGCGGCCGGCCGGCCTGCAATGACAGTCCTGAGCTGCTGCAGCAGAAAAATTATGCCGCCTCGCATTTTGCCGTAAAGCAGGCGGCGGACAGCGGGGATCAGATCCGCCGGGTGCCGCTGTCTGATGAATACAATCCCGATCTGGATCTGCTGCTGTATGAAGCCGGCAGCTCCCCGGACCGGCTGCTGCAGGCCCTCTGCCGCATCAGTCCGGACGGCAGAAGGGAAGTAGGCAGCATCAACAATGCCATAGCCCGCTCCATGCTCAATATCTTTGACCATTCGCTGTCGGCCAGACTGCAGAGCAGCGATGAAAAAGTGCGCAGCATAGCCGTGCGCATGTTCCTGGACTACGGGGTTTCCCGCAAAAGCATGATCCTGGCGCTGGGCGTGCGCGGCTCCATCTTTAAGGATTTGGTCCGGGATGCCCAAAAGCTCAAGCTGACCGCCGCGGCAGATCAGCCGCAGATCAGAGAGCTGCGCCGGCGCTCGGCCTACTGGCCGCTGTTCATTACTGCAGGCATTAATTTCTATGAGATCATTCAGAACTTCATGTCCAGACAGCTGCCCCGCTACTTTACCGGCCGGCGGGTGCATTCGCAGTTTTATGTGCCCATAGCGGCCATAGGTGCCTATGAGGCCCTGCGCAGCCTGATCGACATGGCGCCCTGCTTCAAGCCCTGGCTGGAACTTCACGGCTACAATCTCATTCCTACCTATATGGAATTTGAGCGTGAACTCTCCCGCCTGCTGCAGGGCCGCTCCCGTTTTGTCACCTGCCGGCATACCTATCAGGACATCAGCGGCCGGCAGCAGATCTGCCTGACCCGCTATATCTGCGACGCTGAAGGCAGCCGCCCTGCCTGCCCCGGCTGTGCCCTGCGCTGCGATTTCCACCGCCGGCACAGGCGCCGGGCCGCGGCCAACGGTGCCCGCTACAATGCCGGAGCGGATGATTAGCAGCTGCTGAGAGCACAGACCATAAAACAAAAAAAAAAAAACCGCCGCGGCTTAAGGCTCTGCAGGCGATTTTGGTTTTCAGCTCAAGATTTGTCTCAGCTGAGATTACTGTATGAAAAAAGCAGGCACGCAGCCTGCCTTAATCGTTCTCATGCTAAGGTTGTTGTTTCAGCCTTGATGTCATCATTAAATCACTATCAGGCAAAACGGCCGGCGATTTGATAGAAGGAGCCCTTGCCGCCGTAAACTGCAGCAGCGCCCAGCTCTTCTTCTATGCGCAGCAGCTGATTGTACTTGGCCAGACGATCGGAGCGGGACATGGAGCCGGTCTTGATCTGGCCGGCATTGGTGCCTACGGCTATATCGGCTATGGTGGCATCCTCGGTCTCACCGGAGCGGTGGGACACCACGGCAGTGTAGCCGGCGCGCTTGGCCATTTCTATGGACTGGAAGGTCTCAGTCAGGGAGCCGATCTGATTGACCTTGATCAGAATGGAGTTGGCCACGCCCTTGGTGATGCCTTCGCGCAGGATCTCAGGGTTGGTCACGAACAGATCGTCGCCTACCAGCTGGCAGCAGCCGCCCAGACGTCCGGTCAGTTCAGCCCAGCCGTCCCAGTCGCCTTCAGCGGCACCATCTTCTATGGAGATGAGCGGATACTGCTTCACCCAGCTCTCGAGTATGTCTATCCACTGATGAATGTCGTAGGTCTTGCCCTGCTTCTTGAGAGCATAGAGGTTGCGCTCCTCGTCATAGAACTCGGAAGAGGCGCAGTCCAGACCCAGGAAGATGTCTTCGCCTGCCTTGAAGCCGGCCTTTTCTATGGCCTCCAATATAAGCTCAATGGCTTCTTCGTGGCTGTGAATGCTGGGGGCAAAACCGCCTTCATCACCCACGGCAGTGGTCAGGCCACGGGAGTTGAGCAGAGACTTTAAGGCGTGGAAGGTCTCGGCGCCGTAACGTACGGCTTCCCGGAAGGTAGGAGCACCGGCCGGGATAATCATGAACTCCTGCAGATCCAAATTGTTGTTGGCATGGGCACCGCCGTTGATGATGTTCATCATAGGCACAGGCATGAACATCTGGCCGCAGCCGCCCAGATAACGGTATAAAGGCAGGGCGCTTTCATCGGCAGAGGCCTTGGCTACAGCCATGGACACGGCCAGAATGGCATTGGCGCCCAGACGGCCCTTGGTCTTGGTACCGTCAAGCTCAATCATGGTGGTGTCAATGGCGGTCTGATCGAGGCTTTCCTTGCCCAGCAGAGCATCGCGGATCTCAGTGTTGACATTGGCTACGGCCTGCAGTACTCCCTTGCCGCCGAAACGGGTCTTGTCATTGTCGCGCAGCTCAATGGCCTCGCGAACGCCGGTGGAAGCACCTGACGGCACGGAGGCACGGCCAAACCCGCCGGAATCCAAAAATACATCACACTCTACAGTGGGATTGCCGCGGCTGTCGATGATTTCTCTTGCTTTGATATCAATGATGGCGCTCATGATTTCCTCTTACAGCATCAAATTAGTTAGCTTGCGCTAATGATAGCCTATGTTAACCCAAGTTGCACTAAGCTTACGGAAAAAATTTACAGCCTGCAGGCAAAAGATTACGCCAGCAGCGCAAAAACGTGATTTTTGGTACCTGAAGGCGCCGGCAGCGGAGGTCAGACTGTCTTGATGCCCATCCTGGCGGTCAGTTCAGCCGTCAGGGACAGATAACTGGCTGTGGCAGTGGAGTCAGGCTCATAGAGGATCACCGGCAGCGCAAAGGCCGGGGCTTCGGAAATGGCAGGAGCGTAGGGAATGCCGGTTTTAAACAGCAGCCTTTCATAGGGCTTGAACATGTCCGCCACAGCTGTAGTCAGAGGAACGCCCTCTTCATACATGGTGCGCACTATGCCGGTAATGCTGCCGAGCATCAGGCCGGCGGATTTGAGTTCAGCTATTTTGGCCGTCAGATAATTCAGGGCATGCAGCGCCAGATATTCGCAGGGCATGGGCACCAGCACGCTGTCGGCGGCGCAGAGGGCGCAGCCGGTAAGCATGTCCATGGAAGGCGGAGTATCCACCACTATCAGATCATAAAAGGAGCGGATTTCACTTAAGGTGCGCCGCAGGGCGCCCAAAGCTTCCTGCCGCGGCAGACGGTGCAGCTCCACGGCTGCGGCGGTCAGTTCATCGCCTGAAGGCAGCAGATCTATGCCGCAGTGCTCCGGCCGGCAGCAGGAGAGCGCCGGATCGCCGCCTAAGATCATGGCGGCTGCCAGACTGCGCCCTTCCGGGGCCCTGCTCTGCCCCAGTCCTGCCGTGGCCGATCCCATGGGATCGAAATCAATCAGCAGGACCCGGCGGCCGGCCGCGGCTATGGCGCAGCTCAAATTCAGGGCGGCTGAGGTTTTGCCGCTGCCGCCCTTGGGATTTACTATGGAAAGGATCTGCGCCATGCTGCAGACCGGGATTTATTCCCAGCCGCCCTCTGCTTCACCTTCCTCATCGCTCTCAAACACAGCATCGGAGTTGAGCTTCATGGAGTTCCAGACGCGGTTGGTGATGCGGGAAACCCTGGAGGTGGTAGGCTGAGCAAAGTACATGGTATCCAGAGTGGCCTGGCTCAGCATCACGCTGGGATTCTGCTTGAGATCATCGCCCAGCTTGTCCATGGCGCCGGTGACCGGCAGGATGTACTTGACTTCATTGGCTACGGAAGCGGCTACATCTTCATCCATCAGGTAGTTAAACCAGGCCATGCCATTGTCGTAATTCTTGGACTTGGCAGGTACCACCCAGCAGTCATACCACATCATGGAGCCTTCCTTGGGCAGGACATAATCCACGCTGAAGCTGAGATTGGCCTGTTTGGCACGATCGGCTGCCTGCAGAATATCACCGGAATAGCCTATGGCAGCGCAGATCTCACCTGAGGCCAGATCGTTGATGTAGCGAGAGGAGTGGAAGTAAGCCGCATTGGAGGCCAGACGGGTCAGCAGCTCCTGGGCCTCGGTGTAATCTTCGGCTTTTTCGGAGGTGGGATCCTTGCCCAGGTAGTGCATGGCCACGGAAATGATTTCAATGGGGCTGTCCAGCACGGCTATGCCGCACTGCTTTAATTTGTCGGAATTTTCCTTCTTAAACAGGAAATCCCAGCTGTCCACTTTGTAGTCCGGTCCAAAGATCTCAGCAATCTTTTCCTTGTTGTAGCCTATGCCTATGGTAATTTCGGTATAGGGATAGGCGTAGTCATTGTTGGGATCGATTTCGGCGAGTACCTGCAGGCGGGCCGGATCCAAATTCTTCCAGTTGGGGATCTTGCTCTTGTCGATCTTTTCCAGAGCTCCTGCCTTGGCCAGACGGGGTACATAATAACTGGTCATCATGCAGGCATCAAAACCTGAATTTCCGGACAGCAGTCTGGCTTCCACCATTTCATTGGAGTCAAACAAGACGTAGTTGGCAGACAGATTGAGGGCCTTCTCGAAATTGGCAACTGTGTCCTGGGCTATATAGTCGCTCCAGTTCCAGATATTGACATCAGCGGCCATGGCTCCGCCGGTAGCGGCAAGGCAGGTTGTTAATAATAAGGATTGGCTGAATTTATTCATCTCAATTTTCGCGCAAACCCCTGCAGCAGACTGCAGATGCAAACGCGGCCTCCTTTACAAACAAAAGTAGAAAAGTGATGCAGTACATGCATTGCGTACTCCACAGCCTCCAAGGCAGCAGGCAGTCAAACCTGCCCTTTCTTCCACAGCAGCGCCTCAAAAGAGCCTGCTTCAGGTCCTGCCTGCGGTGGCTGCTGCGATCAGGTCCTGCCCTGTGCAGAAAATAGTGTACAGGATACGAAAAATCAACGCAAACAAAAGGGCCGGGCCGGCCGGTGCACAGGCAGCTGCGGTCCCTGTTGCCGTCTGTCTGCACCAAAAAATCGCCTGCAGGCCTACTGCTCCCCGCCTGCTGCTGGATGCTGACTGGTCTCCTGACCGGACTGATAGAAGACAAAGCGCCCGCGGCCCTGATGCTTGGCCTCATACAGGGCTATGTCGGCCATGGCTATCATTTCATTTAATGACCACTGCCCGCGGACGGTGGTGGCCGGGCTGATGCCTATGGAAATGGTGACCGGCTGATGGTCATTGCCCGGATTGATTATATCCAGCTGCTTGACCAGGTGGCACAGTCTCTGACCTATGACGGCCAGTATGGCTTCGTCCACATTCTGCAGGACTATGCAGAACTCCTCTCCGCCGTAGCGGTAGACTATATCGGACTCTGCCGTGTTCTTAATCAGGCACAGGCTGATGCGGCGCAGCACCATGTCTCCCTGCTGATGGCCTAAGGAGTCATTGAATTTCTTGAAGAAATCTATGTCCACCATCATCACCGCAAAGCGGGCCGGCACCTGCCCTACCGTACGGTTGAAAAGTTCCAGCGCCCGGCGGTTGTGGGCCCCGGTCAGCTCGTCATAGTAGGATATGGTCAGCAGCTCTGTATAGTTCCTGGTGATGCGCTCGGAATCATCGGTGATTTTCTGTACATTTTCATACAGCCGGCGCAGCAGGGACACTATTTTGCTCATCTCCTGTACCCTGGTATCCGGCAACGGCTGTGCCGGAGATTCATCGTCCTGCTTATGCGTCAGGCTGGTAATAAAGCCGGCTATCTGCTGCAGCGGCTGCACCATGACTGAATATATGGTGATATAGAGGATAAAGCAGCTGACCAGCACAAAGAAGAAAATCAAAATCAAATAATCCAGCAGATCGCGGGCAGTGGAGGAGATCTGCTTTAATTCCCCGCCTATGACCTGGGTTTCATTTTGAATGTAGGCAGTGGACATCAGATTGAGCCTAAACTCTATTTCACGGTGCTGGCTGAGCAGCTCGTGCTCTGCATCCTGGCAGGAGCGCAGAGCCTGGTTAAAATCATTCCTGGCCTCAGGCAGTGCCTGGCAGTGCCTGACCACATCTCCCTGCAGGCCGGCGCTGCAGATCTGCAGGGCCTCATTATAAATTTTGTATATGGAGGAACTCATCCCGACATGATCCTGTGCCGCCGGCGGCAGCATAAGCCGGTCTGCCTCAGGCAGCCCCAGTTCCATCTCTATATGATAGACCATCAGGGCCAGGCGGCCGCCGGACCGGTTCAGTACGCCATAGGCCTGATTAAGCGCGAGGCGGTTCTTCCACAGCTGCTGCACCAGGCTGAGCACCTCGCTGGAGAGAGTGGCCACCTCCTCCACATCAAAAAGCTGCTCAGTCAGCAGAGCCGAGGCATCAATATAGGCGTTGCAGCTGATGTGGGGGTCGGAGCTTTCCTTCACAACATTGATATAGGAGCGGAGGCGTTCGAGGTTGATCAGCGAGCGCTGTGCTCTCATGATGCGGGGCAGTGCATGTTCGGTCAGGGCAGCGGAGGAAGATCTGATCTGATTCATGTCATGGTAGGCATAGAGCATCACCAGAATAAAGACTGAAGAGAACACTCCCAGCAGGCCCAGAAATATGGCCTGCAGGGAAAATACCCTGCGTCTGCGCTGTGCTTTATCCTTCACCACCTGATCAGTCATGTCTGCCTTGTACGCGTCTTCAGCTCAGGGGAACTCAATAAGCAATGAAAGGAAAATATCGCAGGGAGAGCATTTGATAATCCCTGCTCAGCAGAATCTGCAAAATAGCATCATCAACCAGCTTCAGCCCGACCCGATCCCTGAGATTGAGCACTATGCGGCTGTATTCTGACTGCAGATCTATATCCGGCAGTGTGCCTATGAGCACCAGATCCATAAAGCTTTCCATTTTCATGTACTGATAGCCAGCCAGGCCGTCAACCAAAATGGCATCAAGCTCCCCTGAGACGGCTGCTTCAAACAACTGCTGGTAATTTTCGCACAAAATTATCTTATTGTTATGCCCAAAATACTGTTTTAGGATCTGACCCTGTACTGTAGCAGTCTGCGCCCCCAGTTTCAGGCCGTGGGCAGTCTGATATGCAAAATCCAGATGTTCAGCGCCGGCCCGGCCGACAAAGATAGTGCTGGAACGGTAATAAGGTCGGGAAAAAAGCAGTCTTTTGGCTCTGTCCGCGGTCTGACTGGCACCGCAGATCCCCAGATCCACGCTGCCCTCCTCCACTGCCTGCAGGATCCGGGCAAAGGGCATGGACTCCAGCCGGCAGTTGAGTTTGAGCTCATGGCACAACATGCGGGAAAAATCCACATCAAAGCCGATCCGCCTGCCGTCACGGTCTGTGTATGAAAAAGGAAAATAGTCATCCTCTACTGCCACCACCACCCGGGATCCGGGGGCAAAGCGATCAATAAAGGGATTTTTATTGGCCGCACTGACCGATCCAACAGCAAACAGCAGCAGGATCATCAACATGCAGTGCAGCAGTTTTATCGCTTTCATGGGCTTTAAATCCTGAATATACTCCTGTCTGCAGTATAGGCTCTGCTCCCGGCTGGCACATGATGTAACGGGAAAAATTCAGCAAAGATCAAATTTATCCCTGACGGCCATACGCAGACCTGACCTCCCGCATCCTCTCCCTCCTTTTCATGCGACCGCCGCCATGCGCGGGCAGGCGTGGCTGCCATTCAACAGGATTTATGCATGAAGCAAACATTCTCTACGTAATTTCAGAATTTCAAACAGCCGAAAACGGCATAAGAATGAGCCTTAGAGGCCATTTTTATGGGGTCAAAAGTGCAAAACGCGGGTTATGCATGAAGCAATGGAAAAATATGAATGAAGCTGGGCTACAGGCGACAAGTCTTTGCTGGGAGTAAAGCAGTTTTACCGTGATAAAATAAGTCATATCTTTTGGAAAAGGAGGCTGATATGAGCATTGCTGATGATTTTCCCCGTCATGAAGGGGAAACGGATGTACAGTGGCTTTTTCGCATCATGTCAGATCCCAAATACCTGGCTGCTGTGGCAGATCAGGCAGCAAATAAGCTTTGGGATGCCGGCGCCCCTGTATGGAGAGCTGATGAAAAAGGTATCTACAAGTTACACCGTGATGGCACCAGGGAATATATTGACAGTGAGGCTTAGGCTCTGCACTGTCATTCTGCGGCTCCCTGGCTTTTTACCGTTAAAGCCGGATTGTGAGTTTTCATCTGATTAATGACGTGGTCCAATCTCCTTTGATCCCAGTTCTTATTGGGATCTGTCTTAACAATTTTTCCATCTTTAGTTAAGACTTCAAAGTAATGTTCGGTATTGTCAATCAGCCTTGCGCAATCAGATTTTGCCAAGATTTCCGGCATTAACTGCATGGCTTTGTCAAATCGCCTGTTGACAATTTCCGGTTCAACGTAATGACCGCCTGTTTGAATCCTGGAGTGTATTCTGAGATTGTTTAACTTGGCATTCTGCAAAATGACGAAACTGGTATCAATGAAATACCCTTGTGCTTTGGCTTCATCAATCAGCTTAAGAATGCCGCGGGATGATGCTGTAGTCTCTACAATAAAATCCTGCCTGTTCTTAAGGCATTTGGCTCTGGCTGTAAGTACTTGTCTGCCGGCTGCAATATCTACTTTTGTTTTGAGCTCAGGCGGAAGTTCATTCACATTGTGACAGCCGTACTGGTTTGCAAGCTTTTTGCCGTAAAGATCAGGGTTGACGAAAGGTGTATCAGCATCAATTTTGCCTTCTGCCTTCAAATATTCATAAGCTGTTGATTTTCCTGAACCATTGGGACCTGCAATAAGGTAAAGTGTCAAGCCTGGCTTTCCTTTTTCAGAATTGCCATTGCCTGGGGTCTTGACCGCCTCTTTTTGTTTTAAAGTACTAATCTCTGAATTTCTCATTTTCTTTCGCCTCAAAGATCCTGCCGCTGTGCCGGACAGATCTGAATGAGATTTTTATTTGACAGGAAAAGTCATAACTTCTTTGCAGGTCCTGTTGCTGTTTTGCAGCGCTTTAATCAGCTCACGCCCCAGGACAGCAGCTCTGTCCTGAAGCCATAAGCTCACTTTCCGGCATAAGGCATCATGCAGTGACATTATCTGCTCTCTGCACTATTTTCCGGCACATAAAGCTGCAGCGGCAGCTCATTGAGATTTTCCCCCATAAGATTACACAGCCCCTGCAGCCAGGCTTCCCGGGACAGTTCCTGCCTGCGGGCAGCAATATCGCGCTGCAGGGCCTGATTGACTGCCGCACAAGGTGCTCCGTCCGGCACTCCTGGCACATAGGATATGATGACCTGCACCGGCCGGCCGAAATATTGGGAGAACTGCTGATTAAAGCGCTGTACCGCTCCGCTGCCTTCAATATAATCCCGGTGATCCAGGCTGCAGCTTAAAGCCATGTTACCCTGGGCATCCGGACCGTGCTGCAAAGCGGAAAAAAGCAGTGCATTGAGATCCGGTCCATTCTTAAAACCGCAGGCGGCAATCAGCTTATACCAGGGGTCGCTCTGCTCCAGCTGCGGGTAATAATCGTCAGCCCCCAGCGGACGCAGGCTGGGAAAATGCGGCAGTCTGTATCCTGTCGGCAGAGTCTGCTCCCCCCGCGGGATTAAGGTGGACTGTCCTCTGCCGCCGGACTTTTCCCTGCCATAGTTCCCGGACCTGGAGAACTTTCCGGCAGGCTCAGTGTACGGCTGCGGAGGCGGCGGCACAGCCGCAGGCTGAGAGGCAGGATCTGCGGCCAGCAGCAGATCCGGGCCTCCCTGCCGGGCATAGAATTCATCTTCTCCTTCTGCCAGGGCACCGGCCGGGGCATAGTCATCATCCTCCAGAGGCGGCAGATCCTGCAGATAATCAGGCGGCACAGGCCCGGCATCCACCGCCACGGCATCCGGCAGAGCCTGCGGCGGGATATTTTCCGGCTGCGGCGGTACGGCTGCGGCCGCCTCCCCTGCAGGCAGGACGCCCGGCGGTGCAGGATATTGAGGAGTCTGCTGCGGCAGTGCCGGCTCTGTCGCCTGCTCCTGCTGCATCCGCTGATCCACTGCCTGATTGATGCGCCTGGATTCCTCTGGACTCATCGGGGCAGTCATGATATCCGCCGGAGCGGCAGGCACCGGGGATGCCGAAGGGGCTCCGGATTCTGTGGCAAAATTGCCGGCCAGAGGAGAGACCGGCTCTGCCGCCTGCTCCTGCTGCATTCTCTGATCCACTGCCTGATTGATGCGTCTGGCTTCCTCCAGACTCATCGGGGCAGTCATGATATCCGCCGAGGCGGCAGGCACCGGGGCCGCCGGCAGCTCCTGCCCGGCCTGAGCTGTGCTGTCCGGCTGGCTGCCGGCAGGAGGCATCTGCCCCGGCGGCTGAGCGGCCAGAGCAGCCAGACCGGCAATCTGCCGCACTGTGGGATCAGCTCCTTTCTGCCGGTGCTGCCGTGCCCGCAGCAGACCTGAGGCCTGTTTTAAGTCTATGAGATAGGACAGTGCCTGCAGACAGCGGCTGAAACCTGCTTGTATGGCCGGATCGGCCACCGGGAGATTGAGCAGTTCCGCCGCTCGCGCCACTGCCTGCGCTCCGGCAGAAAGCTGACCTGCAGCCGGCGGCTGCGGCTGTGACTGCTGCGGCGTGGCTGCAGGCTGCAGGCTGCGCAGCATCTCCTGACTGTCAGGGCTCAGCGGGCGGCTTTTCAGGGCGCTCTGCTGGGCTTCCGGGCGCATAAAGGCTGAATTGTTCCCTGCCGCCGGGCTGGATGGGGCATTGAGCACGGCTATGCTGTTGGCCGCAGACTGTATATCCAGCGGCTGATTGTAATTAAACTCTGAGGAGACAGTGCTGCCGGAGGACGCCGGCGGCTGAGGGGCAGGAGCAGTTTGTACTGCCGCAGCCTGGGCTGCGGCTAAATTTTCGGCGTCTTTTTCATTCAGCCAATCTTTTTTTTTTCCGGGGTAAAAGCGTGCAGCCGCAGCAAAGTCATCTCAAAGGCAGACTTGCCGTCAGGGGCATAATCAAATTCCCGCAGCCCCTCTATGCAGATCTGATAGTAAAGCTGCAGCTGCTGGGCAGTAAATTTGGGGGCGTATTTTTCCAGCATCTCCAAAGGCAGGGAAAAGACATTTAATTTGCTGCCGCCTATGAACTGAAAGAGCGCCAGATCATGCAGGGCCACAGTCAGCTCATCTATGAGGCTGTGGTAATTGGGGCTGATCTGCGTGATGCGGGAGAGCAGATCTCCCAGCTTAATCCCGGCTTTGGGATCCAGGCTGTCCAGCACTTCGGCTATCACGCTGTCCCCTACCGTGCCCAGCATGGAAAGCACCACTTCCCGGCGGACGGCGCCGCGGCCCAGGGCTACGGCCTGATCACACAGCGACAGAGCATCGCGCATGGAGCCGCGGGCTGCCCGGGCAATCAGCAGGGCCCCTTCTGATTCGCAGGTAAGACCTTCAGAAGCGGTGATCTTCTGGATCTGCTGCTGTATCTCCTCCACACTCAGCGCCTTGAGCTGAAACTGCAGGCAACGGGAGAGCACAGTAGTGGGGATCTTGTGCGGATCGGTGGTGGCCAGGATGAATTTGACATAGGAAGGAGGCTCTTCCAGAGTTTTGAGCAGAGCATTGAAGCTGCTCTGGGAGAGCATGTGCACTTCGTCTATGATGTAGATCTTATAGCGGCCGCTGATGGGAGGATACTGCGTGTTTTCCAGCAGCTGCCTGGTATCGTCCACCTTGGTCTGCGAGGCGGCATCGATTTCAATCACATCAGGAAAGGAGCCGGCGGTGATCCCCCGGCAGGCATTGCAGCAGCCGCAGGGATGTGAACTCTCCCCCTGCTCGCATTCCAGCGACTTGGCCATGATGCGGGCTATGGTGGTCTTGCCTATGCCGCGGGTACCGGTCAGCAGATAGGCATGATGGACGCGTCTGGTATCTATGGCATTGGCCAGTGCGCTGAGCACATGCTTCTGCCCTACTACATCTTCAAAAACCTGGGGACGATACTTGCGGGCTAGCGCCTGATAGTCGCCGCTTAATGTGATGCTCATCGGCAAACCTTATGCAGAAATCAAAAATTGAGCTGAGGCCGGGCGGTCATTTAGCCCGGCAGTAAAGGGCATCAGTGCCCGGGGAATTTGAGCAGTGAGACTACATCCACGCCGCAGGACTGTCTGATCCGCTCCGCGCCGCCCAGATCGAACAGCTCGAGCACAAAAGCAGCGCCCACTACCTCGCCCTGCAGTCTGCGGACCAGTTTGATCATGGCCTCCACCGTACCGCCGGTGGCCAGCAGATCGTCGAGCACCAGCACGCGCTCATGCGGCAGGATGGCATCATGGTTGAGCTGCAGCACATTGCTGCCGTATTCCAGATCATACTGCTCGCTTATGGTCTTACGCGGCAGCTTGCCCGGCTTTCTGACCATGACCAGGCCGCAGCCCAGGCGATCAGCCAGCGGAGCTCCGAACACAAAGCCGCGGGCTTCAGCGCAGACAATCTTGTCCGGAGCGCAGTCGCGGCAGAGCTCCTCGAGCAGATCCAGGCACATCCTGAAGGCTTTTTTATCTTCACACAATGAGGTAATATCACGAAACAATATTCCCGGCTTGGGAAAATCGGGAATGGATTTAACTGATTCCTGAAGATATGCTGCCTTTGCTTGAAAAGCGGCATCTGCTGCTGGATTTGGCACTTCTCTCTCCAATTAAATAAACTTAGGCTGAAACTCAACCCGCAATATAAGGAACAAGGCTTTACAGTGTCAAGCACACCTCCCCTTCATTCTACACCCGCCGCCGCGTCCGTCCGGCCTTTTGCCGCCGTACTTTTTGATCTGGACGGCACCCTGCTCCATACTGCCCCGGATTTGATCAACGCCTGTCAGGCCACCCTGCAACATTTCGGTTATCCCGAGGCCCCGCGGGAGAATATAGCGCGCTGCGTCACCTCGGGCATGCGCGTCATGCTGCGGGCGTCCATTGCTCCGGCAGCGCAGGATGCTGCCTTAATAGAAGGCCCCATGCGCGATTATTTTGCCCAATATTACACTGAGCACATCTGCACGGACACCAGGCCTTTTCCCGGCATGAATGAGCTGTTGCTGCGCCTTAAGGCAGACGGCATCAAATGCGCTGTAGTGACCAACAAGTACCACAACATGGCCGTAAAACTGCTGCAGCATTTCCCTCTGTACCCTGCCCTCAGCCTGATCCTGGGCTGTGACAGCTGCACTCATGCCAAACCCCATCCCGAGCCGCTGCTTACCGCCTGCCGTACCCTGGGAGTACAGCCGGTTGAGGCCCTGTATGTGGGAGATCATCTCAATGACATGGAAGCCGCCCGCCGGGCCGGCTGCCCTTCCTGCTGTGCCCTGTGGGGCTACGGCGCGGTGGAATGCGGTGATCCCTCAGGCTGGCAGAGCACTTTTGCCGCCGCCGACTGCGCAGAACTCGAGCGCATTATCCACAGCGGCCGGCAAATAGGCTGAAAAAGAAAAAGGCACTGCCCCCGGGGTGAGAGCAGTGCCCTGCCGCCCCCAGCCGGGGACGGCTGTATGTAGTACTTTATACGGCAAGTTCCTGCAGCATATAAGCCTTGAGGGCCTGATAATCAGGCTGCAGCAGCACCTTGGAGCTGGGCAGATCCACGCGTTTGGCCAGAGCCTCCGGCAGCGGAGTGTCCAGGCCCAGGGTTTCATCCACCACTTCCTTGAACTTGGCCGGATGGGCGGTGCCCAGGAAGATACCGGTCTCCCCTTCCTGCAGATTGTCGCTCAGCACCTGACAGGCAATGGCGGCATGAGGCTCGAGCACATAGCCGGTCTTCTGATACAAAGCGGCCATGCTGCGGCGGGTTTCCTCGTCACTCATTGACCCAAAGGCAAAATCAGACAGCTGCCAGCCCATCATCTTGACCACAGCTTCCACGCGCGGCCAGTTGTTGGGTCTGGAAATATCCATGGCATTGGACAGGGTGGCCACAGTGGCATGCGGCTCCCATATGCCGGTGGCCAGATAACGCGGCACGGTGTCATTGGCATTGCAGGAGATCACAAAGCGGGCCTGCAGTCCCAGGGCCTTGGCAATCAGGCCGGCGGTGATATTGCCGAAATTGCCGCAGGGCACGGAGAAGACCAGATGCTCACGCTCTGCCGGCGACAGCTGGGCGGCAGCCTCAAAGTAGTAGCATACCTGGGCCAGCAGACGGGAAATATTGATGGAATTGGCAGAATTGAGCCCCACCTGCTGCCTGAAGGCGGCATCATCAAAGGCGGTCTTGACCAGATCCTGGCACTCATCAAAAGTACCGTCTATTTCCACGGCGCGTATATTGCCGCCCAGAGTGGCGATCAGCTTCTCCTGCAGGGCAGAAATCTTGCCCTTGGGATAGAGCACCACCACATCAATGCCCGGCTGCCCGTAGAAGGCATCGGCCACAGCCGCACCGGTATCGCCTGAGGTGGCAGTCAATATGGTCAGATGGGCATCGCCACGCACGGCAGAGAGCACACGGGCCATAAAGCGGGCGCCGAAATCCTTAAAGGCCAGGGTGGGACCGTGGAACAGCTCCAGGGCATAAATATGATCGTCGGCCTTGACCAGCGGAGCCTTAAAGGTAAAGGCATCGGCAATAATGGCCTCCAGCTGCGGTATTTCCTCTCCTACAAGATGGCGCAGAATTTTGCAGCTGCGCTCCACCAGCGGCAGGGCCAGCAGATCTTCTACATTGTCAAAGGGTTTGATGCTGTCCATGAAGAACAGGCCCTGATCCCTGCCTATGCCCAGTTTTACAGCCTCGGCAAAACTTACTTCCTGAGTGTGGTCCTTTAAATTAAATAACTGCATGATTAAACCTCAATTTCCTCTACCCGGGCACCCTCATGATCTATGGAGCAGATGTGGCAGAAACCGTCTTCATTGGCAATAAAGTTGCGCTCCAGCCATTCCTTCATTTCCGAGGCGGCTTCAAGCGAGGTGAAAATGGAAAAAATCGATGAGCCTGATCCGGAAATACCGGTGGCCAGCGCATTGATGGCCCGGCCGAAATTGCGGGCCAGATCAAAGCCCGGGATGAGCTGTGCCCGGTAGGGCTCGGCAATCACATCAACCAGGCAGGCTGCCGCCAGAGCTTCATTGCCTGTATGGCAGGCATGCACAAAGGTGGCCAGATGCCGGCCGTAGGTGATCACTTCCTGCCTGCGGTACTGTGCTGGCAGTATGGCGCGGGCGGCGGCGGTGGAGACCTTGATGCCGGGGAAGCAGGATACCCAGTACCAGTTGTCAAAGGTATTGAGGTTCTGCGAAACAATGCCGTGCTCGCCTATGATCAGCTGCAGGCCGCCGTAGTAACAGGGGGCCACATTGTCATAGTGAATGGAGCCGGAAATTTTGCCCTCAAGCTGTCCCATCAGCTCCACCCGGCCCTGCTCTCCCAGGGCATTATTATGTACGGCATCCAGAGCTACCACGGCAGCTACTACCGAGGCGGCCGATGAGCCCAAACCGGAGCAGACCGGCAGGTTTTTCTCCAGCTTCATATGCAGGTTGAGCGCAGCCAGTCCCCGTTCTTCCATGGCCTGGCGGTACAGCAGATAGGCATCATAGACGATGTTCTTTTGCGGCTCAGGCGGGAGTTTATGCGCAAAGCGGCCGGTGCACTCAATACTGCAGCCCGGCTCGGTGGTGGGATATACCGTTACAAAATCACCCAGCGGTACGCCGTTGATCGGTTTGAGCGCAGCGCCGAGCAGATCAAAACCCACGGATAAGTTGGCGGCGGATGCCGGCGCGTAAGCACGATATGCCTTCATAAAATTTCAAAAAGCGCAGCACTCGATCCTCAAGACCGGGGCGGCGCTCCCTCCTGTAAGTCAAATCAAAAAACAGTGAGCCGGTGAGATGCCGGGCCCGCCACAGGCAGGCCCGGACACCATCAACCTTCGCGGGTCCAGTTCTGCAGACGCAGAACATCGGAGAGCACGCCGGCTGCGGTCACGGCAGTACCGGCGCCGTAGCCGCGGATGACCAGCGGCAGCGGCTTGTAGTAGGCTGTAGTAAAGGCCAGGGCATTTTCACCGCCGCGTACCTTAAACAGAGGCTCCTGCGGACCCACCGCCTCCAGACCACAGCGGCAGTGACCGTCCTTAATCGAGGCTACATAGCGCAGCACCCGGCCTTCGGCGCGGGCGGCCTCCACCCGGCGGTCAAAGTCAGCATCGGCCCGGCTTAAGGAAGCCAGCACTTCTTCGGCAGTAGAGCCGCTGAGGAACTCTGCCGGCACGGCGCTTTCCACTTCCACATCAGCCAGATCCAGCTCATAACCGCACTCGCGGGCCAGAATGAGCAGCTTGCGGGCCACATCCAGGCCCTCGAGATCATCGCTGGGGTTGGGTTCGGTCAGGCCCTTCTCAAAGGCATCGCGGGTGGCCTCGGAAAGAGTCATGCCGTCTTCCACCAGACCAAAGATGTAGGACAGCGTGCCGGACATGATGCCGGAGAACTCAATTAATTCATCACCGGCGGCCAGCTGATTCTGCAGGGTGTTGATGACCGGCAGACCGGCACCCACATTGGCCTCGTAGAGAAACTTGCGGTGGAAGACGCGGGCGGTGCGGCGCAGACCGTGGTAATACTCCATGGAGCCGGTATTGGCCTTCTTGTTGGGAGTAACCACATGGAAGCCTGCCTGCATCAGCTCTATATAGGACAGGGCCAGACGCTCGTCTGAAGTGCAGTCCACCAGTACGGGATTGACCAGATGGGAATCGCCTATCAGCTGCTTGGCACGGGTAATGGAGAAGCGGCTGCTGTGCTGCTGATCGTCCAGCAGGCTGCGGTAGTTCTCCAGATCTATGCCCTTGGGATCGGTGATGAAGTTGCTGGTGTTGGCTATGCCTACCACGCGGATCTCAATGCCGTGACGCTGTCTTAAGATGCCCTGCTGCTTCTTGATCTGATTGAGCAGCTCGGAGCCTACACCGCCTACACCCACCAGCACCACATCGAGGATCTGCTTGGAGCTGAAGAAGGTCATGTGGCAGACGGCTATGGCCTCGGCTACCTTGCTCTCATCAATCACTGCCGAGATGGAGCGCTCGGAGGAACCCTGGGCTATGGCGTTGACATTGATATTGGCCTGGGCCAGGGCACGGAAGAACTTGCCAGAGGTGCCGCGCATGGTGCGCATGCCGTCGCCTACTACGGAGATCACGGCCTTTTTGTCAATGATCTCAATTTGATCGAGCAGACCTTCCTTAAGCTCCAGGAAGAACTCCTCCTCTATGGCGCGGCGGGCGCGCAGCACATCCTGGGTATGGATACAGAAGGAAATGGAGTACTCGGAAGAGGACTGGGTAATCAGCACTATGGAGATCTGTGCCTGTGACACGGCGGTGAACAGACGGCCTGCCATGCCTACCATGCCCTTCATGCCCGGGCCCTGCACATTGACCATGGAAATGTTCTTGAGATCGGAAATACCCTTGATCGGTATATCGCGATCGGTTTCCTCGGCAATCAGCGTGCCCTCACCCTGCGGATTTAAGGTGTTCTTAATCAGGCAGGGAATATGGAACTGGGCTATGGGGGAAATGGTGCGCGGATGCAGTACCTTGGCACCGAAATAGGACAGCTCCATGGCTTCCTTGTAGGACATGCGCTTTAAAAGCACAGCATCGGGCACGGAGCGCGGGTCACAGCTGTAGACACCGTCCACATCAGTCCAGATTTCGCAGCATTCGGCATCGGCTACCGCAGCCAGGCAGGCGGCGGAATAGTCAGAGCCGTTGCGGCCCAGCAGCACCAGCTCGCCATTGGCATTGCCGCCGCAGAAACCGGCCATCAGGGTAATGGCACCGGGCTCTTTGGCAATCATGGCATAGCGGCGGCGGGATTCTTCTATATTGACAGAACTTTCCAGAATGCCGCCTTCAGTGCACAGCACCATGACCGGATCGATGACGCGCACCCGGCAGCCGCGGGCTTTGAGCAGTTCGGCCATAATGGCTATGGAGAAACTCTCACCGCGGCTTTCGACAAAAGCCTCCACCAGCTCCGGGCACTGCCCGAGCAGTTTTACGCCTTCGATGCGGCGCTCAATTAACTGCAGGGTGGTCTCCACCTCATCGGTCACCACCGCGCCGTTAAAATCTGCATACTTCAGGGACAGAGTATTAATCAGCGGGAGAATAATCTTGCGTATGGCCGCAAACTCTTCCTTTCCATCCCCGCCTTTTACTGCACTTTTAACTAAAGCAACCAATAAATTGGTAATTTTGGCAGGAGCTGACAGGACTAAGGCTGTTTCGGTTTGCTTTGCGGTGTTGATCGCAATATCGGAAACATTCAAAAAGCGCTCGGCATTGGCCACAGAGGTGCCGCCGAATTTCAAAACGCGCATAAGAGCTCCTATGAAATACAAGAAATAATTTTGAAAGTGTGCATCACTTCTCAGTTATAAAGGCTCATTTTAGCAAAATATCGCTTTTTGGATCAGCCACTGCACTATTAAGGCACAGCCTGAGTGCAGGTCACATGCAACGTCTGCGCCTCCCTGCTTTGTCTTACAATGAGCGCAGGCCGGCGGCAGAGCCGCGGCTGAATTTTTGGGGGGTAACTATAGTGAAAAAGAATGTACACCGCTTTCACCGCAAACAAAAACATCTGGTGCTGCACCGCCGCCGTATCCTGTTCATGGGGCACAACAGCCGGGTACAGCACCGCCTGGCTCTGGAGGGCATCAATGAGGCTGTAAGTGTGGAAGAGAGCGGAGATCAGGACAGAACAACACAGGATTAATCTGCACTACACACTGTATTAACCATCAGCCTGCGGTCGATCAGGCAGAAGCTCTGAAAAATCAGGATGCCGGCTCCTGCCGGGCAAAGAGGGCGGTCACGTATTGTATTTTTGACCTGAAAAATGCTGCCTGATTTGGTATACAATACCTCGTAAGCACGCAATGAAAGCGTTTTCACACGTTTCTTTCTGCGCTTTGGACACAACTGTTTGGTTTAGATTAAGTGAGGATAACCAACATGAGAACACCTCTGGTCATGGGCAACTGGAAATTAAACGGCACTAAAGAATCTGTAACTGCACTGGTTACTGCTTTACGGGCGCCTGCGGACAAGGCTGCCGGTAAAGCTGAAGTTGCAGTATGTGCTCCAGCCGTATTCATCGGCATGGTGGAGCAGCTCGCTCAGGGTTCAGCCCTGCAGTGGGGTTCCGAGGACTGCGATATTCACACCCAGGGTGCCTACACTGGAGAGACTTCTCCGGTTATGCTGCGCGAATTCGGCTGCACCTACGCCATAGTCGGTCACTCCGAGCGCCGCGAGTATCATCAGGAATCCAGCGCTTATGTAGCTCAGAAATTCAAGTGCGCCCAGGACAACGGCCTGATCCCCGTACTGTGCGTAGGCGAGTCTGAGGCTCAGTTTGAAGCCAAAGAAACCATGAATGTGATCCGCGAAGAACTGCAGGCCGTGATCGATTTATGCGGCATCAAGGCCTTTGAGAAGGCTGTGATTGCCTATGAGCCTATTTGGGCCATTGGTACCGGCAAGACCGCTACTCCCGAAATCGCTCAGAGTGTACACGCTGCCATCCGCGCCTATTTGGCTGAATTTGACGCTGAAGTGGCTGCCGGTGTGCGCATCCTCTACGGCGGATCCTGCAATGCCAAGACCGCCCCTGATCTCTTCAAGCAGGCCGACATAGACGGCGGACTGGTAGGCGGAGCTTCCTTAAAGGCCCCTGACTTTACCGCCATCATTGAAGCAGCCACTGCTGCAGTCTGATTTTGGAAGCTGTTTTTTGCTGGACTGGATCTTATAAATGTCTATCAGGAAAATTGGTGTATTAACCTCAGGCGGCGATGCTCCGGGCATGAATGCCGCCATTCGTGCAGTGGTGCGTACTGCCATTGACTACGGCTTTGAGGTTGCAGGTATTCATGACGGCTATATGGGCCTGCATGAAGGTTTAATTCAACCGCTGAACAGAAAGTCTGTATCCGACATGCTGCAGCGCGGCGGTACCTTCCTGGGTACTGCCCGTTTCCCGGCCTTCCGTGAGGAAATAGTGCGCCAGGAATGCATAGAGGTGATGAAGGATCATGGCATAGATGCCCTGGTGGTTATAGGCGGCGACGGCTCCTATATGGGTGCCAAGCGTCTGTCCGAAGCCGGCTATCCCTGCATCGGCCTGCCGGGCACCATCGACAATGACATAGCCGGTACCGATACCACCATAGGTTTTGATACCGCCCTGTCCACTGCCGTGGCCTGCATCGACAAGCTGCGTGATACCTGCTCATCCCACAAGCGCATCAGCGTGGTGGAAGTAATGGGCCGTCACTGCGGTGACCTGGCGCTGAGCGCTGCCATATCCTGCGGCGTGGAGGCTGTACTGGTCCCCGAGCGTCCGTGGAGCAAGAGCAAGGTCTACCGTGACATTCAGGACGGTATTGATGCCGGCAAGCGCCACGCCATCATTGTGGTCTGCGAAAATCAGACCGATGTGCATCAGATGGCCCGCGAAATCGAGTCCACTACCGGCCTGGAAACCCGTGCCACTGTGCTCGGCCACATTCAGCGCGGCGGAACCCCTACCCCGTCTGACCGTGTGCTGGCCAGCCGTATGGGCGCCTATGCCGTACAGCTGCTGCACGAAGGCTACTCCGGCCGCTGCATTGGTATTCAGCGCGGTGTGCTGGTACATCACGATATTATCGAATGCATTGAAACCATGCATCATCAGTTCCGCGAAGATATGTACGAGCTGGCCTTTGCCTTAAGCTAAACAGCTCTTCCCAGGCCGGATATGCTCCGGCCTGTCGGGCAGCTTCATCCGGGGCTGCCCTTTTTAATTCCCCGCCCCAGTCCCCGCTCAGCTGATCCTTTTCTTCTTCTTTTCTTCTGCTGCTGTCTGTGCTGCGGCCGGATCGGGATCGCATTTTATCCCCGGCCTGGTGAATTAAACTGCCGGCCCTGGCGTCGTCGCTGTATTATTTGTACAGATGAACAGACAACAGCATAAAAAGCCATAAGGAGAACATCCCATGCGCAAACTGTATCCGGCAGTAGTCCTGGCCGCCTCCCTGACGCTGACCGGCTGCGTCAATACCGTAGGCAGCAATGCAGCCGGCGTCAACCGCTATCAGATGATGCTGGTCTCAAGTCAGGAGGTCAACTCCCAGGCTGCAGCCTTGTATGCTGAGACTACAGCCAAGGCCCGCAGCGCCGGTAAGTTGAATACCAACCGCCAGCTGACCCAGCGGGTACAGCGCATAGCCAACCGTCTGATAGCCGAGGCCCCGGCCCTGCGTCCGGACTGCGCCAACTGGAACTGGGAAGTTAATGTGATCTCTGAGAACAGCCTGAATGCCTGGTGTATGCCCGGCGGCAAAATAGCCGTCTACAGCGGCCTTATTACCACACTCAAATTGAGCGATGATGAAATTGCCGTAGTGGTAGGCCATGAGATCTGTCACGCCCTGCGCGAGCACTCGCGGGAGCAGGCTTCCACGCAGCTGCTCACTGAAGGCGCCGCCGCTATAGCCCAGCTGTTCGGGGTCAGCAGCACGGTAACCGATCTGGCGCAGCAGGCGACAGTCATAGGCATCACCCTGCCCTTTTCCCGGCAGCATGAAACTGAAGCGGATGAACTGGGACTGGAGCTGTGCTACCGGGCCGGATTCGATCCCGATGCCGCCGTGAAGCTGTGGACCAAGATGATAAATCAAAGCTCAGGCTCAGGGCAGGTGCCTGAACTGCTGTCCACCCATCCCAGCGATGAAAGACGCATAGCCAATCTGCAGGCTTTGTCCATACAGCTCAAGAGTTCCAGTATCAGGCCTCAATCCCGGCGCTGATCGGCAGATCCGAGATCAGATCGCCAAAATGACAAAACCTCCACATCAACCCTGCAAAGGGCTCATGTGGAGGTCTGCAAAAGGGGTGCCTGGCAATTACCTGCTCTCGCACAGA
>CAYRIZ010000012.1:0-45204 GCA_964424565.1 uncultured Enterobacterales bacterium
AACTCGCGACCCTAACCATGGCAAGGTTATGCTCTGCCAACTGAGCTATTCCCGCATCAAACATTAAGATCTCTTCTCCTGGAGCGGGAAACGAGGTTCGAACTCGCGACCCTAACCATGGCAAGGTTATGCTCTGCCAACTGAGCTATTCCCGCGTCAGGAAAAAATTGAATTGTCATCTGGAGCGGGAAACGAGGTTCGAACTCGCGACCCTAACCATGGCAAGGTTATGCTCTGCCAACTGAGCTATTCCCGCATCAGATGGACGCACATTATAAGGAACTTTTTTTAGTTTGCAAGAGTTTTTTTAAAAAATTTCAGCAGGCCGGTTTTTCCCGCGGGCGCAGCCCAAAAAACAGACCCCGGGAGTCCGGGGAAATTGTTAAGATGAAGGCAGACCAAACCACAGCCGGCGGCCTGCGTGCCGTACGTAACTTCAATCAGCAGTTCAGAGGAGACCCCCGGAAGATGTCCACTGCAGGTTTTCTGCTCAAATGTGCCCAGAGCATCATCCCGCTGACTACCATGACCAAACTGTCGGCCAGACTTACCGATGCCGAAATGGGCGGCTTCAATCAGTTTTTAATCAAGTGCTTCATCAAACAGTTCCACATCAATCTCGAGGAATGTGCCGATCCCGATCCCATGCACTACAAAACCTTCAATGAGTTCTTCACCCGCCGCCTCAAGGACGGTGCCCGGCCGGTGGCGGAAAACTGTGCTGCCGTCTGTCCGGCTGACGGCACTTTGGGCAGCGCCGGGCCCATTACTCAGGGCCGGCTGCTTCAGGCCAAAGGTATAGATTATTCCCTGCTGTCGCTGCTGGGCGGATATAAAGGAGATGCCCAGCTCTTTGCCGGCGGTTTTTACTCCACCATTTATCTTTCCCCCAGCAACTATCACCGCATACATATGCCTGTGGAAGGCACTCTCATTAAAACCGTGCACATACCCGGACGGCACTTCCCTGTAGGCCGGCGCAATATCTCGCACATGCCAGATCTCTATACCAAAAATGAGCGTCTGGTCTGCATTTTTGACACGGACCGAGGTCCCTTTGCGGTGATCTTTGTGGGCGCGGCCCTGGTGGGCAGTATAGCCACAGTCTGGGGCGGCACCATTAAACGCAGCCGCAACATAGAGGTCACCTATTTTGGCCGCGGCACCCCCGCCCCCTGCTTTAAGAAGGGAGAGGAAATAGGCCTGTTCAAATACGGCTCCACCATCATCACGCTGTGGCACGATCTGGACAATCCGCCATCCTCCCTGCAGGCCCCGGGACAGAGCGTGCAGATGGGCCAGCCCCTGACCGAGCCCTGGCGGCAGGACAAGCTGCACTAAGGCTGATCCTTTATGCGATTTTTAATCGCATCCGCCCCACAGCGGGGCGGCCTGCCGCACTCTGCAGCCGGGGGCGAAAAAAGCTTGGCAAATCAAGGCCGTAAATCGTGAAAAGCACTGCAGCACAAAGGATTGCGGCGTAAAAATTTATAATGGCCGTCACGATAATATTTATCATTTTGGTTTATAATCAGGGTGTTTTTTGCTTGCTGTTTTAAAGCACTCTGCAGGAGATAAATTCAGCCCGTGTCGCTGAATTCCTTGCCATCTGCTTTTAAAGCTTAGGAGATACACGTGGAAAAAATTCAAACTGACGTTGCGATCGTCGGTGCCGGCGGTACCGGCCTGCGTGCTGCCATTGCAGTAGCCCAGGCCAATCCGTCGCTTCGCATTGCACTCATTTCCAAAGTCTACCCGATGCGCAGTCACACCGTTGCCGCAGAAGGCGGCGCCGCCGGCGTGATTCGTGATGACGACTCATATCAGAAGCATTTTGAGGATACTGTCTCAGGCGGCGACTGGCTGTGTGAGCAGGATGTAGTGGAATACTTCGTGCGTCACACCACCGAGGAGCTGTTCCAGCTTGAGCACTGGGGCTGCCCGTGGAGCCGTAAGCCCGACGGTGATGTCAACGTCCGCCGTTTCGGCGGCATGAAGGTGCCCCGCACCTGGTTTGCTGCCGACAAGTCCGGCTTCCACATGCTGCACACTCTGTTCCAGGCCTCCATACAGTTCCCCTCCATTACCCGCTTTGACGAGCATTTTGTGCTCGATCTTCTGGTTGAGGATGGCGTCTGCCGCGGCGTGGTGTGCTTTGATCTGCAAAACGGCGTGTTCCGTCAGGTTAATGCCAAGTCCGTGATCATCGCCACCGGCGGTGCCGGCCGTGCCTATATCTTCAATACCGACGGCGGCATTGTGACCGGTGACGGTATAGCCCTGGCCTACCGCCACGGCGTACCTATCCGCGATATGGAGTTTGTGCAGTATCACCCCACCGGTCTGCTCGGCTGCGGTATTCTGATGACCGAAGGCTGCCGTGGTGAAGGCGGCGTGCTCTACAACAAGGACGGCTACCGCTATCTGCAGGACTACGGCCTCGGCCCTGAGACCCCGGTCGGACATCCCAAGAACAAGTACATGGAATTAGGTCCGCGTGACAAGGTATCCCAGGCCTTCTGGCAGGAAAGCCGCAAGGGCCGCACCATCAAGTATCCGCTGGGCGAGGCCGTGCACCTGGATCTGACCCACCTGGGCGAGAAGTACCTGCACGAGCGTCTGCCCCTCATCTGCGAGCTGGCCCAGACCTACTCCGGCGTTGACCCGGTCAAGCAACCTGTACCTGTACGTCCGGTGGTGCACTACACCATGGGCGGTATCGAAACTGACGGCAAGACCGCCACCCGCATGCCCGGCCTCTATGCCGCCGGCGAGTGCGCCTCCGTCGGTATTCACGGTGCCAACCGTCTGGGTTCCAACTCCCTGGTGGAGACCGTGGTGTTCGGCAAACTGGCAGGTGATGAAGCTGCCAAGCGCGCCATGAGCATGAAGGACTTTGACAGCCCTGAGCTGGAGCGTCAGGCCAACGAGGCTGAGAAGCGTGCCCTGTCCCTGTTTGACGTCAAGGGCAATGAATCCCAGTACTCCGTCAGAACCGACATGGGCGAGAGCATGGAAAAAGGCGTGGGTATCTACCGCGAAGAAGAAACCATGAAGGAGACCATTGAGGTCATCAAGAAGTGCAAGCAGCGCTATAAGAACATCCCGCTGACCGACCGCGGCCGCGTGTTCAACACCGAGTGGATGAACTTAATCGAGCTCGGCTACACCCTCGACTGCGCTGAGACCATGGTACATTCCGCCATCAACCGCAAGGAATCCCGCGGCTCCCATCAGCGTCTTGACGGCCCGAAGGGCGCCTACACCCAGCGTGACGACAAGAACTTCTTAAAGCACACTCTGGCTATTTTAAACAAGGAAACCGGACTGCCCGATATTTCCTACAGCGAAGTGAAGATCACCACCTTCCAGCCGGCCAAGCGCGTCTACGGTGCTGAAGCTGAAGCTGCAGAAGCTGCAAAGAAGGCCAAGGAGGCAGCTAAATAATGGAATACTCAGCAAATAAGACCATGAAGATCACTGTGGTGCGCTATCGTCCCGAGCAGGACGACAAGCCCTGGGAACAGACTTTTGATGTCCCCTACATCCACGAGACTTCAGTACTTGAGGCTCTGTTCTACATCAAGGATCACTTTGAGCCTTCCTTATCCTTCCGCTGGTCCTGCCGTATGGCAGTCTGCGGTTCCTGCGGCATGATGGTCAATGGTGTGCCTCACCTGGCCTGCAAGACCTTCCTGCGTGATTACGAAGGCAAGAGCATGCACATAGCTCCGCTGGACAACTTCCCGATCGAGCGCGATCTGGTGGTAGACATCTCCGATCTCATCGAGAAGATTGAGCGCATCAAGCCTTACATCATTCCGGCCCCCAAGGACCGCAACATGCCTCTGACCAAGGCCTACCGTCAGACCCCGCAGCAGATGGAAGCCTACAGGCAGTTTGCCCAGTGCATCAACTGCGGCTGCTGCTATGCTGCCTGCCCGCAGTACAAGCTCAACAAGGAGTTCATCGGTCCTGCCGCCTTAACCCTGCTCTATCGCTACAACATCGACAACCGCGACGGCGGCAAAGCCATACGCATGCCGATGATGAGCGCCGAAGAAGGCGTCTGGGGCTGCACTTCCGTGGGCTACTGCTCTGAGGTCTGCCCCAAGCACGTAGATCCGTCATCAGCCCTGCTGCTCGGCAAGAAGATGAGCGCCACTGACTACGTGATCAAGATGTTTAAGCCGGAGTAGCAAAATGAGCGAAGTAAAATCATACCGTAAGCCTTACGTCCCCAAGGTCAAGGCCAACTGGTGGACCAAGAACCGTTTCTACACCCTCTACATGCTGCGTGAAGGCACCTGCCTGCTGGGTCTGTTCGCCAGCTGCGAGATCCTGCTTGGTATCTTCCTGTTTGCCCTGTGCAACCTGGATGCCGCTGAAGCCACTGCCGAGAGCGCTGCTCCCTACATGTGGTGGGTTAACTCCTTTGTCGGCAACCCTGTAGTGATGCTGTTGAACCTGGTAGCCCTGGCCGCCAGCCTCTATCATGCAGTGACCTTCTTCAACATGATGCCGCAGGCCATGCGTATATTCATGAACAAGAACTCCACTGATATGGTTCCCGGTTCATTCATTGTGATCAGTCTGTATGCCGCCCTGGGCGTCTGCACACTGTTTATCTTAATCCTGGCCTTTGCCAGCATTCCTTAATGGAGGTTTATGATGCATTCACCGCGTTCTGACGAGCCTGTATACTGGCTGCTTTTCGGTGCAGGCGGCATGGCCATGGCTATAGTACTGCCTTCAGTACTGCTGGTACTGCTGGCAGCCGGCTTCGCCTCTCCTGACGTCAATGAGGGTCTGCTCTCCTTTGCCCAGGTTAAGGGTCTGCTCGGCAACTGGCTGATGGCTCTGGTACTCTTTGGTGTGGTATTCCTGACTATTTGGCACGCCTGCCACCGTATCTACCACACTCTGCATGACCTGACCATACATACAACCAAGCTGCACTTCTTTGTCTTCTACGGACTGGCTGCAGCCTTAAGCTTTGCATTGCTGGCTCTGCAGTTCTTAATCTACTGCAAGCTGTTCTAAGCACAAACATTAAGCTTGAAAGCAGTTTGGGAGCGGGCGCAAGCCCGCTCTTTCCTTATGCAGGTCTCATCTCCTGCATTCTCTACTGCGTCCCCTGCACTATTTTTTTACAGCTCCTTTCCCCGGCCTTCACCGCCGCCTTACCAAACAGCTTTTCCTATAATAAAAATGAGCACAACCCCGGAAGATACGGACTTTTTTGATATAATGCCCGCGCTAAAACAACCACGGCATCTATCTTTGCGAGGGGGAAACAAGTGATTAAAAAAACCAAGATGGTCTGCACCATCGGCCCTAAATCTGAACAGTATGAGGTCATGGAGCAGCTGCTCAATGCCGGCATGAACGTCATGCGTCTTAATTTCTCACATGGTGATTTTGAGGAGCACGGCGGCCGCATCAGCAATCTTGAGGCCATCATGAAGAAGACCGGCCACATCTATGCCGTGCTGCTGGATACCCGTGGACCTGAAATCAGAACCGGCTCACTGGAGCAGGGTCAGGACATACAGCTGGTCACCGGTCAGCACATAACCATTACCACCGACAGCTCTGTAATCGGCAACCGCGATCGCATCAGCGTGACCTATGAAGATCTGGCCCGTGACCTGAAGGCCGGCGATACCGTGCTGCTGGACGACGGCCTGATTGCCCTGCGCGTGCTCTCCACCACTGATACTGAAGTAGAATGCGAGGTGCTCAACAACGGTGCTCTGGGTGAGAAGAAAGGCGTCAATCTGCCCAATACCCACATCACCATGCCTTTCCTGTCAGAGCATGACAAAAACGATCTGCTCTTTGGCATCAAACGCAATGTCGATTTCATAGCCGCCTCCTTTACCCGCAACCGCCGCGATGTGATGGACATCCGCGAGTTCCTCGATGCCAACGGCGGTAAGGACATCAAGATCATAGCCAAGATCGAAAATCAGGAAGGCCTCGATAATTTCGAGGAAATCCTCGAGGTTTCCGACGGCATCATGGTGGCCCGCGGCGATCTCGGCGTGGAGATCCCTGTACAGGAAGTGATCTTTGCCCAGAAGCGCATCATCAAGCGCTGCAATGAGGAAGGCAAGATAGTCATCACCGCTACCCAGATGTTGGATTCCATGATCAAGAATCCTCGTCCTACCCGTGCTGAGGCCGGTGACGTGGCCAACGCCATTCTGGACGGCTCCGATGCCGTCATGCTGTCCGGTGAGTCCGCCAAGGGCAAGTATCCGCTGGAAGCTGTGACCACCATGAGCACCATATGCATGCGCACTGATCGTGAGATGGAGCCGCGTCTGACCGGTACCAAGGTGGCCCGGGAAGGCAATGCCGCCATCACTGATGCCATATGCATGGGCGTGGTGGAAACTGCCGAGAACCTCAATATTCCGCTCATAGTAGTGGCCACCGAGCACGGCTTCTCGCCGCGTGCCCTGCGCAAGTTCTTCCCGCACTGCCACATTCTGGCCTTAACTCCCAATGAGAAGACTGCCCGTCAGCTCTGCCTGGTGCGCGGTGTTCTGCCTATGGTGGTGGATCGCATCAACTCCACCGATGAGTTCTTTGAGCTGGGCAAGAAGCTGGCACTGGAGACCGGACTGGCCAAGGTAGGCGACAATATAGGTATGGTATCCGGCGTGCTGGTACCTTCAGGCACCACCAACACCTTCTCACTGCATACCATCTAACACCGGAGCCTGCAGCTGTAGGACTAGGCAGCTGTAAGGACTCAACTCAGGAGCCCCGGGCAGTCCCCGGAGGCTCCTTTTTCTTATCTGCTGCCGGCATTGGCAGAATCTTTGTTTTAATCGAAAGAAAATGGGAAATTAAGGTATGATAACGATCATGGAGCCCGAGCCTTTTAGGATAGATTGCTTTCTTAAGACCGGCAGCTGTGTGCTTTTACCATAATCATGCCAGGAGATCCCATGTCTTTGGCAGACACTTTTGATTCTGTAATAGATAGTATTGACGAGTTTTTCGACGAAATTTTTCAGGATCCAGTCGGCAATCAGTATAAAAAGCTCAAACCGGGAACTCATCTTTATGCAAACCGCCTGGGTTATGAGCATCACGGCATTTTGATCGAAAATGCTCAGGTTATCGCCTATCTGAAAGAGGGCGTCAGCATAACTTCGTACGAGGAATTTGCCGCTGGTGACAATGTTTACGTGGTTCATCATGATAATCGCAAATACTCCTATGAAGAAACTGTACAAAGAGCCCACAGTCGCCTTGGTGAAGACGAATACAATCTTGCATCTAACAATTGTGAGCATTTTGCCAACTGGTGTGTGACCGGCGAAGAATACAGCACGCAGGTTCAAAAGGTATTAATACAGGTGGCTGGTATAGCCGGATGGCTGTACGTTTACTTGAGGTACCCGCGCCAATGCTGGCCTTTCTCCCCAGCCACTTTGATTGTTGTCGGAGGAGGTGCTACAGCAGCTGCGGTAGCGATAACAGCAACAGGAGCAACAGCAGCAGGAGTAACAGCCGCAGCGGCTGTGGCCGGAGGTACAGTAGCGGCAACCACGGCCGGAGGAACAGCAGCAGGAGTTGCAGCTGTGGCTGGAGGGGCTGCAGCTGTGGCCGGAGGTATAGCGACAACCACAGCTGGAGGAGCTGCTGCAGCAGGTTTGGCGGCTGTTGCCGGAGGAGCTGTCGCCACAGCAGCTGCACCGGTAGCACTGGTAGCCGGAGGGGTTGCAGCCATAGGCTGGGGAATTAAAAAGCTCTTTTTTGATGATTAAGCCCCCCCTGCTTTCCCGAAAATAATATGGGGTATCAAAAGCCGGGAGCCGCAGGATGACAGTGCAGAGCCTAAGCCTCACTATCAATATATTCCCTGGTGCCATCGCGATGTAACTTATAGATGCCCTTTTCATCAGCTCTCCATACAGGAGCGCCGGCATCCCAAAGCTTATGGGCTGCCTGTTCTGCCGCAGCAGCCAGGTATTTGGGATCTGCCGTGATGCGGGAAAGCCACTGCACATCCTTTTCCCCGTCATGACGGGGAAAATCATCAGCAATGCTCATATAAGCCTCCTTTTCCAAAAGATATAACTTATTCTAAGATAGACGGCAGGCCGCCGGCTGCGTCCTAAAGCGCCGCGGCAGATCCTGTACCTGATATGAGCCTGACTCCGGAAAAAACCAATGCTGATCGATCCCCTGATAGACATACTCTATCGTACTGCGCACTGTCCGCTGAGCATCTACCATCCGGACGGCAGCCTTTATTCCTCCCGCCGGCCGCGTAATGCCGACGACATAATCAACAGCAACCGCCGGGAGTGCACCCGCCTGCTTAATCTGCTGCAGAGTGCAGACAAGCCGCTGCTGCTGACCTATTCCCGCACCATAGGCGGGCTGCGCCTGCCTGACGGCATGATGCTGTTGCTCGGCCCCCTGCCGGCTGCTCTTAAGGGACAGATCCTGAAAATCACCGTCCATGCCGTCAACGCCCTGCTGGAAAGCCTCTTTATCAGCGCCAGGCGCATCTATCCGCAGAATTTGGAAATCAGAGGAGAGATCCTGGAGCAGGCCAGGGCTGCCATGGAAAATCTAAATGAACAGGATTTGAGTGCCGTGCTGCCCATAGAGTCCCCGCACAATGACTATGCCTCCGAGCTGGCCACCCTGGAGGCCATCACAGCCGGTGATCCGGACATGACCATGCGCACCCTGGCCCGCCCTATACACGGCAAATTGGGCATCCTGGGTCCCACCGCCCTGCGCAGTGCCAGAAATCATGTGATCTGTTCGGCAGTGCTGGGATCCCGGGCGGCCATCCGCGGCGGAGTTGCCGTGGAGACGGCCTATACCGTAGCCGACTATTACATCAACGGTGCGGAAAAAACCGGCAGCGCCGAACAGTGTCAGCAGATGATCCGCGAATGCTACAGCAGCTTTGCCCGGCTGGTACAGCAGCAGCGGGAGCACGGCACCCGCAGCTACTCCCCGCTTACCATCAGGGCAGTGGATGAGATCAAAAGGCGCATCTATTTGAAAACGGATACGGCCCATTTTGCCACCGTGCTCGGCCGCAGCAGCGATCACATAGAACGGGTCTTCAGGGCTGATACAGGGCAGAGCCTGATGAGCTATCTGACCACGGTGCGCCTGGAAGTGGCCTGCGATCTGCTCATCCACTCCCAGCGCCCGATCAGTGAAATTGCCCTGATTCTGACCTTTTCTTCGGCCAGCCACTTTGCTCGGGTCTTCAAGGCCCGCTACAACATGAGCCCGCGGGAGTATCGTGAGCGCAATTTTCAGCTGACGCCGCCTCTGGCCTGATGCTCCCCCCCCCTTCCTCCCTCTTCTTCTGCCGAAAAAAGGTCCCGCGCTGGCAGGACCTTTCTCACTCAATAGAGTAGTTCAGAGGGTATGGAGAGCGCAGGATCTTCAGTCACAGCGGCGGAAGACCAGCAGATAGGCTGCAAAGTCGGCATCGATCTTATCCATGGACAGACCAAAGTGCATCAGCTCAGCGCCGGAGAACACATCGCCCTTTAAATTGTAGGTGGACAAGTAGTCTATGGTATTGCAGGCTACAGTCTGCGGCAGCAGATGCTCAGTCACCTCATAGAGGGCATCGGGCTCCAGGCCGGCGAGGCGGACCTTGCGGACGGGGGCATGCGGCTGGCACAGATTCCTAAAATACATCATTACCACTTCACTGCCGTCCTCGGACACAAAGTTCCAGGCGCATTCATCCTGATCGCGCTCAAAAGGAGAAATCAGGCGGTAGAAAGTGCCAAACTGCAGGGTCTGCCGCAGCTGCTTATAGAGAGCTATATGCCCTTTGACCTCTTCCTGCTCGGCCTCGCTTAATTTGCTCAAATCCATCTCATAGCCGAAATTGCCTGAGGCGGCACACAGGAAACGCGACAGCATGGGAGTGATCCGCCCTACCTGATGATTGGGCACGGCAGACACATGCGATCCCATGGTAATGGGCGGAGCATAGAAGGAAGTGCCGTACTGTATGCGCTGACGCAGTACTTCATCCGTATCGTCTGAAGTCCAGGTCTGCGGCATGTAGCACAGCGTGCCGAGATCAAAACGGCGGCCGCCGCCGGCACAGCTTTCAAAGAGAATATGAGGGAAAGCCTCGGTGATGCGGCGCATGATGTCATATACACCAAACACATAACGGGTGGCTATTTCCTGCTGCTGCTCCCGCGGGAAGGCCTCAGAGCCGATCTCAGAGAGATTGCGGTTCATATCCCACTTCACATAGTCAATCTGTGCCGAGGAGAGGACCTGACTGATGCTGTCGACCACGAAATCGCGTACATCTTCCCGGGACAGATCCAGCACGCACTGCTCACGCTGCTGCGAGCGCTGATGGCCCACCGTACCCAAAGCCCACTCCGGGTGTGCCCGGAACAGATTGGAATTGGGCGACACCATCTCCGGCTCCATCCACAGACCAAACAGGGCTCCCATAGCGTGAATGCGGTCGGACAGCCCTTTCAGGCCATGCGGCAGCTTGCGTACCGACACCTCGGTCCAGTCACCCAATGAGCTGTTGTCCTTATCGCGGCAGCCGTACCAGCCGTCATCGAGCACAATCAGCTCAGCGCCCAGACTGACGGCATTTTCCGCAAACTTCACTATGCTGTCTTCAGTAAAGTCCATATAGGCAGCTTCCCAGGAGTTGACCAGCACCGGGCGGAGTTTTTTGGCCCAGGTCCCCGGCAGTACATGCTCGCGTATGATGCCGTGGAACTGCTGCGACAGATGGTTCAGGCCGCAGGCTGAGTAGACCAGTACTGCCTCAGGAGTGGTAAAGCTGTCCCCCGGCTGCAGCTGCCAGGCAAAGCCCTGCGGATTGATGCCCAGCACCACCCGGGTATTGTCATAGGGAGAGCGCTCCACCGCACACTCGTGATTGCCGGACCAGACCAGGGTAAAGGCCATGGCCTCGCCCTGCTGCTCGTCTGTATGCGGACGAACCAGGGCTATAAAGTTCTGATGCTGATGCGATGTGGCACCTCTTACGGAAGAGGCGATTTCTATGCCCTGATGCAGGGGATTGCGCAGGATCTGCCGCTCATAGCCGTGACGGCCGTACATGCTGATGCGCTCATAATCGGCCTCCGGCAGATCCAGGGCCATGGAGGCGGCGCGGCGCAGGGTGATCAGGCTGTCACTGCAGTTGCAGATGCGGGCATGACGGGTGATCACATCAAAGTGCTTGTATATGGTAAAGGACAGCACTACCTGCAGCTCGCCTGCCACTTCGCGCATGGTGATTTCCAGAGTTTCGCAGTCATCGCTGCCGCCGCGGATCGAAGGCAGATGATCCAGAGCCCGGCGTCCGGCAAAGATTTCATGGCTGACATAGCGCAGATCCAAACTGTCCTGACCTGAAGGCAGCACAGCCTCCAGAGCCGGGATACGGTAGTCACCGCAGCCGGGAGCCGGATATTCCTGCGGCAGCAGATCCAGGGAAAAGGTACGGGCAGCGGCCAGATCCCAGGGCTGAGGTGCTCCCTCGCGCTCGGTCTGATAAAAGGCCCTTTTGGCATTGAACTGCCGGAAGGAGGGACCAAAGTGCAGATGGCCCAGATAATTGTCCTCAAACAGCCCCATGATGTAGGAAATGGAACCGTTGTCCAGGGTAAAGGTGCGGTTTTGAGCATCAAAGTTAATCATCTTCATCATTTCCTTTTGCCGGCCCCGGCGCTGATCGCCGGAGCATTAATCTTTGCAGTTGCCTGTAGTAAGAGTTCTGATTGCAGCCCGGGCTGGCCCGGGCAAGGTCCTGATATTAATCTACTGCCAGTTCAGCCAGAGGATCACCCAGCTTCTTTTCGGCTATGCGTATGCTGTGCACCAGCGCCTCAGGGCTGTCTGCCTGCCGCAGATGTTCCACATTTTCCCTGTCGTTTAAAATCAGGGACAGACGTCCGGCCAGATCCAGATAGGCATCGGCATCAGCAGGAGCGGCAATCAGGAACACCAGATCGCAGTCCAGGCCGTCCGGGGCTCCGAAATCCACGGCCCGGCGCAGACGGGCGACGGCAATCACCGGCTTCTGCACGCCCTCACTCTTGGCATGAGGCAGAGCTATGCCGTAGGCAATACCGGTGGGAGCCTCATTTTCCCGGTGCAGCACGGCCCTGAGGACGGCAGCGCGATCGGAGATCAGGCCGGCCTTGTCCAGGGAGGAGACCATGGTCTCAATCAGTTCCTCCTTGTTCCGGGCAGTCACATCAAGCAGCACCGCCCGGGGATCCATGGCATTGTTGACCAGGAACATACGCTCTTTCTGGGCCGCTGCCTGACTGCGGGAGATCTGCAGGGCAGAAAGCATGTTCTTGTAGAAATCGCCGTTGAGCTTGTAGCAGCGCATGTAGATGAGCAGCATCACCAGCACCATGACTGAAGAGGCGGCGAACATCACCAGACGCAGACCGAACAGGGTTTCGGCAGTCTGCTCCACATTGGGCACGTAGCCCACCACGGTCAGGGTCATGCCGGTCATGAAGCCGGCCAGGGCGGTACCAAACTTCACCGTCATGGTCTGCATGGAGAACACTATGCTCTCCGAGCGGGTGCCGAGTTTGTACTCACCGTAGTCCACGGTATCGGCCAGCATCACGGTGGTGGTTACCAGCGACAGGGCTACACCTACGCAGGCAGTGCCGTAGAAGGCTATGGCTACAGGAATATAGGCATCCTTAGTGGAGCCGAAGAAGAACAGACCCATATAGCCGGCCACCATCAGCAGGGCGGAAAGGATATAGACAAAGCGCCTGGAAGTGGCACTCACCAGTTTGGGGAAGAGCAGGAAGGCTACAAACTGCATGCAGGCACCCACGGCCATGAAGATGGGATATACATCCTCATTCATCAGGGCATAGCGGAAGTAGTACAGAATGGAGCCGTTGATCAGGTTCTGGGCCAGCTGCTGAATGACGGTCAGCACTATGATGACCAACAGCTGATCATTGCGCACCAGAATTTTGAGCATGCCCGAGAAGGTGATCTTCTGGCGCAGCGGAGTCTGCACATGCTCGCGCACATTGCGCACGCAGATGATCTCGGCTATCAGGAAGATGACCACAATCAGGACGGTGTAGCGGAAGAAGCCGTCGGATTCAGTGCCTCCCATGCCCGTGCCCAGCAGGGCAATGATGCTCAGGCCGAAAATGGCCACAAACTGATTGCCGAACATGGCACAGGTACGCGGGATCACCGACATCACATCACGCACCTTGGAGTCTGAGCTGAATGAAGGGATCATGGACCAGTAGGGAATATCCATCATGGTATAGGACATGCCCCAGAGGATATAGAACACCGCGCAGTAGATCATGACGCCGGTCTCACCCAGAAACTGCGCCGGGTTGTAGAACAAAAACAGCACTATGATCGAATTGACTATAGTGCCGATCAGGATCCAGGGACGGAATTTGCCCCAGCGGGTTTTGGTATTGTCCACGATCCAGCCCATGATGGGATCATTGATGGCATCCCACAGTCTGGCGATCAGGAAGATCACGCCCACAAAGGCGGCTGATACTCCCACCACGTCGGTAAAGTAAATCATGAGATAGATGTAGATAATGGCGCAGGCTGCATCCTTGCCTACTGCCCCTATACCGAAGGAGGCTTTCTCCTTCAGGGAAATTTGCGATTCGGCCATGTGTATCCCCCTAAAAATTCAACAAGGCTTAAGGCTTAAAGCAAGTGTTCACGTGTGAACCTGCCCTAAATTTAGGGAAAATCCCCGGGGGAAAAAATCATAAAAACGATATTTCAGATATATTTTCGACGCAAACTGGATCACAAAAACGCTGCAGGCCTTGATATTACTGACTTTTTGCCCCCAGCTCCGGACACGACCGCAAGGCTTTGCATGACAAAACTGCAGGCACGATCGCAAAAATGCAGCCTGCGCCGGCCCCACCTCGTTTTGAGATCAGTTTTGTCGTTTTAAGGAAAGTAAAAAGCCGGCGGCGCTTTTTAAGATCTGTCTGCAGATCCGCTGCCGCGGCAGAAAGCTACCTGCCGGCAGCCTGATATTGACCGGTAAGGACGCATTAATTTCATGAATCTCAAGGGTTTGATTTCACTGGCCTTCGGCACGCTCAGCTTTGGCATCAGCGAATATGTGGCCATGGGCCTGCTGCCTTTTGTGGCCGCGGCTTTTGCCGTCTCCCTGGCTGAAGCCGGGCATTTTATAGGCGCCTATGCCCTGGGAGTGGCAGTGGGCGCCTTTGCGGTGATCCTGCTGCGCCGCCTGCCGCTGAAAACCATTTTGGTGATCCTCATCTGCATTCACATAGCAGGCAATATCCTCACCGTTTTGGCTCCTGACTTTAATACCCTGCTGGCCGGCCGCTTCATAGCCGGTTTTCCGCATGGCAGCTTTTTTGGAACGGGATCCATTATTGCCGGCCGTCTGGCCGCCGCCGGCAGACAAACCAGCGCCGTATCCATCATGCTCATGGGCATTACCATAGCCAATGTGTTCGGCGTGCCGCTGGGGACCTTTCTGGCCCACAGCTTAAGCTACAGGGCCATATTTGTGCTGACCTCCCTCTGGGGTCTGATAGTGCTGTTTTCCTGTGTGCGCTGGATCCCCGATCAGGGCAGGCTGCAGGATGACGGTCTTAGGGGACAGTTTGCCTTCTTAAAAAGCCGGCCGGCGCAGCTGGTGCTGGCGGCTACCTTTTTCGGCAATGCCGGCATCTTCTGCCTGATCTCCTATGTCAGCCCTATATTGACTGACTTTGCCGGGCTGGAGCTTACCGCGGTGCCGGCCGTGATGATCGCCATAGGCCTGTCCATGGTGGTGTGCAACTTTATCTCCGGACGGCTGTGCGACCGCTTTACCCCCGGCAGAACGGCGGCTTTTTGGCAGGCGCTGGCTGTGGTGATTTTGCTGGCGGCAGGACTGCTGGGCCGGGACAATGCCCCGCTGACTGTGGTACTCTCCTGTGCCGCCGGCGGCATGCTTTTTGCCATCTCCGCCCCGGAGCAGGTATCCATTCTGCGCTGTGCCCCCGGCGGGCAGCTGGCAGCCGGCTCCTCCATTCAGGCTTCATTCAACCTGGCCAATTTCTGCGGTGCCCTGGCCGGCAGTATTCCCTTTATGCTGCAGCTCGATCTCTCCTTTGTCATGTACACAGGAGCGCTGCTGACCCTGCCCGGGGTGTACTGCCTGATCCGCTATGCCCTCACATACGAGCCGAATTTGGGCTGAGATTTCCTTTTTCCTTTACATACACACACTTCCGAAATTACTGCAGCCTGTCCCGTTCCCGGGGGGTGGCTGCAGTATTTCGTTTTTCCCTCTTCTCCCTGCCCTGCCGTCCAGACTTTTCAGCCAGGCCTGCCCTGCCGAGCCGCGCAGATGATCTCATAGGCCAGCCGGATCTGCAGGGTCTGCGCCTCAGCCTGCGCCCTGGCCGCCGCGTCCAGCCCGGACTGATGATCAGGATGGTATTTGAACATCAGGCGGTGATAGCGCCTTTTGATCTCAGCAGGCGGCGTCAGGGCATCCACGCCCAGAATTTGCATGGCCTCCTGCAGGCTCAGCTCATTCAAAGAGCCGGCGGCGGCAGAGTGATGATAGGAAAAATCCGCAGACTCAGACTGCTTTTCCTCAGCCTCCGGCAGCAGCCCAAAATTCCACCAGGCGGCAGCCAGATACTGCTGACGCAGGGTCCACACCCTTTCGGCGCGGTTTTCCATTTTAAGATGCAGCAGGCTTTCACAGTCTGCCGCAAAGAGATTGAGCCTGACCGACAGCTCCAAAAACAGCTTTTCGGCGGCGGGACCAAGCTGCACTGAGCACAAAGAAAGATCGGCCAGCCGCCGGCACAGCCAATGCTGCAGGGAAGGCAGATGCTGCTTACGGCAGACGGCATTGATATACAGCAAGGCTGCAGTCAGATCCTGGTTTTCCGCTCCCGGGGCTGCAGCCGCCGCTCCCTCGGCCAGCCAGCTGCCTATGAGCTGTAATTTCCGGCGGCGCTCAGCGTTATTGACGGACTGAGGCAGATCGGCAGTCTCCTCTTCCCCAGGCGGCGGCCCGGCACAGCCGAGCTGATCTATTAAGCGGAGCAGATAATCGCGCTGCAGCAGATTGGGGCAGCCCCCGGCGGCACACTGCGCCCCCAGCAGCCGGAACACGGCCTGCTGCAGCGGCAGATCTTGGCGCAAAAAGACTGCAGCCTCGGTGAAATTATCCTGACCTGCCTGCCGCAGGGACAGTCTGGGCAAATCGATCAGTACAAAACCGAAAATCAGCCCCAGCAGGGCTCCGAGGGGACTGAGGGAAGAGGCCAGCAGATCGGTAAAAAACCAGTTGCTGCCGAAACGGGAGGACAAGGCATCGGCCAGGGCCGCCGAGCTGTCGTACAGCAGAAAATTTCCCAGCACCAGCCCTGCAGCCGCCAGCAGGCAGGCGCCGGAAAAACGCGGCAGTTTTTTATCTGCGGCCATAGTCGGCTGCTGGTATGTCCTCAGGATGCAGCGGCAGCTGCCAGTTGACCGGAGTGCGGCCACAGGCGCTGAGATAAGCATTGGCCTGGGAGAAATGCCGGCAGCCGAAAAAGCCGCGGTAAGCAGACAGCGGGCTGGGGTGGGCTGCCTCCAGAATGCAGTGCCGGCTGCGATCCACCCGGCTGCATTTGTCTTTGGCGGCTCTGCCCCAGAGCATGAAGACCAGATGCTCACAGCGCTCATTGATGGCGGCAATCACCGCATCGGTAAACTGCTCCCAGCCTATGCCGCGGTGGGAAAAGGCCTTGCCCTGTTCCACGGTCAGCACGGAATTGAGCAGCAGCACTCCCTGCCTGGCCCAGGAGGTAAGACAGCCGTGGTCCGGGATCACAAACCCCGGGATGTCAGCTGCCAGCTCCTGATAAATATTCTGCAGTGAAGGCGGAATTTTAATCCCCGGCGGCACGGAAAAGGACAGCCCCATGGCCTGCCCAGGTTCATGATAAGGATCCTGCCCTACGATTACCACCTTAAGCTGCTCAAAGCTGGTATATCTGAAGGCATTGAAAATATCCCTGTTGGCAGGATAAATGATCTGCCCGGCCTCTCTGCCTGCCCTGACGCAGGCCAGTGCATGCTGAAAATAATCAGTCTGCTTTAAAGGCCCTATTACCTCATGCCAGGTCAACACCCTGAAAACTCCTGTATCAAACCATATTCCCTGCCATTATGCTGGCCTGCTGCTGCCGTATCAAGCCTTAAGCGTCCGCAGACTTCTCCTGCTGGTCAGACTCAGGCACGGATTCGGTCTGCACCTGCAGGGGATCGGCCTGCTGACCGGACTTTTTATGCTCCATCAGCTTCTGCATGGAGGCAAAGGCTGTTTTGATGATTTGCGCACAGCCGTCCAGCCCCAGCACCGAGCGGTTGAGCACCAGATCATAATTGCGCTCATCGGTGATGCTGCGCCCGGTATAGTGCTGATAGTGCTCGGCGCGGCGTTGATCAAACAGCTTCATGTCCTTTAAGGCTTTGTCGCGGCTCAAGTGATACTCATTGAGGCAGAAATTCAGCTTGTCGGCAAAGGAGGCATGCAGTCTGACCTTAAGGCAGTAGGGATTGTCATGCAGCAGGGCATCGGCACCGCGGCCTACAATCACGCAGGGGCCTTCCTTGCTGATGCGGCGGATCACCCGGCCGGTGGCGGCATAGAGGGCATCGGCTGCCGACAGGGATTTGTCCAGCGGCGCGCTGTAATCCTGAAAAATCATCTGATAGATCAGCGCATTGTCCAGGCGGTCTTCATTGCGGGACACATAGCTGGTACTCAGTCCGCTCTCGCGGGCCACCATGTCTATCAAATCGCTGTCATAGAATTTGATGCCCAGATCTTCCGCCAGCTGCCGGCCCAGGAGCCGGCCACCGCAGCCGTAATCACGGGATATAGTAATAACCGGGAAGAAACCGCTGCCGGCGCGGGCCTTCTCCTGCTCGAGCCTGGCCCGGCCCTTGAAGAATACATCCAGCACTGCCAGATGCGGCATGATCAGCCTGACGCAGGGGCCTACCATCAGGGCACCGACCAGGGTACCCTCGCGCACGGATTCCTCCCTGGTAAAACCGGTGGCGGCCAGACCTATGATCACGGCGCCGAGTACCAAACTGACATCAAAGCAGAGCTTAATCAGCCCGAACTCTTTGTGGAGGAATACGCTCAGGCACTTGACGAAGGCCTCGCCGGCCACCAGGGCCACATCGGCCTTAACCTCCACGGCCACCCCCAGGGCCAGGCACAAAGTGCCGCAAAGCAGCAAGGCAAAGCGCAGCACATAGTAGTCCACCGGCGGCAGTACCGAGGTCAGCAGGAACATATTGAGATCTATGGAGGCGGCAAAAATCAAAGTAGCCGGCAGCTGCGTAATCAATCCTAAAATTTCTTTGCGGCCGCGCTGCTGCAGCATGAAATACTGGGAAGTGATGAGGCAGAAATTGCCTATAAAGGTAACCGTACCAAAGGTCAGCGGTATGTGCAGTGAGATCTCATACCAGATACTGGAAATGGGCGTGGTGCCCAGCGCTGCCACGGTGACCAGGGACACACCCAGGGCATTGAGCCACAATGACAGAAAAAAGAAAATATAACGTCTGATCAATTCTCCCTTACTCAAAATTACACCCCTCCTGTCTGATCTGATATACGGGCGGATCTGGCGGCCGCACTGAGCTCACCTGCCGCCGGGTGGTATTGTACGCGCAAAAGTGGCAGTGGCAGCAGGCTGAGGCCGGCCGAAAACGCCCAAATAAAAAGGCAGCCTCTCAGCTGCCTTGAAAAATCAAGAAAAAATTAGAAAAGTCAGCTCTTACTTCTTGGGACGCTGACGCAGATGCACGGCAAAGCCGCCTACTTCATCCTTCATGTAGGCTGCAATCAGCTTGCCGGAAGCATCATACATGTAATCCTTCTCCTCGAACACGGCACCGTTGCGGCGCAGCAGGGCCATGGCACGCTTCAGATCGCGGGTATCGACGCAGATGTGACCATTGGTACCGAGGAAAGGAACCTTCATGACTTCAGCCAGATCGCCTACAAAGAAGGCGGAGCCGGCATCGCGCACCGGAGCGTTGAAGAGAGTGGCCAGAGTATTGGAGACCTGGGTGGCATTGTCCTCAGTGCCGGCATTGATGCCCACATGGCCTACGGAGAAGCCGGTGACCAGGTTCATGATCTTGCGGCACTCAGCGGCTACACCGGCCCAGTCCTTTTCCTTGACCATCTTGGCCGGAGGAACAAAGGAACCACCCACAGCGGCTACATTGGGCAGATCGAGGTAATCAGTCAGGTTGTTGAGACCAACACCGCCGGTAGGAACGAACTTCAGCATGGCATAAGGACCAGCCAGAGCCTTGAGGGTGTTGATGCCGCCGTAAGCGCCGGCCGGGAAGAACTTGACTACGCGCAGACCAAAGCCCAGAGCTTCCTCGAGATCGGAAGGAACCACAGTGCCCGGGCAGACCGGCATATTGTTCTTGAGGCACCAGTCAACCACTTCGCTGTTGAAGCCCGGGGTGATGACGAACTTGCCGCCGTTGTCCAGAGTTTCCTTGGCATGATCCACATCGTGCACAGTACCGGCACCGACTATGATCTCAGGAACCTCTTTGGCCATGCGCTTGATGGCCTCACCACCGGCTGCAGTACGGAAGGTCACCTCGGCAATGGGGATACCGCCTTCAACCAGGGCACGGGCCAGAGGCACTGCATCATCTGCATCATCCAGAGTTACGAGAGGAACGATGCCGTATTCGCTGATTTGGTCAAAAATATTCTCACTCATGTTTTAATTTCCTTGCTGTCAACAATCTGCCTCCTTTCCTGGAGGCAGAAACTGCCTGCACGATGCAGATAATTACAACTCAACTCTCTTGTGGCTGCTCATAAAGGCCTGCAGCTTCTCGGGAGTAGGCAGACCTTCATTGTCACCGGCAAAGGTGCACTGAATGGCACCAATGGCGCAGCCGCGCTCGGTAGCCTGAGGCAGGGTCATGCCTTCCATCAGACCGGTCAGCACGCCGCAGGCAAAGCCATCGCCGGCACCTACAGTATCCACTACCTTGTCGATGATGAAGCCCGGAACCATGGTCTCATTGCCGTCCTTGTCAGTGCACAGGGCGCCCTTAGGGCCTACCTTGGTCACTACGGCCTTGGCACCGAGGCTCAGATAGAACTTGTTGATCTCGTGGGCATCGGTGGTACCGCACAGGGTGCCGCCCTCGCCATTGCCCGGCAGAACCAGATCAGCCATGGTGGCAAAGCGGTTTAAGGTCTCAACCATAACTTCAGTTGACGGCCACAGCTGCGGACGCAGATTGGGATCAAAGGAAATGAACAGGCCGGCTGCCTTGGCCTTTTCAAACATCAGCTGCTCGGCTGCTCTGGTGCTCTCGGTCAGGGCAGGCAGAATGCCGGTCAGGTGAATGTGGGTAAACTGGCTGAAATCGAGTTTCTCCACATCCTCAACAGATAAAGTGGAAGCGGCGGAGCCTTTTCTGAAGTAGAAGATCTCAGGGTCACCCTTGGAAACCTTGCTCTTGAGCATGAAGCCGGTGGTCTTCTCATTGGTGAAGCAGACCATGGAATCATCAATGCCGTTCTGGCGCAGGGTTCTGATGATCAGCTTGCCGAAGGGATCTTCACCGAGCTTGGTCAGATAGGAAACCTGATGCTGCAGACGGGCTACACCGGTTGCCACATTAAATTCAGCACCTGCCACCGCAAGGGAGTAACCCGATACACTGTCCAGAGAACCTTCACTTTGAGCGATTAACAAACCCATAGGTTCACCGGCAAGCAGCAGTCTCTTTTCCATGATTAAACACTCCTTCAAAATCGCTTGTGCAACAAAAAAGTATTGCCCTGCATTGTAATGCATTTTGGCGGCGGCTTGTCTGATCTTTTATAGATTTTTGCAATTTTGGGAATGGTCTCAAATTTTGATGTTTGATGATTAAAACCAAAATAATAAGCCAAAGTATGCAGTCAGCCTGCTGTTTTGGTCTGATGTATTTGCACTGATTTTGGCCGCAGGCAGCCCTATAGGGCACAGGTTATGTCTGCACACCCCCAACCAGGGCCCACAAATCGCTTTTTTGGTTTCAAGTTATCAGACAAATTTTGCCTACTACAGCCCCCGGCCGGCGGCAGACCGCACCTGATGTTCACTTGCAGATCAGCTACGGTGCCCCCATGTATCAAATAAGGGCATCAGACCGCAGCAATGCCCTGAAGTCCGCTTTTTTACTGCATTTTTTGCGGCGGCAGACTGAGGATTTGCCGTTGCAAGTTCAGCGGCATTAAGTACAATTGCTGTAGTGAGTTCTGCAAAACAACAGGAGTTTATCTATGCGTTCTTCCACCAATCCCGCTGCACTGGTTGTGGCCCGTGCGGCAGGTCAGGTCAACTTCGGCGGCGAGGAAGCCGGAGCCACCCTGGCCGGTACCACCAACAAGGCTCTGCTGCTGGTGGCAGTGACCATGGTGACAGGTTACCTGTCCATGATCTACAGCATCAATTATGTGCTGAGCAACTATGCCGCTCCCAGCCTGCTGATGTACGGCTCGCTGATCGCCGGGCTCATCACCGCCTTTGTCACCATATCCAATCCCAAAATCTCCCACATCACTGCCCCGCTTTATGCCGTGCTGGAAGGTGCTGCCTTGGGCTCCATCTCCGCCATGCTGGAGTTTAAATATCCTGGCATAGTATCCACTGCCGTGCTGTCCACCTTTGCTGTGGTCATGGCCATGCTGGTGCTGTGGAAGACCCGCATCATAGTGGTCACCGCCCGTCTGCGCGCAGTCATCACCGGTGCTGTAGCCGGCATCATGATCCTGTACCTGGTCAACCTGGTCTTCTCCCTGTTCGGCGTAAGACTGCTGCCTTCCACCGGTGCGGTATCGATCATCATTTCCCTGCTGGTCTGCACCGTGGCTGCCTTCAGCCTGGTACTGGACTTCGATACCATAGAGCAGTCCGTCAACATGGGTCTGCCCAAGTACTTTGAGTATTTCAATGCCTTCTCCCTGCTGGTCACCATCTGCTGGCTGTACATTGAAATCCTGCATCTGCTGTCCAGACGCGAGTAATCAGTTTTCCAAGGGGCACCTGCCAGGGCAGGTGCCTTTCTTTCTGCGGCAGCAGAGCAGCTCTTCCGGCCGCAGACAGAAAGGAATTTCCTTGTCTGCCAAAACTCCAAAACAGCCGCCAGGAGCGGCTCCTTGTTTTGCTTTTCCCAACTTGATGTGAAGATTAAGAGATCATGCGTGATTTAATTCAATGCCGGGCCGAGATTGACAAAATAGATCAGGGGATCCTGGACCTGCTCAGACAAAGACTGAACGTAGCTGCAGATATAGCCGCCAACAAGGTGCAGAGCGGCAAACCCATAGTGGATAAGGAGCGGGAGCTGGACAAGATCAAGTCCCTGTGCCGGGCGGCAGAAGACATAGGCGTGCCGCCTTCCATGGTCAGCAGGCTCTTCCGCAAAATCATGGATGATACAGTTTCCTACGAGCAGAGCTTCATCATGCAGGATCAGGAAGGCGGGCTGATGCGCCCCACCTCCATAGCCTATCTCGGACAGACCGCCGGCACCTATTCGCATTTGGCGTCCATACGTTTCCTGCGGGAGTTCGGCGGCAGCAAAAAGTTCTGCGGCTACGGTGCCTTTGATGAGGTGATTGCCGCCGTGGAAAGCGGCACCTGTGAGTACGGCGTGCTGCCTATTGAAAATTCCACCTCCGGCGGCATCAATGAGGTGCTGGATCTGCTGCAGGTTACCCGGGCCTCCATAGTGGGCGAGGTGTTTTATCAGATCAGGCACTCGGTACTGGCTCCGGCCGGCACCGGACTGCAGCAGATCAAAACCATTTACTCGCATCCGCAGCCCATAACGCAGTGCTCACGCTGGCTGAAGACGGAAATGCCTGAGGTCAAGATCGTCTATACCAATTCCACTTCCGAGGCCATGCGCATAGTCTCCACCAAGGGAGATCCCACCTGCGCGGCCATAGCCTGCGAGGACAGCGCCTCGCTGTACTCCCTGCAGCCGCTGGCTTCCGATCTGGCCAACAACAGGCACAATTTCACCCGCTTCATCGTGCTGTCCATGACCCCGGTCAAGGTCCCAGGCAGCATCAAAGCCAAGACCTCCATACTTTTTACCACCCGCAAATATGTCCCCGGCTCCCTGATTGCCGTACTCAATGAGTTCAGCTGCCGCGGGCTCAACCTGACCAAATTAAACTCCCGCCCGCGCGAAATAGCCGAGGCTGAGACCTGGGAGGAGATTTTCCTGGCCGACATAGAGGCCAATCTGGACAGTGCCGGGATGCAGGAGATCATAGAGAATTTAAAGGATTTGACCGGTTACCTGAAAATTCTGGGCTGCTACCCCAATATGGAGCATACCAAGTAGCCCGGGCCGGCAGACCAAGACGAGGTTAAGTAAAAGGAAAAGGAGTGTCCATGTTAGGTAAAAATCCCTATCTCATTCTCAATGACGGGCACCGTATCCCGCTGCTGGGACTGGGAGTGCTGCGCGCGGCAGGAGATGAAGCCGTAAGCGCAGTGAAAACCGCCCTGCAGTGCGGTTACCGCCATATAGATACAGCCATGATTTACCGCAATGAAGCCGAGGTGGGTCAGGGCATTAAGGAAAGCGGCGTGGCCAGGTCGGAGATCTTTTTGACCTCCAAGCTGTGGAATGATGATACCAGGGCAGGATGTGTGCGGCAGGCGCTGGAGCTGTCTTTAAAGAAACTGGATACAGACTATCTCGATCTCTATCTCATCCACTGGCCGGTCCCCGGCTTCAAGCAGGCCTATGCCCAAATGGTCAAATTACAGCAGGAGGGGCTGATCCGCTCTGTAGGCGTCAGCAATTTCACCCCTGCGATGATAGATGAGCTGCGGGAAGTAAGCGGGGTGATCCCGGCGGTCAATCAGGTGGAGTGCCATCCTTATCTGTCGCAGATAGACCTGCTCAATGAGATGCGCCGGCGCGGCACCGTGCTGGAGGCCTACAGCCCGCTGGGCGGCAATCACTCCCAGGGCGCCATCCGTACCGATCCGGTGGTCAGCGCCATAGCGGCCAAACATCACAAGAGCCCGGTACAGGTGTTGATCCGCTGGCAGCTGCAGCGCTCGGTGGTGGTGCTCCCCAAGGCAGCCAAAGCCGAGCATATTCAAAGCAATGCCGAGGTGTTTGATTTTGAGCTGGACGATCAGGATCTCAAGCTGCTGCGTGAATTAAATCGCGATCAGCGCTTCAACGGCGAGCCGGACAAGTTCATGCACGACTGAGCCCGGGCCGGAAACCTGGTAATTTCAGAATATAAAACAGTATAAGAATGGGCCCTGGCGGCCCTTTTTATTTAGTATCAGGACAGAAGTACGAAACACAGGAAACACAGGAGGAGTGTCTATGCCGGGTAAAAATCCCTATCTCATCCTCAATGACGGACACCGTATCCCGCAGCTGGGACTGGGGGTGGCGTCGAGCACAGCCGGAGCCGCAGCTGTAGCCGCAGTGAAAACCGCCCTGCAGTACGGTTACCGCCATATAGATACAGCCATGATTTACCGCAATGAAGCCGAGGTAGGTCAGGGCATCAGGGAAAGCGGCGTGGCCAGGTCAGAGATCTTTTTGACCTCCAAGCTGTGGAATGATGATACCAGGGCAGGATGTGTGCGGCAGGCGCTGGAGCTGTCATTGCGCAAGCTGAATACAGACTATCTCGATCTCTATCTCATCCACTGGCCGGTCCCCGGCTTCAAACAGGCTTATGCCCAAATGGTCAAATTGCAGCAGGAGGGGCTGATCCGCTCTGTAGGCGTCAGCAATTTCACTCCTGCGATGATAGATGAACTGCGGGAAGTAAGCGGGGTGATCCCGGCGGTCAATCAGGTGGAATGCCATCCCTATCTGTCGCAGCTTGACCTGCTCGATGAGATGCGCCGGCGCGGCATAGTGCTGGCGGCCTACAGTCCGCTGGGCGGCAATAACTCCCAGGGTGCCATTCGTACCGATCCCGTGGTCTGTGCCATAGCGGCCAAACATCACAAGAGCCCGGTACAGGTGTTGATCCGCTGGCAGCTGCAGCGCTCGGTGGTGGTGCTCCCCAAGGCAGCCAAAGCCGAGCATATTCAAAGCAATGCCGAGGTGTTTGATTTTGAGCTGGACGATCAGGATCTCAAGCTGCTGCGCGAATTAAACCGCAATCAGCGCTTCAACGGCGAGCCGGACAAGCACATGCACGACTACGACTGAGGCCCCGGCCACGGTAACCCTGCTCCCCCGGCTCTGCGGTGTTACTGCTCCCGCTCCCGCGCTGCCGCTTCCTGCTGCGCCTGATGATAGGCTTCAATTTCCTCGCGGCTGCGGCTGTGCGTTACCAAATACACTCCGCAGAAAATGAGCACCACTGCCGCTCCCTTAAATAATGAAAAGTGGTCCAGCCCCAGAAATACTGCCACCAGACAGGCCACTACCGGCTGTACGTAATTGTACATACCCACCACCGTGGGCCGCAGATGGCGCTGCCCCACCACCAGACCCAGATAGCTCAGAAAAGTGGCTGCCACCACAATAAACAGCAGCGACCAGATCTCCGCGGCTGTGAGATCGGCCCAGGCCGTATGAGCTATGCGCAGGGAAGTAAAGGGAATGGTCACGATAAAGGCAAAGGTGAACATCCACTTCATCACCGTGATGAGGCTGTAGCGGGCTATGAGATCACGAAAGCGCACCACATAAAAGGCAAAGGACAATTGGGCCAGCGTCACCAGCAGATCTCCGGCTATGCTGCCGTGCACATTGGGATCGGCCTGCTGCATGCTCTCGGAGCTCAATATCAGCATCAGCGCTCCGCCGGCCCCGGCGGCTATGCCCAGCACTTTTTTGCCGGTAATGGGATCCTTGAGGATCACCGCGGACAAAACCATGGCCCACATGGGCATGGAGGTGGTGAGGATGGAAGCATCACCGGGAGTAGTCAGCCCCACCCCGAGGATAAACACTCCCTGATTGAAGACTATGGCAAAAAGCGAGGCAAAAAAGAGGCGGAACAGATCCTGATGCGGTACATGCTCATGTTTGATCAGCAATGAGGCCGCCCAGAAGAGCAGCATGGCGCCAGTGATGCGCAGCTCGGTGACTATGAAAGGCGTGACTATGCCCCCTATCATCACTATCTTGGCCATGGGAGAAAGCAGACCAAATGCCGTATTGGCCCCGAGCATGCACAAATGCCCGGCAGCAGTGTTTTTATCCATAAAAATCCCCTCGCGTCCCGCTGCCCCTTCCGGCGGCGGCAGGCTGTTTTATTTTGGCCTATTTTAGTACCTGGGGAGGCTTATGCAAGCTCCAGTCCGCCGGTCCCCAAGAGTAGGAAAGCTGCCGGCTGAGGAATTTTCTGAAATTTGATCGGCTTAACATAAATAAGCGGTTTAAGCCTTTAACAAAAAAGGTTTTAACTGCTAAAATTCACTACAGTTTACGCAAACGTTTGATTAAATATCACAGTGAGGTGAATCCATGTTGTTGCAGGACAAAGTTGCTTTGGTTTCCGGTGGCAGCCGCGGTATAGGCAGAGCCATTTCCGAGCTCTTCTATAAGAATGGCGCTACTGTCATCATCATGTCGCGCAATGCCGAAAAATTAAAGAAGGCTGCAGAAGAAATCGACACCGCCGGTGAAGGCCGCTGCATTCCCGTAGCCTGCGATGTGGGCTGCAAGGAATCAGTTGACGCTGCCATGGCTGAAGTCAAGAGCAAGTTCAGCAGCGTGGACATCCTGGTCAACTGTGCCGGCATCAACCTGCGCGGCCCGCTGGAGACCATGCCCTATGAGACCTGGCAGAAGGTGCTCGACACCAACCTGACCGGTGCCTTCCTGCTGACTCAGCACTGCTTTGAGCTGATGAAGGACAAGGGCGGCAAGATTGTCAATATTGCTTCCTTAATGTCCGAGATTGCCCGTCCGACCATCTCCCCGTACATTGCCTCCAAGGGCGGCATCAAGATGTTCACCAAGGCCATAGCCATTGAGTGGGCCAAGTACAACATTCAGGCCAATGCTGTGGTTCCCGGCTATATTGCCACTGAAATGAACACTTCGCTGATTCAGGATGAAAAGTTCAATCAGTTCATCATCGACCGTACTCCGGCCGGCCGCTGGGGCAAGCCTGAGGAAGTGGCACAGACCGTACTGTTCCTCTCCTCCAGCGCCGCTGACTTTGTCACCGGTCAGGTGATTGCCGTGGACGGCGGTATCCTCTCTGCTCTGTAATAGAGGATACAATTATCTCAGGCCTCCTGTGCTGCAGCCTCCGGACTGCAGTACAGGGGGTACACAGTGTCTGCCTGCCGGGCAGGCCGAAATACCCCGCCGGCTGTGCATAAGCATACGCAGCCGCAACCTATAGGACAATAAAAAATGTCAAATGTACAGATTGTAATTACCGACAACGATCACTCTGATATCGACGAGGAGCGCAAGGTTTTTGAGGCTGCCGGCGTTTCCTACAAGCTCGAGCAGTGCAAGACCGAGGAAGACCTGATTGAGAAGTGCCAGGGCGCTGTAGCCGTACTCAATCAGTATGCCCGTTTCACCGAGAAGGTATTTGCCGCTCTGCCCGATCTCAAGTGCGTGGTCCGCTATGGCGTAGGCGTGGACAATGTGGATCTGGAAGCCGCTTCCCGTCATCAGGTCTATGTCTGCAATGTACCTGACTACGGCACCCGCGAAGTAGCCGATCAGGCTCTGGCCCTGTTCATGGAAGTCACCCGCAAGGCCGGCAAGGCCTCTGAGCAGGTCAAGGCCGGCATCTGGGATTACACTCAGGTTGCCCCCATCACCCGTCTGGCCACCTACACCGTAGGCATCATCGGCCTGGGCCGCATCGGCTGCGAGTTTGCCAAGCGCGCTCACGCTCTGGGCTGCAAGGTCATTGGCTATGACATCGACTACACCTATGTCAACACCCTGCCTGAGCTGTCCTTTGTAGAGCACAAGAACAGCCTGGACGAAGTGCTGGCCGAGTCTGATGTGATCTCCCTGCACTGCGGTCTGAATGCCGACAATGCTTCCTTTATGAACAAGGAAGCCTTTGCCAAGATGAAGGACGGCGTGATTTTCCTGAACGTCTCCCGCGGCGGTCTGGTCAATGAAGCCGATCTGGCTGCTGCCCTGACCGAAGGCAAGATTGGCGCTGCCGGTATTGACGTAACCTGCCGTGAGCCTCTGGAAGATGAGAGCCCGCTGCGCAAGGCCCCGAACATCCTGATCACCCCGCACATGGCCTGGTACTCCGTAGAGGCCGCCATTGACCTCAACCGCAAGTGCGCTGAGGAAGCCGTACGTGCCGTTAAGGGTGAGAAGCTGCGCAGCCCGGTCAACAAGTTCTAATCCTCCTACAGGATTAATACTCGCAAAAACATTTTCAGCAGGAGCCCGGCTTGTCCGGGCTTTTTTATGTCCGGCTTTCCTTTTCCCTCCTCCGGATTTTCTGGTGGCAGGGCGGTAAGGGGCCAAGTCATCTCCCCGCCCCGCCGCACTCTCCACCCCCCATCCACCTCAGTACAAACACAACCTGCCTGCCCCGGCGGTACAGAGCTCCGCACAGACGACATGGCCTGCTGCTCTGCCGGCTTTGACTTAGTCAGGAAGAGATAAGAGATCAGAAGATAATGTTTGGGCGCTGACTGCCCGGCCGCTGAGGAGAAGAGGCGGATAAAAGAAAACCGCAGCATCTGCCGCGGCTTTGATATGCCGCCTTACGGCGGCACCATGGAGTTTATCTTAAGATGAGAAATCTATTACAGAGACTTCAGGAAAGCTGCGACCTCGTCGTCCTGGCAGCTGGGATAGAACAGCTCAGCGAACTTGGGATCGTCGATGGTGGTCTTGACGAAGTCCTTGTCCAGGCCCTTTAAGACCTCGATTAAAGGACGGTGGGTCACTTCCTTGACCTTGTCGAGGACTTTCTTGTTGGCCTGCTCAGGCTCACGTCTCTCAGGAGGATAGCCGCCGCCGAAAGGAGCAACAAAAATCTTCTCGAAGATGTATCTTAAATTGATCTCGCCGCCCCAGCCGTAGTTCTGAGCATAAGGAAGGGCAATGGCGTTGCCGGCATTGACCTGAGTGAACAGGTAGGCGTCAACCGGAGTCTCGATGTGGCCGCACTGTACGCCCGGGAAGGCATTGCAGGCCAGGCAGGCGCCCTCGCCGGTGCCGCAGCCGGTGACTACGAAATCGGCAGCCTTGGTGTTCAGCACGATGGAAGCGAGCAGACCGTTCATAACATAGGTCAGGCAGCGCTTGTCTTCAGCTGAATACATGCCGTAGTTGATAACTTCGTGGCCGGCCTGATCAGCAGCAGCCTTCAGCTCCCTGTAGATGATGGGATTTTTGGCTGCCTGGGAATTCTCAAGAATCAATGCGATTTTCATAAAGCAAACCTCTGTGGTACACCTGGTATGATTTTATCTGCAGTAATACTATCACAAAAAAGCAGCTGCACAAACGTTTGCGCGATTTATCATTAATTTTGCACACACGATCACATTTTCAGCCTAAAAACTTACCCCCCGGGCTCTATCAAACTTGACTGCAGCCGGCATAAAATTTCACAATCAATAAAGGCGCACATATTTTTCAAAAGAAGCTGAATATTCCGGCGATTCCGGCAGCTGTCCGCCCTCTTTTTCCTGTGGTTTGCATCAAGCGGATTAGCCCATGATCAGCATCAAGGACATAGCCAGAGAACTTAACATTACTCCCTCAACCGTTTCCCGGGCCCTCAACGGCAAAAAGGGCGTTTCCCGGGAGCTGGCTGAAACTATTATCAGAAAATGCCAGGAACTGGGCTACAGCAAAAATGCCGTGGCGCAGAGCCTCATCACCAAACATACCAACACCATAGGCATAGTGATCCCCGACATCACTTCCCGCTACTACTCCTTTGTGGTCAAAGGGGTCAATAAATATCTCGAAGAGCACGGCTACAGCGTCATGCTCTGCAATGCCAACCGTTCGGAGCAGATGGAGCGCCGCTACCTGGAACTGCTGCAGACGCGGCGCGTGGACGGCATACTCATCATTTCCCTGACGGCTTCCCCCGTGTTCCTGGAGGAGCTCAGCCGCTCAGGCATGCCCATAGTACAAATAGACAATATAGTCAGCAGCACCCTGTCGGCGGTGGTCAATGACAATTACCACGGCTCGATGATGATTTTTGAGCATATGGTATCTTTGGGCTGCCGGCGCATAGGCTGCCTGATGGGCCGCCGGAACAATCAGACCACCATAGACCGCCTGCGCGGCTACCGCGATGTCATGGCGCGCCACGGCATAGAGGTGGATGAGAATTTGCTTATATTCATAGACAGTACCCCCAATGAAGGCTACCTGCATATGCCGCAGCTGCTGGCACAACAGCCGGATTCCATTTTTGCCATCAATGACATGGTGGCTCTGGGGGTACTGCGCTACTGCATGGATCACAATATCAGAGTGCCGCAGGAGCTGCGCCTGGCCGGCTACGATGATATAGACATAGCTCCCATGATCCATGTCCCGCTGACCACCGTGCATCAGCTTAAGGTAAGTCTGGGCCGCAGTGCCGCCAAGCTGCTGCTGCAGGAGATCAAAAACCCTGACGATCCGCATCAAATCATTACGCTGATCCCTTATCTGGTAGCCAGGAGTTCCTGCGGCGAGTATCTCGATTCTGCGCCCCAACCCTACAGCGGGGCAGTCAGTCCGGCATAAGCATAAAAGGATGCTCTGAGATCCTGCCCAGCCGCCCCGGGGAGCCGCGGCACAGCTGCCCCGGACTTATGAGAAAAGCCTTTTTTGCGGCAAAAAATCGATGCAGATCGCGCCAACCACAGCTGCAGATTTGTTAGTATGACAGCTGTCATAAGAGTATTCACCTCTATGAAAATATGAAGTTAGATTAGATAATTACCTCACGGGCCGCTGTACAGCGGCCCGTCCTATTTTCTGCTCACCTCAGATCAGAGGCCGCACAGGCCAAAGCAAAGTCTGCTCCCCCGGCCAGGCCCCCGCTTCCCGGTGCCTTTTTTCTTTGCGGTGCGTGCTATATAATCCCGATGCAGCGCCATCCCCGGAGGACTGCTGCAGTCCGGCCGGCACTGCCCGGAAGCTGCCCAATCTGCGAGATTTATCATGACCCAAATTTCTTTTTTCAATCTGCTCAACCTCTGCTTTGGTCTGGATGAACACCACTCCGGCATCTGCACCTGCCTGGTAGGCCGGGATTTGATTGCCTCAGCCCTAAAGGAAAACACCCATCCGCACGCAGGCTTTTTTAGTGACCGCAACATGATTGCCCTGCTGAAAAAAGCCAATGCCGGCCGCAGCGGTTTTATGACTGAAAAGCTGCCGGATGAACTGCTGTGTGATCCTGCCCTGCAGCTGCAGCCGGAAAATCTCGAAAAGATCCACTATCTGCAGCTGGTATCCGTGCTGGTGCCCTGGTTCTTCAACAAAGGCCTCTATGCCTATGCCCCTGAGGCTTTGACCAGACAGCTGCAGCTGCTGCAGGAGCACAGGGATGAGCCGCAGATTTTCGCGCCTCTGGCCCTGCCGCAGTGGAGCATCTTTGTACAGCTGCCGCAGCCTGCCGATCTGCCGCCTGAAGCCCTGCTGATCTATCCGCGCAGTCTGTACAAATATGCCGGCTTTTTCGCGGCCCTGCAGGAAGAACAGGGCGTGCAGTATTTGTGTCTGCTGCCTGTAGGGGAGGATCGCTCGCTGGGACTGCGCCTGCGCCTGGAGCTCTCCGGCGGCGATGAAGAAGCGGCTCTGGCCGGCTTTAAGGCACAGCTGGCCGCCTGGCAGAGCGGTCTGCAGCAGCATGGCGGAGCGGACAGCATCTTAAATGAGCTCAGACTGCAGACAGAAGCGGCGCTGCAGCTGGCCCGGCCGCTGTATCAGCTGACAGCAGCCTTGTGCCGGGAAGATGCAGCCTTCATAGATGCTGCAGGAGAGGCGGCGGTGCCGGACAATATTGCCCCGGTGCTGCTGGACGGCCGGGAAGTCAGTTCGGCGCGGATGCAGGAGCAGTATTTCACCCTGAGCGCTTAACCCGCCGCGCTGCGGTTTGTGAGCTGGGCAAAAAGCTGTACAATAAGCCCCGAACAAACCGCAGTTCCGGCCGCCGGTGGGGGCAGCGCAGACTGCTGCCACTCTTCTGCTTGCCGGCAGGGCTTACCGGTACTCGCATCACATACATCACCATAATCAACACAACAAGAGGACATGATTTGCATCTATGCTGCAGCTGCCTGAAACCTTAAAACAAAGCCGCAGTCTGGCCGCCGCCTGCCGGCACTGTCTGGAAGCCATGAAGGCCGACGATATAGTGGAGATTGAAGTGGCTGAACACTCCTCCCTTACCGACATTATGATGATCTGCACCGGTACTTCCTCCCGTCATGTCAGCGCCATAGCCGACCGCATGATCGAGGCTCTGGGCAAAATAGGCGTAAAGGGGGCGGAGATCAGCGGTGAGCGCGAAGGACAGTGGGTGCTGGTGGATTTGGGCCTGGTGATGGTGCATATCATGCAGCCTGAGGCCCGCCTGCGCTACGCCCTGGATCATTTGTACCGCTGCATGGCCGCCGGCGTCAGCGAAGCCGGAGCCGGCGCCTGAGCCAAACACAGGGTATACGGTCTGCTTTAGGGTTCAACTGGGGGTCTGGTTGCTGTAATGAAAATTCATCTGATTGCCGTAGGCACCAAAATGCCGGCCTGGGTCAATGCCGGTTTTGCCGAGTATCAAAAACGCCTGCCGGAGAGCTGTGCCCTCAATTTGATTGAGCTGCCCATGGAAAAAAGGAGCTCTGCCGTCAGCGTAGCCAAGCTCAAGCAAAAAGAAGGCGAGCTTATTTTAAAAGCTCTGCCCAGGCGCGCCTTTGTGGTAGTACTGGATGAGCACGGCCGGGAATTTTCCTCCACACAGCTGGCTGAGGAATTTGAGCGCTGGCGCGGTATGGGCACGGATACAGCCCTGGTGGTGGGCGGTCCGGACGGGCTGTCCGCGGACGTCATGGCGCGCGCTGATCTTACCTGGTCCCTGACCCGCCTGACCCTGCCCCATCCGCTGGTGCGGGTAGTGCTGGCGGAAACCCTGTACCGCGCCTACAGCATAGCGCAGCATCTGCCTTATCATCGGGCCTGATATAGTGTTTTTCAAAAAGAAGAAAGCAGCAGACCGGCGGCTTTTTGGCCGCAGAAAGCCCAAACGCCGGCCACAGAAAAAAGGCGGCATCATAGTACGCAATGCCGAGCAGGAAAATGCCATTTTCAAAAGCCGCATGCTCATAGGCATTTTTGTCGTGCTCATCATGGCCTGCCTGCTGTCGGTCAATCTGTACTATCTGCAGGTCATCAAATACGACACTTATTCCACCCGCTCCAATGAAAACCGCATCCGCGTGCTGCCGGTGGTGCCGCAGCGCGGCATTATCTATGACCGCAATCATGTGGTGCTGGCCGACAACCGCCCGGTTTATCATCTGGTGCTCTTTCCCAGCCGCGAGGTCAGTACCAAGGACAGCATAGAGGAGCTGTCTGCTCTGCTGGAGCTTAATCTCAATGAAAATGAAATCAACAATCTGGTTTATCTCTCGCGTACCCGCGGCCGCTTCAACGGTGTGGAAATAGCCGATTCGCTGACGGAAAAGCAGCTGTCCATCTTTGCCGTCAACAGGCACCGCTTTCCCAATGTGCAGATCTCAGCCAACCTCAAGCGCTTCTATCCCTTTGCCAATATCACCACTCATGCCCTGGGCTACGTGTCGCGCATCAATCAGCAGGATGTGGAGAAGCTGACCGAGGAAGGCAAGATAGACAATTATCAGGGCTCGCTGGCCATAGGCAAGCTGGGTATTGAAAAATACTATGAAGATCTGCTGCACGGCACCACCGGCTCGCGTGAGGTGGAAGTGGACAGCCACGGCCGGGTGATCCGCACCCTAAAATACAATCCGCCCAAACCCGGACTGGATCTGACGCTCACCTTGGACATCAGACTGCAGTATTACGCCCAGGAACTGCTGGGCAATATGCGCGGGGCCATAGCCGCCATAGAGCCGGCCACCGGCGAGCTGCTGGCTTTTTACTCCAATCCTTCCTATGATCCCAATCCCTTTGTGCGCGGCATCAGAACAGCCGAGTACAGCAAGCTGCTCAATCATCCCGGGCGTCCGCTCATCAACCGCGTCACTCAGGGCGGCTATGCCCCGGCCTCCACGGTCAAGCCCCTGCTGTCCATCATGGGACTCAATGAAGGGCTCATCACCCCCACCTCCACTTATTTCGGCGCCGCCGCCTTTATGCTGCCCGGCTCCACCCACCGCTTCCGCGACTGGAGATCGTGGGGACACGGCTGGCTGGATGTCTACCGCGCCATAGAGCTTTCGGCCGATACCTACTTTTATGATCTGGCCTACCGCGCCGGTATAGACCGCATTCATCAGTATCTGGATATGTTCGGTTTCGGCAAATCCACCGGCGTGGACATCAAGGAAGAGTCGCTGGGGGTCAATCCCTCCCGGGAGTGGAAGGAGAGGCGCTTTAAGGAGCGCTGGCATGTGGGCGATACCGTACCCATAGGCATAGGTCAGGGCTACTGGACCACCACCCTGCTGCAGCTGGTCCGCGCCCACTGCATAGTGGCCAATTCCGGACGCGAGGTCACCCCGCATCTGCTTAAATTCTCGCAAAATCCGCTGCTGCCGCGCAATGAGGTGGAGCCTTATCAGGATCCTCTGTCCGACGTGATCTTTCCGGTCAAGGATGAAAGCTTCTGGGATGTGCCGCGCGCCGGCATGTATTTGGTGATCAACGGCCCTGAGGGCACCGGCCGCCGCGCCTTTGCCGGCACTCCCTACAAGGCCGCCGGCAAATCAGGCACCGCCCAGGTGGTTTCCATCAAGCAGGGCCAGAAATACGATGCCTCCAAACTCAAGGCCGAGCACCGCGACAATGCCCTCTTTGTGGCCTTTGCCCCCTATGTCAAACCGCGCATCCTGGTAGCCGTGATCCTGGAAAATGAAGGCGGCGGCTCAGCCAAGGCCGCTCCGCTGGTGCGGCGCATGATAGACAAATATCTGCTGGAGCTCGAGCCGGGCGGCTACATGGGTGAGGAAACTCCGGTCAAGATGAAATTCGGTATGGGCGGTACTGTCATGGTACAGTAACCGCGCCGTCGAGGACTGCTCAATGCTGCTCAAAGACAATGCCATAAGACAGGATGCCGGCAGCGGTGAAGAACCGCGCTCCCTGCTGCTGCGCTGGCATCTGGATCTGCCGCTTATCCTGGGTCTGGTCATGACCCTGCTGCTTTCTTTGTTTGTGCTGTATTCAGCTTCCGGTCAGCATCCTGATATGCTGCTGCGGCAGCTGATACGCACCGGGGCGGCCTTTATGGTGATGATTGTCTGCGCCCAGATCCCGCCGCGCCTGTATGCCAAACTGGCGGTGTACCTCTATATCATAGGCATCATTCTGCTCGTGATGGTGGAAACCTTCGGCTATATATCCAAAGGCGCCCAGCGCTGGCTGGATCTGGGTTTTATCCGCGTACAGCCATCGGAACTCTTCAAGATGGTGATGCCGCTGATCATAGCCACTTTTCTCTCCCGCCGCCGGCTGCCGCCTTCCTTTGGCACCGTGGTGGTGGCCTTTATCCTGATTTTTGTTCCGGTGATCCTGGTACTGCTGCAGCCCGATCTGGGCACGGCCAGCCTGATCGGCATCTCCGGCTTTATTGCTGTCTTTATTGCCGGCATGTCGCTGTGGTGGCTGGTGGCCGGAGGCGTGGCGGCAGCCGCGGCCCTGCCGGTGATGTGGAATTATGTGCTGCATGATTATCAAAAGCAGCGGGTGCTCACCCTGATCAATCCCGAAAGCGATCCCCTGGGAGCGGGCTATCACATCATACAGTCCAAGATAGCCATAGGCTCCGGAGGCTTTTACGGCAAGGGCTGGCTGCAGGGCTCGCAGTCACAGCTGGATTTTCTGCCCGAGCCGCATACTGACTTCATCTTTGCGGTGCTGGCCGAGGAGATGGGCCTGATAGGCTTTATGATCCTGATGCTCATCTACGCCTACATCATAGTGCGCTGCCTGATCATCAGCTTCAATGCCCACTCGAATTTCTCGCGTATTCTGTCGGCTACCTATACCTTTACCTTTGCTTCCTATATTTTCATCAACATAGGCATGGTCAGCGGCATTCTGCCGGTGGTGGGCGTGCCTCTGCCCATGATCAGCTACGGCGGCACCTCCATGATTACCCTGGCGGTGGGTTTCGGCATCATTATGTCCATACATACGCATAAAAAGACGCTGACTTTCCGCTAGCAGCCGGCGGCTGCCGGCGGTATAAAATCTCCTGATTGTGCTATGCTTGCACGGCAGGAAGACAATGCTCATTATTTGCATCAGATAAACAGCAGGGATCATTGTGTTGAACATCAAAAACAGCAGAAACAAGGTACTCGGCATCCTTTGCCTGGCCGCCCTGCTGCCGGCTGCCGCTCAGGCTGCCGTCAGCGTCAGTGAACTGTCGGCTTATTCAGGAGTGAGCATCAGCGAGCTCAATGCCGCCATGGCTCAGGCCACCTATCAGCCGGTCATTATCAAGACCATGACCAAACCCTATGAGAGCAAGCCCTGGTGGCAGTACCGCAACCTCTTTATCACCACCTCGCGCATTGATGCCGGTTTGAAATTCTTCCTGGAGCATGAGGCCGTACTGCGCCGGGCACAGCAGGAAATGGGAGTACCTCCGGAAATCATTTGCGCCATCATAGGAGTGGAAACCTTCTATGGGCGCAACATGGGCACCTGGTCCGTGCTCGATGCCCTCTATACCTTAGGCTTCAACTATCCGCCGCGGGAAAGCTACTTTTCCAAGGAATTTGCCAATTTCGTCAAATTAGCCCGCCGGGAGGGCTGGGATCTGCAGTCCGTCAAGGGCTCCTATGCCGGCGCCATGGGCATGGGGCAGTTCATGCCCAGCTCCTATCTGAGCTATGCCATAGATTTTGACGGCGACGGCCATGTGGATTTGTTTGCCAATCCTGTAGATGCCATAGGCTCGGTGGCCAATTATTTCAAAGCCCACGGCTGGAAGGCCGGCCAGGGCATTTATTATCCGGCCCTGGTTCCCGCAGATCAGGCTCAGGCCCTGATGGATAAGGAATGGAAGTTAACCGGACGGGAGCTTTATGCCACCGGCGCCCGCACCAGTGAAATTCTGCCGGCTGATACTTCCATGCGCCTCTTCTCCTACAAGCTGCAGGACGGCAGCATAGGCTACGGCGTGGGCCTCAATAATTTCAATACCATCCTGAAATACAACAAGAGCCCGCTTTATGCCCGTGCCGTGTATGAGCTCTCCGAGTTCATCCGCATGGCCTGGGAGCAGCATCAGCAGCAGACGGGACAAAGTGTGGCCCATCAGGGCTGAACAGTCCCCAGGCTCAAGACAGGGACATAACAGAGAATATGCTGCTGCAGATTATCCCGGGAGAAATTAAGCTGTGAAAGTGAAGTCAACTGCCCTGCTGCTGGCGGCCTGTGCCGCGTTGCTGCTTACGGCCTGCTCTTCCTCGGAGCAGGACACTGCCTACAATCAGACCCACGGCGCTGCAGCCGCAGACGGCGCCGTCTACGGCACCGGACCGGACAAAACCATACCCTATCCGCAGCAGGAGCCTGTCAACTTAAACGGCGTGGGCGGAGCTTCCATCAGATATGAACTGCCTTCCCGCGGCGGCAACAAGGACTACACCGTGTTCGGGGAAAATTATCAGGTCTGGACCGGCTGCAGCTCCTATCTGGAAATAGGCACGGCCTCCTGGTATGGCCCGGGATTTCACGGCAACAATACCTCCAATGGCGAGTATTACAATCAAAAGGGCTTTACCGCCGCCCACAAGAATTTACCCCTGCCCTCCTACCTTAAGGTCACCAATCTGGAAAACGGCCGGGCGGTAATAGTCAGGGTCAATGACCGCGGTCCCTTCCACGGACAGCGCATTATTGACCTCTCCGAGGGGGCTGCCGCAGCCATAGGTATGATCGGCAATGGCACCGCCACCGTCAAGCTGGAACTCATAGATGTGCGCGAGGGTAATGTCATAGCCAATCAGGCGCATACCACGCAGCAGGGCAGCGGCAGTGCCGCCCTGGCCCAGGTTGATGAAAAAGGCGACAGGATCAGCGATTTCATCAAGGATCTGCAGGCAGGATCCCCGGCAGAGAGCTATACAGCCGAGCCTGAGCCTGTGCTGGCGGACGCCGGCTCGGAAAAAGTCACCATTCCGGCAGTCCTTTACGGGCAGAGATCAGGTGCCGGCCGGCCGGCGGCCTGGGTAGGCAGCACGGGCATAGGCAGTGCCGCCGCCCTCAATGCCGCGTCCTCCTCCGGCCACGGCAGCTACATACAGATCTTCTCCACCGGCGATCAAAACCGGGCCTCACAAATACAGCAGGATTACCGCTCCAACACCTCCTATCCTGTGGTAGTGGCCGCCGAGCAGGGGCTCTACCGGGTGCGCATAGGTCCCATCCCGGAGGGAGATCTGCAGCGGGTGCTGACCGATACGCGCAATCAGGGTTTTGCCGATGCCTTTATCAAACGCTGAGCGCCGCACTGCCGGTCAGGCTGCAGCTGTTCTGCTATAATGGAACATCATACAATTAATTTATGCAGATATTTTTTAGTTTTATTTTAATCATTGGTCCTGAAAAATGAAGTTTAATTTTGGCCGCACGGCCGCCGCTTTTGCCGCTTTCCTCGCTCTGGGCTGTGCAGGCGCAGCCCTGGCTGCCGATGAGAGCATTCCCGATCCTTTTGCCGGTCTCAAACAGCAGAATGCCGCCGGCAGTCCGGCCAATCCCTTTGCTCCCGTCATCGATCCCAGCACCCCGCTGGTCATTCCTGAGCCCCCGGTATTCGATGCCCAGTCCTGGGTGCTGATGGACTGCGCTTCCGGCCATGTGCTGCTGGAGCATAATGCCCAGGATAAGATTTGGCCTGCCTCCCTGACCAAAATGATGACCTCCTACGTCATAGGCATGGAATTCAAGGCAGGCCGCCTGCATGAGGACGACAAGGTAGTCATTACCGAGGATGCCTGGTCGAAAAACCGCAATTTTGCCGATTCCTCCAAGATGTTCATCGAGGTGGGCAAGGAGATCAGCGCCGGTGATCTCAACCGCGGCATCATCATACAGTCAGGCAATGACGCCTGTGTGGCCATGGCCCTGCATCTGGCCGGCTCTCAGGAAGGCTTTGTCTCGGTCATGAACAATTACGCCGCGCAAATGGGCCTGAGCGGCACGCATTTTTCCAATGTGCACGGTCTGTTTGACGAGCTGAACTACTCCACGGCCTATGACATGGCCCTGCTCTCCCGCCGCCTGATCCAGGATCTGCCCACTGAATACCAGATCTACAAGGAAAAGGAATTTACCTTCAACGGCATCAAACAGTACAACCGCAACCGCCTGCTGTGGGATGAGACCATGAATGTGGACGGCATCAAGACCGGTCACCTGTCACAGTCAGGCTACAATCTGGCCGCTTCAGCCGAGGTGGGCGGCATGCGCCTGATTGCCGTGGTTATAGGAGCCAAGTCCGAGAGCCAGCGTGCCAATTTCTGCAAGCAGATGCTCACCTACGGCTTCCGCTTCTATGAAAACTATTCACCTTTCAGCCGTGATACCGTCATTCTCACCCGCGAGGTGCGTATGGGCGATCGCAACAGCGTGGATCTGGTGGTGCCGCAGGATGTAACCATAGCCGTGCCGCGCGGCTCGCAGCAGCGCATCAAGATCAATTACCGCTTAACTCAGCCTATATTTACTGCCCCGCTGGCGCAGGGACAGCAGCTGGGCGTCATCGAGTTCACCCTCGACGACAAGGTGCTGGGCACCTATCCCCTGGCGGCCAGGGAAGCTGTGGGTGAAGGCGGTTTCTTCTCCCGGCTGTGGGATAAGATTTACCTGTTCTTCCTGGGTTGAGACTGACAGCCTCCGGGCTGCAATAAAGGAATAAACATATGCCAGTGATCATGGATGAACAGCGCACCGGTTTCAGGGAATTGCTGAAATTCCCTACGGTGGTGGATTTCAGGGTGATTGTAGATGCCGCGCAGAGCGACAGCCTGCAGCTGCTTACTGCCGGATTCAATCAAATTGACCCCGGCAGCTGCGGCGGCAAGCTCCGGGGCACTCCCCGGAAAAGCAGCAATGGCCGCTATGTGTCCTACACCATACCGGTCAGGGTGCACAGCGCGGAAAAACTCGAGCAGATTTACCGCGAGATAGGTGCCCTGCCCTTTGTCAAACATATACTGTAGGCGCCGGCAGCGAGGACAGCTCCTATGGGGGAAATGACTGCCACGCAGCAAAGCCGGGATTTCGGCTTTGAGTTCAACCGCTTCATCAGGGGGCTCTGCTATGTAGGAGCCCTGGTGCTGCTGGGCTTTTTCCTCTTTGTCATGCTGGCCTTTCTGCGCATTTCCAGCTGCGCCTTTTATACCTACGACAGCTATAACGACATCCCGGCCCACAGTGTGGGCCTGCTGCTGGGCACTTCCCCCAATGTGGCGCCCGGCCGGCCCAATGAGTTCTTCACCAACCGCATCATGGCGGCGGCGGCGCTGTATCACAAAGGCAAGATTGAATATATTCTGGTCTCAGGTGACAACAGGCATGCCTCCTACAATGAACCGCGCATGATGATGAATGCCCTCCTCAAAGCTGGGGTACCGCGGGATCGCATAGTGCCGGATTATGCCGGCTTTTCCACCATAGATTCAGTGCTGCGGGCCCGTGATGTCTTTATGCTCGATGACATGATCATCATCTCGCAGGATTTTCACAATGAAAGGGCTGTCTTCATTGCCCGCGCCCACGGCATTGATGCTGTGGGCTTCAATGCTTCCAATCCCACTTCCTTTACCGCCAACTTCAGAGTTGGAGTGCGGGAATTTTTCGCCCGCATCAAATGTGTATTTGATGTTTATCTGCTGGGCAGCCGCCCCACCTATCTGGGCGAGCCCATAGCCATAGGCAGCAGACCGCTGCCCCGCCAGCCCACGGACAAGCCCAAGCGCCCTACCTCCAAACCCAAACAGCCCGGTCCCAGCGTGCAGGGTCTGGCCGCACAGCTGCAGCGGCGCAGTGCCGTCAGTGCCTGGGAGCCGGACGACAGCGCGCAGATTCAGGAGCCGCACCATCAGGCGGTGGAAGCTTTTCAGCAGACCCTGATCCAGGAACAGGAAGATGAAGGTATGGCAGATGAAGCTGAGGCTCCGCTGCAGCATCAGCCCATGGCCTCGCCGCTGGATCTGCCCCAAAGCATGAACGGCCGCGGCCGCAGCCCCTCTGTCCGCAAGCCGGCCGCCCCTGCCCCCTCCTCCAGCCGCAGCTACGGCGATCCCTGGGAATAGCGCTCCCTTCTTTATCAGCACTAAAGGCTGCAAACCCCTGCTGTTACTGGTGAAAACAGGGGGTTGAGATTTAATTTTGCGCAGCACTACTAAGCCGATACTGCGCCTATCTGATTTTATTCGTGTCTGAAAGCAGAATCGTCGCAGAAAATCAGAGCTAAATTTGCTGCCGAAATAAGACTTTGCTGTGGGGGAAACGCTCTTGGACCAGAAGCTATGGCGTGATTGCAGCGGTAAATGGCATTGAGCGCTGTATCAGAAAATCGACCTACTTAACGTCGGTCGGGCCGTTTACCTCCCCACGCTCACGCATGGGGAATTTCGCGGCATCAGTTTTAAATCCTTTCGTTTATGCCGGCATCCTTTAAAATCCCTTTGGCCGTAAAACGGGATTTTAAGTTAAATGGTACGTTGACATTGATCGTACCGTTGCTCCAGCGTTCGTGTGAGCCTTTGTAATTTCCGGAATATTTAAAGCCGTGCAACTTAAGGATAGCGGTAACTATCTGATAGTACCCTTCACCCATTAATCAGACCTCTGCCTAAGAACATTTGCGGAAAGATCGTGGGTTTGGAGCTCTGATTGTGATTCTGATTGTGATTGGTATCACCGTACACATAGAACGCAACAAATTCAGGTGCACAGCCTTCTATCACGTCGCGCACCTCTTCTATACTGTCCCCCTCTGCCAGCAGACCTTTAATATCAGGGCTCAGCGCACAATATCTTTTGCAGGATGCGTCATAAACAATCTCATAACGGTAAACGAGGGGAATGCCCAGCTTATACAGCAGACGCCAGAACGGCCAGCCTATACGGTATTTCATGCTTTACTCCTCCTTCGAATAATTACATGATATGCTAAGGCTGGGAATTTTTCAATCGTTGCCGCAGTCGGCCCCTATATTGGCTTTCACCCGTCAGACCGTGCCCTGCCAGGTCCGCCGGAATCAAAAGCCCGGCAAACTACCGGGCTTGAAGAGATTGACTATTGGGCAGAGTAGAACTGCTGCCTTAAGCAATACCTGTTAATCGAGGAAACCGCGCAGGCCTGCTGATCTGCAGGGATGACGCAGCTTGCGCAGAGCCTTGGCTTCAATCTGGCGGATACGCTCCCGGGTTACGCCAAACTGCCGGCCTACTTCCTCCAGGGTGTGATCCGAGGGCATGCCTATACCAAAACGCATGCGCAGCACCTGTGCTTCCCGCGGCGGCATTTCATCAAGCACGGTATTAATGGCATGCCTGAGGCTTTCGGAAGTGGCAGCCTCTGCCGGGACCACTATGGAGCTGTCCTCAATAAAGTCACCCAGATGCGAATCGTCATCATCTCCTACCGGAGTTTCCAGGGAAATGGGCTCCTTGGCTATCTTCAGCACCTTGCGGATCTTCTCCTCCGGCAGTCCCATCTTGACGGCCAGCTCTTCAGGTGTAGGCTCGCGGCCCTTTTCCTGCAGCATCTGTCTGGAGATGCGGTTGAGCTTGTTGATGGTCTCAATCATGTGCACCGGAATACGAATGGTGCGGGCCTGATCGGCTATGGATCTGGTAATGGCCTGACGGATCCACCAGGTGGCATAGGTGGAGAATTTGTAGCCGCGGCGGTACTCAAACTTGTCCACGGCCTTCATCAAACCTATATTGCCTTCCTGAATCAAATCCAGGAACTGCAGACCGCGGTTGGTGTACTTCTTGGCTATGGATATGACCAGACGCAGATTGGCTTCCACCATTTCCTTTTTGGCCTTCTTGGCCATGGCGTCGCCCATCATGACGCGGCGGGAGAGTTCACGCAGTCTGGAAATGGAAATACCAGTATCCTCCTCCACTTCCTTGAGGCAGAGAATGCAGTCCTCGATCTCATCGCGGCGATCGCGCAGTTTGGCGGCAAAGGCCTTTTTGGCCTTAATGGCTTTCTCAAACCAGGCTATATCGCTTTCCGCGCCTGAATCCGTGTAATAGTGCTTTAAATCCTCGATCTTCATGCCGCAGCGGTTGACGGCGATCTCGCGGATTCGGCGATCCTGACGCTTAACTTTTTCCATCATGTCGCGCATGCGGCCGAGCAGATCTTCCAGCTGCTGCGGCACCAGGCGGAAGCAGGAGAACATTTCAGCCAGACGCTGCAGTTCTTCCTTATATTTGCGCTCGGCGGCAGCACCCTTCTTCAGACGGCAGGCCTGTACCTTGTCATACTGAATGCGCAACTCGGTAAAGCGCTCGGCCACTACCACAGGATCGGGGCCGTTGTCCTGGGACTGTTCGCTGCTGTCGGCATCTTCATCGTCCATATCATCAAGATCATCGGCTTCCACCTTGGCCTTGCTCTTTTTGCGGGAGCGGCCGTGGGCGCCTTCGTCCTGGGCGGCTGCCGGCTGGGCGGCGGCATCGACTACGCCTACATCATCATCGTCATCATCCACCACATCGTCTGCGGTGCTGTTTTCCACCTCATCTACCAGGGCATCGAGATCTTCCCCGCCGGCTGCATTGTCGATCTCGTTGGCTTCCTCCTCGGAGATCACCGGATCGGCATTGTCATGGCCGGCCTGATTCTGATCGATAAAGCCCACGATAATATCCGACAGGCGGACGGTACTGCCTTCCTGCAGGGAACTTTCATAGCGGGCAAACAGGGTTTTCATGGCCGGCGGATACTCAACTATGCACATCTGCACATCATTGGTACCCTTTTCTATGCGCTTGGAAATCTCTATTTCATCTTTGCGGGTGAGCAGGGATACATTGCCCATCTCACGCATGTACATGCGCACCGGATCGGTGGTACGGCCTATTTCCACGGAGCTGTCGAGCTGATTGGCCACAGTCTCGACATCTTCTTCCACAGTCTGAGAGCTCTCATGGAGCAGAATATCATCCGGATCGGGCGGGGTCTCACAGACATTGATGCCCATGTCGATAAAGGTTTGAATGAAAACCGACAACTGATCCCCGGAGATGATGTCAGGCGGGATCAAATCGTTGATTTCCTCAATGGTAAGATAGCCCTGTTCCTTACCTTTAGCGATTAACTGCTTAAACTCAGTGCTTGCAGAATTATTGTCCATCAAATTATTCTCTCGCTCATTGACGATCTCCCCCCCTCAGCTCTGCCTGGAGCTTGGCTGCCAGACTGCCAAAAGAGGGCTTCCTGCCGCTGCAGATCCTTACTTTCTGCAGACACACCGGCGACACTGCTGCTCCCGCGGAAACAGCGTCCGCAGGCATTCGGTATCAACAGCTGGTATTAATTCATCAAGACATCGGCGCATGGTGCATCTGTACAGGATTTGGCCTTAAGTACGCTTCCAACTGCTGCCGGCCTCACCCCGAGGCTGTGGTATACGCCGCCGTAAAATCATGACAGGAGCGACGTCAGTAAAATGACAGCAGGCAGGACCAAAGCGCACTCAATTACGGCTGTACAAACACCTAAAGCGGGTCAAAGGACACACCTTGCCCGCGGCAAAAATTGCTTTTTCAAGTTCTGCGCAGTTTCTGCTGAATTTAAAACCATGGTCTTAACAATTCTATACAAAATCAGTAAATTTTCAAGTGCGGCCCGGGAGCAGATCGCCGGCGGCAGGATCGGATAGGGGTGGAGTTCTTCTCCAGCCCCTTCCACACCACCCACCGTGC
>CAYRIZ010000013.1:0-44308 GCA_964424565.1 uncultured Enterobacterales bacterium
AACCGCGGACCTCTTGCATGCCATGCAAGCGCTCTCCCAACTGAGCTATAACCCCGTTCCGTAAAAGCGAGGCTCATTATAAAGGATAAAATCACCCTGTCAACAAAATTTTAACAATATTTTCAAATAAGTTTAATTAATCTTAATTTAACTTATTTAAATATCATCTACAGCTTCACTGTCCTGCCGTTCCCGCCTGAGCCAGGGTACGCGGCTTTTGCGGATGCAGCATGGCCTGGCAGGTCTGCACAAAATGCAGGCTGCGGAGGAGATTTTCATCCCCGGTCAAATCTCCGCGGGAGAGATGATCGGTAAGATCCTGCATCACCTGATCGCTGTGGCATGTGGCATAGCCAGGTACGGGGACGCTGTAGGGAGCAGCACCGGCACTACAGGCCAGTAGCAGACCGGAGAGCAGGAGTATGGTTTTCATCTTCATGGGCTGAACTCCTCTTCTTGAGAAAAAGGCGGATTTGTAAGAGAATATAGCCCAATTTTGACATCAAAATCTTAGATCTGTCTTAGGCACCGAAGCTGCCGCAGTCCCTTTAGTCTTCTGTATGTTTCTGCATAATCATGGCTGATGAAAAGTTTTTAAGCGACATGGCAAAGCGCCGCACTTTTGCCATTATTTCCCACCCTGATGCCGGTAAGACCACCATTACGGAAAAAGTCCTGCTGTTTGGCTCCGTCATACAGCGCGCCGGTGAAGTCAAGGGCCGCGGATCCACCGGCTCCTTTGCCAAATCCGACTGGATGGACATGGAAAAGGAGCGCGGCATTTCCGTGACCACCTCGGTAATGCAGTTTCCTTATGCCGACTGTGTGGTCAATCTGCTGGATACCCCGGGCCACGAGGATTTCTCTGAAGACACCTACCGCGTGCTGACGGCCGTGGACTCCTGCCTAATGGTCATAGATGCCGCCAAGGGTGTGGAGGAGCGTACCCGCAAGCTGATGGAAGTCACCCGCCTGCGTTCCACCCCCATTCTGACCTTTATGAACAAGCTGGACCGCGAAACCCGCGATCCGCTGGAGCTGATAGATGAGGTGGAGCAGGAGCTGAAGATCCTCTGCGCTCCGGTGACCTGGCCTGTAGGCTCGGGCAAGTCCTTCAAGGGCATTTACCATCTGCTGCGCGATGAAGTCTATTTGTATCATTCAGGCGAAGGCTTTCACATTCAGGAAAAGCGCGTCATCAAGGGATTGGATAATCCTGAGCTTGATGCCGCCGTGGGGGATGATCTGGCCGCCAAACTGCGCGAGGATTTGGAGCTGATTGCCGCCGGCAGCAATGCCTTTGATGAGGAGGCCTTTAAGGCCGGTGAACTCACCCCCGTATTTTTTGGTACTGCTCTGGGCAACTTTGGTGTCGACTGCATGCTCGACGGTCTCTGCGCCTGGGCTCCGTCCCCGCTGGGGCGCGATACTGACAGCCGCACCGTCAGTGCCGAGGAAGAAAAATTCAGCGGCTTTATCTTCAAGATCCAGGCCAATATGGATCCCAAACATCATGACCGCATTGCCTTTATGCGCATAGTGTCCGGCAGCTACCGCAAGGGCATGAAGCTCTATCAGGTACGCACCGGCAAGGAAGTGGCCATTTCCGATGCCGTGACCTTTATGGCCGGACAGCGCGACATGGCCGTCAGTGCCGTGGCCGGTGACATCATAGGCATACACAATCACGGCTCCATACGCATAGGCGATACCTTTACCGAAGGCGAGAAACTGCGCTTCTCCGGCATTCCCAATTTTGCCCCTGAGCTCTTCCGCCGCATCACCCTCAAAGATCCGCTCAAGCAGAAGCAGCTGCTCAAGGGACTGGTACAGCTGTCCGAAGAAGGCGCGGTGCAGGTCTTTCGTCCGATCATCAACAACGATCTCATAGTAGGTGCCGTGGGCGTGCTGCAGTTTGACGTGGTGGTCTCCCGCCTCAAACATGAATACGGCGTGGATGCCGGCTATGAAAGCATCCCGGTGACCACGGCCCGCTGGCTGAGCTCTGATGATCCCAAAGCCCTGGAAGAGCTGGAGCACAAGGTACCGCAGAACCTGGCCATGGACGGCGGCGGCAACCTGACCTATCTGGCCTCCTCCATGGTCAATCTGCATCTGCAGATGGAGCGTCATCCCAAAGTCACCTTCAGTGATACCCGCGAGCACTGATTGATGATGCCGGCTGCAGCAGCGGAGAGACTGACCGATACGCATCTGCATCTGCAGCGGGCCCCCGATCTCGCAGCTTTTGTCCATCAGGCCGGACTGCAGGGGGTGGGGTGCTTTTGGGGCATGTGCGCCGAGATCTCCGATCTGCCGGAGTTAATCCGGCTGAAAAGCCGTTTTCCGGCCTCCCTTAAGGTCTTCAGCGGCTGCCATCCGGCTTTTTTGGATCATTTTGATCGGGAGAGCTTTGAGCAGTCCCTGCGCTCGCCCTGGGTAAGCGGCATAGGCGAGGTAGGGCTGGACAAGCCGGGCGGAGCAGTGCCTCTGGAGCAGCAGCTGGAGCATCTTTCCTACTTTCTGGATCTGGCCTGCGATCTCGATCTGCCGGTCAGCCTGCACTGCGTCAGGGCTCATCAGGAACTGCTTGGTCTGCTGCGGCGCTACGGCGGCCGTCTGCGCTGCTGTGTGCACGGCATTAACCCTTCGGCCGAACTGCTGCGCCTTTATCTTAAGCTCAACTGTTACATAGGACTGGGGCGCCTGCTGATCCGCCCCGGCTGCGGCCTTTTACGGCTGCTGAAAAGTATGTATCCTGAAGTCAGGGAGCGCCTGCTTCTGGAAAGCGATTTTGACGGACGTCCGCTGCCGGCGGATTTTTATTTACAACTGCAGCAGGCCGCCACTCTGCTGGCTTCAGATGATGAAGCAGGCCGGGCGGCGCTGCTGCGGCATAATGCAGCGGAGTTTGCAGCTGATGAAAAAATATTTATTGGTACTCAGGGAAATTGAAGTAAGGCCGGACGAGGACGATTTGAGCTCGGTGCTGGCCCAGGCAGGCTGCAGTCTGCTGGCCTGCTGTGACCGGTACGGTCTGCGCGGCAGTCTTTACGCGGCCGGCCTCTGCACTGAGGAGGGGCTGGAGAATATACAGCAGCACTGCCGCGCCCGGCAGGCAGATCTGCTCTGTTTTGACCGCCTGCCTTCCCTGAAGAAAAAAGGCTGCATCATCATGGATATGGACATGACCTCGGTGACCATAGAGGGCATTGATGAAATAGCCCGGGAGCTGGGGGTATATGAGGAAGTGGCTGCCCTGACCCACTCGGCCATGCACGGCAAGGCTGATTTTGCCACCTCGCTGACCCGCCGCGTAGCTCTGCTCGCCGGCGGCGACACAGCCGTACTGGACCGGGTCAAAGCCCGCATGCATGAAATGCCCGGACTTGATGTGCTGCTGACCTTGCTGCGGGAGCATGGCTTTAAATGCGCCATAGCCTCAGGCGGCTTTACGCAGTTAATCAGTGTGCTGGAGCACAAATATCAGCTCGATCTGGTGCGGGCCAATACCCTGGAGACGGCAGACGGGCATTTTACCGGCCGGGTAGCAGGGCGCATAGTGGATGCCGAGGGCAAAAGGCAGGCTTTGTGCGAGCTGCGGGAGCAATTTGGCATAGCCCGGGAGCAGAGCATAGCCGTAGGTGACGGCGCCAATGATCTGCAGATGATAGCCGAGGCCGGTCTGGGCCTGGCTTATCATGCCAAACCGGCTGTGACGGCGGCTGCTCCGCATGCCTTAAACTTCTGCGATCACCGGGCTCTGGCCCTGGCCCTGTATATGGCAGCAGAATTTTTGCCTGAGGCTGACTGAGCAAAGCAATACCTGGGGGGCGGAGTATGGCCAAAGTTAAAAGTACCTATGTCTGTCAGAACTGCGGGGCGCATTACATGCGCTGGCAGGGGCAGTGCCGGGAATGCGGGGAGTGGAACTGCATTGTGGAGGTCCTGGCGGAGAATACTGCTGCCGCTTCCCCCGGACGCAGTGCCGCCGCCCGGGCCATGAGCGGCTTTGCCGGGGCCTCCGGCAGCGGGGTACAGCGGCTGTCGGCCATCAAAACCGGCCGCACGGAAAGGATATCCTCGGGCTATGGCGAATTTGACCGCGTGCTCGGCGGCGGTATAGTGCCAGGCTCGGTGGTATTGATCGGCGGCAATCCCGGTGCCGGCAAATCCACGCTGCTGTTGCAGACGGTGTGCCGGCTTAGTCAGCAGTTAAAGGTGCTGTATGTCACCGGTGAGGAAAGCCTGGAGCAGGTGGCCCTGCGGGCACAGCGGCTGCGCCTGCCGGTGGATCAGGTCAATATTGCGGCTGAGACTTCCATTGACAATATTTGTCTTATGGCCTCGCAGGAGCGTCCGGCCCTGCTGATTGTAGATTCCATTCAGGTGATGCATGTAGCCGGCATTGAGTCCGCTCCCGGCTCGGTGTCCCAGGTAAGAGAGAGTGCGGCTGCCCTGACGCAATTTGCCAAAAAAACAGGCATTGCGGTGTTTATGGTGGGCCATGTGACCAAGGACGGCTCCCTGGCCGGTCCTAAGATCCTGGAGCACTGTGTGGACTGCTCCGTGCTGCTGGAGGCCGGCTCCGATCCGCGTTTCCGCACCCTGCGCTGTCAGAAAAACCGTTTCGGGGCGGTCAATGAAATAGGCATTTTTGCCATGACGGACAGCGGCCTGAAGGAAGTATCCAACCCTTCGGCCATATTTCTCAACAGACAGCAGGAAACGGCGGCCGGCTCGCTGGCCATGGTGGTATGGGAAGGCACCAGACCGCTGCTGGTGGAGCTGCAGGCGCTGGTGGATGACAGCGCCTACGGCAATCCGCGCCGGCTGTCCGTGGGCACTGATCAGAACAGGCTGGCCATGCTGCTGTCGGTCATGCACCGCCATGCCGGACTGCAGCTGGCCGATCAGGATGTGTTCGTCAATGTGGTAGGCGGCGTCAGGGTGGAGGAAACGGCCGCCGATGTGCCGCTGTGCCTGGCTCTGCTGTCTTCCTTCAGGGGGCAGGCGGTGGACAGGCACACTATAGCTTTCGGGGAAATAGGCCTGACCGGGGAAGTGCGTCCGGTACCCAACGGGCAGGAGCGTATAGCCGAGGCCTTCAAGCAGGGCTTCAGGCGCTTTATAGTGCCTCGGGACAATGCGCCGCAGCATCCGCGGGAGGGTATGGAAATTGTGCCTCTCTCCCGGGTCACGCAGCTCAATGATTTGATCTGACCCGAGTTCGGCAAATCCCATAAAAAACCCGCCTGAAGCGGGTTTTTTACTAAAAATACTAGATGAAACTGAAGATAATTCAGCCTAATAGTAAATGTAGTATCTTTACTGTGTGCTGTCAAGAAAAATAATGGCTGTATACAGCCACAGAGCAGAGGCAGGTGATTTTTTATCCTGATCTTTTTCTCTCCCGGCCTGTGTATATCCTCTGCCGGCACTACTTGCTGGAGACTATGGAGTGCACCAGACGCAAACCTATGATCAGGCGATCTTCATTTTTAAAGCGTTGCTCCAGGCATTTGCCCAGGGAGGCCAAATCCTGCTTGAGGGTCTTCATTTTGCCTTCATCCAGATCTTCGGCATAGCGATCGTTGAAGCGCATCAGGTACTCGGTGGTGCTCTCAATACGCGGCATAACGCGGTGGGCTATGGACAGGGAGCGGCCGGAGGCATTTTCAATCAGGGAAATGATCTTGGGATAGAGATCGAAATGACCGTGCGAGACATAGTCGATCATTTTCTCGCAGAAGGAGGTGATTTCCTCATAAGAAGGATTGCACTGCTCAGTGGAGCTTTCGCTGCCCAGAGGCAGATTCAAAAGCTTCATATAGTGCAGGACGAGATCCTGCCTTGCCTTAATCATGTCATTAATCCAGGCGCAGCGCTCGTCAACCTGCTGCAGTGTGGTATTAAAACCCTGTAAATTATCGGTAGGCATGGCTGACAATCTCCTGTGGTAGTTTTTATCTGAATGTAACGCAGGCGGAATTTTTATGCTGTAAGCTTTGTCAAAGATTTGAAATTTGTCGGTTTATCGGGATATAAGGCAGTTTGTATATACATAGCCCCGCGGGGAGCGGGGCCGTAAGAGGAAGGCTTATCTGCCTTAGAGTTTGGCTATCAGGCTGTCCTGATAGAGTTCCTTTTTGTAGAGCTCCACACTGTTGGCAAAGCGCTGGCGCTGCTTCTGGGACACGGTGGAATCGTCATTGACCGGCAGATTGACGCGCATGGCATTGACCGGTTTGCCGTTGCGGTGCAGCTCAAAGTGCAGATGCGGACCGGTGGACAGTCCGGTGTTGCCCGATCTGGCGATCAGCTCACCTATTTTGACGCGCTGTCCCTGTTTGACATGAAGCTTGGAGAGATGCATGTAAACCGAGGAGTAGGAGCCGGGGTGATTGATCACTATGTAGTAGCCGGCTGACTTGGAGAAGCCGGCCTTGCTCACCACGCCGTCAGCCACCGTCTTCACCGGAGTGCCTATTTTGACGCCAAAATCAGTGCCATTGTGCGGTCTGACTTTGCCGGTAACCGGATGGCGGCGGTTGGGATTGAAGTTGGAAGTGATCCTGACCTTGCCGTCCAGTGGTAAGCGGCGGAAAGTTCCGGTGGAGGAATTGTAGCCGTTCTCGTCATAGAATTTGTTGTCGGCCATATTGCGGTAGGCGGCTACCTTGCCCAGGCGCTTTAAATTAAACTCCACGGCATTGATGCTGCCCTTGCCATTGCTCTCGGAGAAGAGCACGCGCATGCTGTCGCCTGGCTGAATATGACGGGTAAACTGTATTCTGCCCTTAAACAGTTTCAGGATTTGATCTATTTCCTGATAGGTCATGCCTGAGGCCAGGGCGGCAGTGGAGAAAGCCTGGCCTTTTTCTATGTTGACCACCACCAGGCGGCCGCGTCTTTCAGACAGCGGGATGTCCTTTTTGATTTCGGTAGCTGGATCGGCAGTTTTGCTCTCAGGCTGCTTTTTCAGGGCGGTGGAGGCGGTAGCGCTGCCCAGCACTTCCTGCATGGCTGCGCTGACCGCGCCAGGCTGCTGCAGATGCTGTCCCAGCGGTTCACGTACGGCGGTAAAGGCCAGTTTGTCTGTGTCCTCGCGGAAGAAGCGCAGCTGCTCCTGATCGTTGAGCGGTTTGACAAAAGCCATCAGCTGATTGTCTTCATCTATCAGGAAGGACAGGGCATTGCCCGGCCGCAGGGAGGTTACTTTGTGCTGTCCGGCCTCAGGAGAGGTGGTGATGGCCTGCATGGCGGCATAGGAAAGATTCAAATCCAGGAAAATGGAGTACAGGCTGTCGCCGCGGACTACAGTCTCCACATACCATTTGGCAGTGCTTTCGGCGCCTTCACTGCGGGCCAGGGTACTGATTTCCTTTTTGATGCTGTTGTCGGCATCGGCCAATTCCTGCTCGGTCAGCTGATCGTCGTAATTGTCGAGATTCTCGGGCTTGACTGTTTCCACCACATTGCGATCGACAGCACTTTCCACTACCGGCACCTGTCTTGCAGCCAGGGTGTCGCTCAAGGAAGCCTGAGGATTCATCAATTCCTTGAGATCTTCCTTGATTTCGGCTAAGAGCTCAGCGCGGCCTGAGGACTTGATTTCGGCGGCGGCCTGCTGATCTGCAGCCGGTACCGGGACGGAGACCTCAGTAGATGCAGTGACGGCCGGTGCGGACACAACCGGGGCGCTCTCCACCTGGGCGGCAGTGATGAGCTCTCCGGTAGTGTTCTCCTGAATATCTATGGTCCCGTCATGTATGCTCAGCGTGCCGCTGACTCCGTGCTCGGCGGTAAGACCGGATCGGGAGGCAGCTCCTGCAGAATCGGAAGACTGAGAAGGCAGGATCACCGACACGGCTGCAGCCAGGCCTAAGGTAATGCAGATGGCCAGGGTGTGTTTTTTGGAGAGGGGGCGGAATCTTCCCTGGACTCCACCAGGGGTTTGGGAAATAAAATCTTCAAATTTCATCGAGCTTTTCTTACTGAGGACCGGCTCGGATAAAATTTTTCAATTAAAAACACAGGTGAATACATTGGTAGTAATTAATACTTTATGTATTCATCCACCTTTCAAATTAAAAAAATGCTATCCAAGGAGTGTGGCTATACGGGTTTTGACGAAACAGACTATAAACAAAAAAGCATTGATAGATCAAGCTGTTCAGCCGGAAAATGAGAGTGGTTGGCAAAAAAATTTCCGGCTCCTACTATACGTATATTTCCAATACAGGTCTTACCTTATTACCAAGCAGGAAGCTAAACCTAACTGCCTGTCCTGAGCAGTTATTTTTGACCGGTTCGCCGCTGTGTCCATGCTAAAATACCGCCCTGAACAAAGCTGCACCACCAGCAGCCTGCGCGCATTATTTTGGAACGACAAATGTTTGGTGACAAATTCTATCCCACATTGGGCAAGTTAAGCCCCTGGAAGCAGAGTCTGTTTGCTCTCTGCCTGACGCAGAGACAATTTGGCAATTATGTTTTATGGGCCAGATTAAATCAAAAGGATCACGGCATAGGACTGTTCAATCAGGCCCTGACGGCGCTGTGGCACTTTCATCAGGATAAATTCAATCACATAGATCTCACGGCTGAATTTAATGCCTGTCTGTCCTCCTTTCCCCTGCAGCCGGACAAGCAGCTCCCTGCGGCTGCCGACGCTGCGGACGAGCCGGCAGAAGATATCAGCATAGGTGATTTGTGCGCCCTCAACGCAGCCCACAGCCTGCGGGCTGCCTTTGAGGCCGTGACCCTGCATGAGGGTGATGAGGCGGAAAAAGCCTCCAAGTCCAGCCTGTCCAGCGTGCTGCTGACCTTAAATCCCGAAGAAGATCCTGCCTTTGATGCTTTAAGCGATGAGGAAGTGCGCGAGTTGCCGCCGGTAGATGAGGAAGTGAATTTTCAGGTTTCCCTGCTGGAGCTGCTGCTCAAGGGCACGCGCGGGCCGGAGCTGACGCAGCTGCTGCTGAAGATCTCTTTGAAGGACGGCTGCTCCAACATAGGCCTGACCCTGGAGGAAGATGAGCTGCAGCTGTGCTCCTTCAGGCGTTATGCCCTAAAGCCGCAGTCGCGGCCGCATGCTGCCAATAAAAATAAAGCCCCCCGCAAAACCCCGGCAGAGCGGCAGGAGGGAAATCACAAATCCCGCGCTGCGGCCAAACAGGGAAAGCAGGGCAGGCGCCAGTCCGGGAAGCCGGTGGCCCGCCGCAGCACCCCCTCTCCCTGGGGCAGGGGACATTAAACTGCAGTCCACAGCAGCGCCAGACCGCTGCCTATAGCCACCATGGAGAAGATCACCTTTACCACCTTGACCGGCAGCTTGATCAGCAGGGTGGTCCCCAGAAATGAGCCGCTGAAGGTGGCAATGATGAGCACGGGCACCCAGGGCCAGTAAATGGCCGTCACCGATCCTATGGTAATGGCGCCCACTATGTTCCAAATCGTGCCCACAAAGACCATGGTGTGCAATATGGCCTTTTTGAGCTCCAGGCGGAAGACCAGCACCAGGGACATGGTGGCAAAAAGCCCGGCTCCGGAGGAAAGTGAGCCGGCAAACAGTCCTACGGCGGCTATGGCCAGGGTGCCGGCAATATTGCGGGCCAGTGAGCGCTGCTCCAGGGGCTCGGAGCCGAACTGCCGGCGGGCCAGGCTGTAGATGCCGCTGGCTATGGTGATAAAGCCCAGGGCAATTTCCGCCGGCCGCGCCGGCATGTGCACTATGATAAAGGAGCCCAGGGCCACACAGGGACAGCCTACCAGCAGCATGATCAGGGCTACCTGTTTGTCAAAATTAAAGGCGCTGTGCGTGCCCAGTTTGCGGGCCAGCACGCCCAGTCCCAGAAAAACTACGGCTACCTTATGCGTGCCCAAAGCGGCGGCAAAAGGCAGACCCATGATGATGAGCAGCGGAAATTGTACGAAGCCGGCACCGCCGCCTGAGACCGAAGCCAGCAGGTTGGCCCCGAAGGACACGATAAACAGTATGGCCTCGTCAATGAATTCTTCCCACATACAGCTCTCCTGCAGATCCCCCAAGCATAAAAAACAAACAATAAAAGCCAAAAAAAGGGCCTGCCGCCGGGGCAGACCCTCTATGTCCGCCTTACTGCGGACGATTCAGCGCCTTGTCTGCTATATCGCTGCGGCAGAACATGCCGTCAAAGTGGATCTTCTGCACTGCCTCGTAGGCTTTGGCCTTGGCGGCGGCTATATCGCTGCCCAGAGCCGTGACGCAGAGAACGCGGCCGCCGGAGGTGATCACCTGATTGCCCTGCTGTTTGGTGCCGGCCTGGAAGACCATGACATCAGGACCAAAATCAGCATCCAGTCCGGAGATGGCATCGCCCTTGCGCACCGATCCGGGATAGCCGTGGGCGGCGAGTACCACGCCTACAGCCGGGCGCGGATCATAGGCGCAGTGTTCGCCCTGCAGACCGCCGGGAGTGCAGGCCTTGAGGCACAGCTCAGGCAGATCTGACTGCAGGCGCAGCAGCAGCGGCTGAGTTTCGGGATCGCCCATGCGGCAGTTGAACTCCACCACGCGCGGCGCACCGTTTTTGTCTATCATCAGGCCGGCATAGAGGAAACCGGTATAGGGCAGACCATCCTCCCGCATACCCTGCAGGGTGGGATTGATGATCTCATCCATCACGCGCTGATAGACCTCGGCAGTGACCACCGGAGCCGGGGAGTAGGCTCCCATGCCGCCGGTATTGGGGCCTTCATCATGATCAAAGACGCGCTTGTGATCCTGAGAGGAGGCCAGCGGCAGGGCATTGATGCTGTCACACAGCACTATGAAGGAAGCTTCCTCGCCCTGCATGAACTCCTCAATCACCACCCGGGCACCGGCATCGCCAAAGGCATTGTCCTCGAGCATGTCGTGCACGGCCTTTAAGGCTTCTTCTTCGGTCATGGCCACAATCACGCCCTTGCCGGCGGCCAGACCGTCGGCCTTGACCACTATGGGGGCGCCCATCTTCTTGATGTAGTCCACAGCCGGGCCCACCTCGGAGAACACTTCAAAGGCGGCGGTGGGGATGTTATGGCGCTTTAAGAAATCCTTGGCAAAGGACTTGGAGCCTTCCAGCTGGGCGGCCTGGCCGGACGGTCCGAAAATCTTCAGGCCGGCGGCCTTAAACTTGTCCACAATACCGGCCACCAGCGGCGCCTCGGGGCCGACAATGGTCAGATCAATTTTTTCCTGCTGGGCAAACTGCAGCAGACCGTCGAGATCATCAGAGCTGATGGGGACATTCTGCATTTTGGCGGCCCGGGCCGTGCCGGGATTGCCCGGGGCTGCATAAACTATATCCACACGCGGGGATTTGGCACAGGCAAAGGCCAGGGCATGTTCACGCCCGCCGCCGCCGACAATTAAAATCTTCATGATGTCTTCCTTGCAAGCAGCTCCCCTTATAAGGCGGAGCCTGCATCCTTGGGGGTTGCATACAAAATCCCGGGCCTAATTGAGGTCCGGGACAGGTGAATTAGTGGCGGAAATGACGCATGCCGGTGAAGACCATGGCAATGCCGTGCTCATTGGCGGCGGCAATCACCTCAGGATCGCGGATGGAACCGCCTGGCTGAATGATGCAGCTGATGCCGGCGGCTGCGGCGGCATCCACACCGTCACGGAACGGGAAGAAGGCATCGGAGGCCAGGGCTGCACCGTGCAGATCAAACTTGCCGTCTTCAGCGCGCAGGCAGGCAATGCGGGCGGAGAAGACGCGGGAGGTCTGGCCGCAGCCTATGCCCAGAGTGCACTTGTCCTTGGTGTAGACAATGGCATTGGATTTGGCGTACTTGCATACCTTCCAGGCAAAGAGCAACTCATCGAGCTCAGCTTCAGTAGGAGCACGCTCGGTCACTACCTTGAGGGCATCACGGTCTACGCAGACGGTGTCGGCTTCCTGAACCAGCAGGCCGCCGTTGACCTTCTTGAGCTCCAGGCGCGGACGGCGCTCGGTCAGATCACCTATTTCCAGCAGACGAATATTCTTCTTGCGGGCCACTTCCGCGCGGGCTTCCTCGCTGATGTGCGGAGCGGCTATGACCTCACAGAACTGACGGTCGATAATGGCCTTGGCAGCCTCACCGTCGAGGGTGCGGTTGAAGACTATAATGCCGCCGAAGGCGCTTTCGCTGTCGCAGGCAAAGGCCTTTTCATAGGCAGTTTTCAGATCTGAGGCCAGAGCGGCGCCGCAGGGATTGGCATGCTTGACTATCACGCAGGCCGGCTCGGAAAATTCGCGTACGCACTCTATGGCGGCATCAGTGTCGGAAATATTGTTGTAGGACAGTTCCTTGCCCTGCAGCTGTTTGGCAGTGGCTATGCAGGAGCCGGCATCTTCCAGATCGCGGTAGAAAGCGGCCTTCTGATGCGGGTTTTCGCCATAGCGCATATTCTGCAGCTTGACAAAATTCAGGTTGAGGGTGCGCGGGAAGGCACGCTCGGCACCGTCGTCTATGCCGTAATCCGGAGCCTTGAGGCCGAAATAATTGGCTATGGCACTGTCATAGGCGGCAGTGTGCTCAAAAGCCCTGATGGCCAGATCGAAACGGGTCTCCAGGGTCAGGGAGCCTTCATGGGCGTCCATTTCGGCTATGACGCGATCGTAGTCGGCGCTGTTGACCACTATGGCCACATCGCGGTGATTCTTGGCTGCAGCGCGCACCATGGTGGGACCGCCTATGTCTATATTCTCCACAGCCTTGTCCAGCGGGCAGTCGGGATCGGCTACGGTTTGGGCAAAAGGATAGAGATTGACCACCACCAGATCTATGGGGGAGATGCCGTGCTCTGCCATGACCTCATCGTCAATGCCGCGGCGGCCCAGAATACCGCCGTGCACCAGAGGGTGGAGGGTTTTGACACGTCCGTCCATCATTTCAGGGAATTTGGTGTAGTCAGACACCTCGGTGACGGCCACTCCCTGTTCGGACAGCAGGCGGGCGGTACCGCCGGTGGATAAAATCTCCACCCCGCGCTGCTGCAGGGCCTGGGCGAATTCCACAATGCCGCTCTTGTCGGATACTGAAATTAATGCTCTTCTGATTGGACGTGATAAATCCATTTTGCTTAAAGCTCCTGGTCAGTGATGAAGGAAAAAAATATGTGCCAATTTTACAATATGCCGGGGGCTCCGGGGCTTATTTATGCCCGGCAGGAGCAGAAAAAGACCGCAAAACAGCTGTTCTGACCCCTGCGGCAACAGATCTGAAGTCCTAAGGCCGCTTTGCGGGCGCAGCGGGCCGGAGCGCGGGGACGAATGGCGTATTTTTCACCATGGCGAATTTCTGGCCGGCAGAAGACCTCAGACGACCGGCAAATCAGGGACTTTTTTCTTTTGCGCTTGCTTATCCACATGGATTGTGATGAAATTTACAGCAATTTGCGGGCCCGGCGGCTTTTTTTGTGCCTGCCGGACCTGCCGAATTATAAAAACAACAAAGTAAAGCAGGTAGTAAAAAATGAATAAGTCTGAACTTGTCGTGCAGATGGCCAGGCGTTCCGGCCTGCCTACTGCCAGCGCTCGTCGTGCCCTTGAAGCCATGCTCGAAAGCATTGGTGAAGCCCTGGCAGACGGCGATAGAGTACAGCTGGTTGGTTTTGGCTCCTTTAAGGTAACCGAGCGCAATTCCCGCGAGGGCCGCAACCCCAAGACCGGTGAAGTAATTCAGATCCCGGCTTCCAGAACTCCTTCCTTCTCGGCCGGTGCCGAGCTGAAGAAAGTGGTCAATGGCCGCTAAGCTACTTTTATGGATTTTGGCGGCTGCCTCCTGAGGCAGCCCGGAGAGAAAGCACAGATCATCAGGCGAGCTGTGCTTTTTTGTTGTCTGCATCATGATGGTGGGTTCCTTGGCACAGGACCTGTTGTATCATGCTCAAGGTCACGATTTTTAGATCTTGTCTGATCCCCTGCGGGTCAATGCACTGCATTTTCAGTACAATAACTCACATTAAAAAGGCGGGGTTGCAGTGCCTGCAGTCCGCCTGGTACAGCTTTGGATAGACAACAGAAACGGCAGCGGCCGCTTCTTTACAGAAGACTGAGGTTAAACTATGGCAATTCACGAATGGGCCGGCAAAAAAGCAAGATTAGAGGATTTGGTTAATATTCCGCGCTTAATGGCCGCTTACTATCTCAACAAACCCGATGTGGACAATCCTGATGAAAAGGTAGCCTTCGGCACCTCGGGTCACCGCGGCACTTCCCTTAATTCTTCCTTTACTGAAACCCATATTGCAGCCATTTCCCAGGCCATTGCCGACTACAGAAGCCGTGAGAACATCACCGGCCCGCTGTTCATCGGTATGGACACCCATGCCCTGTCCGAGGCCGCCCTGGCCACTGCCATCGAGGTACTGGGCGCCAACGGAGTGGAAGTCAGAATTGAAAAGGATCACGGCTATACTCCTACTCCTTCCATCTCCCACGCTATTTTGACCTACAATCAGGGCAGACAGAGCGGTCTGGCCGACGGCATAGTGATCACTCCTTCCCACAATCCTCCCACCGACGGCGGCTTTAAGTACAATCCCACCGACGGCGGTCCGGCCGGCACTGAGATCACCTCCTGGGTGCAGGACAGAGCCAATGAGCTGATCCGCAACAATCTGCAGGGCGTCAAGCGCGTTCCCTACAATCAGGCCTTAAAGCTCTCCAATGTCAAAGAGCATGACATGCTGGCCGAGTACGTGGACGATCTGGGCTCCATCATCAATCTCGAGGCCATATCCAAGGCCGGCATCAGAATTGGTGTGGATCCGCTGGGCGGCTCCGGCCTCTATTACTGGGATCGCATAGCCGACAAGTACAAGCTGAACATCAAGGTGGTTAACTATGCCGTGGATCCCACCTTCTCCTTCATGTGCCTGGATAAGGACGGCAAGATCCGCATGGACTGCTCCAGCCCTTATGCCATGGCCGGTCTGATCGCCATGAAGGACGATTTTGACATTGCCTTTGGCAATGACCCTGACTATGACCGTCACGGTATTGTCTGCCACTCCGGTCTGATGAATCCCAATCACTATCTGTCGGCTGCCATCAACTACATCTATACTCACCGCGAGAACTGGCCGGCTCAGGCCATGGTGGGCAAGACTGTGGTGTCCTCCTCCATGATGAACCGCGTAGCCGAGGGCCTCGGCCGCAAGGCTTATGAAGTACCGGTAGGCTTCAAGTGGTTCGTGCCGGGTCTGTTCAGCCAGGATCTGGCCTGGGGCTGTGAGGAAAGCGCCGGCGCCTCCTTCCTGAAGAAGGACGGCTCCGTGTGGACCACCGACAAGGACGGCATCATTGCCGCTCTGCTCTCGGCTGAAATTCTGGCCGTCACCGACAAGGATCCTTCCGAGCACTACCAGGCTCTGACCGCCAAATACGGCACCCCGGCCTACAACCGTATCGACGCTCCGGCCAATGCCAAGCAGAAGGCCGCCCTGAAGAAGCTCGATCCGGCAGCCGTGGAAGCTGATATGATGGCAGGAGAGAAGATCACCGCCAAGATGACCCGCGCTCCGGGCAACAATGCTGAAATTGGCGGCCTTAAGGTAGTGACCGAGAACGGCTGGTTCGCTGCCCGTCCGTCCGGCACCGAGAACATCTACAAGATCTACATGGAAAGCTTCAAGGGTCCGGATCACTTAAAGCAGATCGAGACCGAGGCCGTGGAGATCGTCAATGCCGCCCTGAAGAAAGCCGGCGCCTGATTATAAAAAGCAAGGGCAGGGGCAGTCCCCTGTTCCTGTACCGCAGGTTTCTGCAAAAAAAGTTTTATGGCAGTCAGCAGTGGCTGCCATTGCTTTTTGTAGTGTCCATCAATCTCAGCAGCAGAGCTTCTTCTGCTCTGATTAACCTGAATAAGGGAAAAGCATGAAATACCGTATAGGCTGGACGTTCTGGCGGCTGCTGTACAGGCTGGGCATTCCCCTCGTCTACCGCTATGAAATTGTTTATGACGTATCCTGCCACAGATATTGTGCGCAGATCCCTGATGTCAAAGGTCTGCTGGCAGAGGGGGACAGCATAGAAGAGGTGCGCGAGGTGATGGAAGGCTGTGCCCCTGAATTTGTGGCTTTCTATGTGTACGGTGATACCAGGCACAAGCAGGGCCCCCAAACCACCATCCTGCCGCAAATGGTCTTAGGCAGAGGTCTGATTAATGGATGAAGGGTTCTGTCAGTCAGTTACCGCTGACCTCAATCAGCACGGCTTTAACTGATGTTGCGATTCCATCTGCGTGAGCGGGGGGGGGAATCTCATATCCTGCACGCTCAGGGCAGATTATGCAGATGCGGTGCTTTCATAACACTCACCAAGCACCGCAAGAAGAATAGACATGATCATTGTAGCGCAGTAATGCTTTGATATCTGCCGGAGGGCCGCAGATTTCAGAAATATTTGCCGCTGCCATTTTTATCATCTTTATTCCATCACAACCTCCTGCAGTTTATCTCCGGCTGCATGATCCCGCCTGGGTCTTCCTGCCGCCCGGGGGCGTCTTTTCCCATCCCTGCGGCGGCTCTGCTACAATTGCAGGCAAAAAATAATATGCTGAGGAAAACACAGGAATAATCATATGTGCTGTAATTTTGCCACCTATCCCTTAGATCGGGATCGATACAAATTAATTGCCCTCGATATGGACGGTACGCTGCTGCGCCGCGACAAAACCATATCTGAGCGCACCAGCCGGGTGCTGCAGGCTCTGCAGGAGCAGGGACTGCATCTGGTGATTGAAACCGGACGCTGCCCCTCAGGCGTGGTGCGTTATGCAGATACCATAGGACTTGATCTCAATAAAACCTATGCCGTGTGCTACAACGGTTCGGGAGTGTTTACCCTGGGGGACTGCCGGGAGCTGTCGGCTGTGACTGCATCCGGGGCTTTGATCAAACATGCAGCTGAGATCATTCACCGCCACGGACTGGATCTGCATGCCTACTCTCAGGATCGTGCCCTGCTGATTGAAAATGACAATCCTTATTCAGCCAAGGAGATCTTCAATTCCAGATCTCCCTGGGTTAAGGTGGATTTTGCCTCCATTCCCGATGATGAACCCATCTACAAGGCCATAGCCGTGGGCGATCCCCGGCTGCTGGATGAGCTGCGTCCGGAAGTGGAAGCCGATCCCCTGATCTCCGGCAGTCTGGCCGTGATGCGCTCAGATCCTCATTTCCTGGAATTTATTGCCGGCAAATCCACCAAGGGCTCGGGACTGCTGCAGCTGTGCTCCGTGCTGGGGATAGATCCTGCTGCCACCATGGCTTTTGGCGATGCCGAAAATGATGCCATGATGCTGCATGAGGCAGGTCTGGCCGTAGCCATGGGCAATGCCACTGCGGAGCTTAAGGCTGCTGCTGATATTGTGACGCTGTCCTGCGACGAGGACGGAGTGGCGGTGGTGCTCGAGCGCCTGCTGTAGTAAAAGTCCGCAGATCCTGCTGCAGGTGTTGCCGCCTGCGGCAGGAAACTGCGCGGCGGCCGCAGGTCCCGGCATAACCACCACATAACAACATAACCACAGACCGCGGCTGTATACCCGGGAGGCCGGGCAGCAACCAATCAATCTGAGGAGTAATTCTTGAAATTCAAATTTAGGCTGTTCGGACGCCGGCAGCGTGAAGACATGGAAGGCAGGCGGATTGACAGCCTGCCCCTGGGCGTATCCATCCGGGCCTTTGTAAAGATCCTAAAGCCCTTCTGGGTCAGCCGGGCCAGCATTCCCTCGTGGATTATGCTGGGCATCATCATAGGCCTGACCGCGGGTTCCATCTATGTGGCCACTTCCATCAATACCTGGTATAAATCCTTCTGGGACACCATTCAGCAGTATGATGTGGATGCCTTTGGGCAGCAGATCATGGTCTTTGCCGTGCTGGCCACCATACATGTGCTGGTCTCGGTCTATAAGAGCTATCTCTGCTCGCGCCTGGCCATCAACTGGCGGCGCTGGCTGACCGGCAGGGTGATGACGGACTGGCTTAAGGACAGCACCTATTACAAGCTGCAGCTTACCGATAAGGTCACCGACAACCCCGATCAGCGTATTGCCGATGATCTCAGTCTCTATGTCACCACCACCATATCGCTCTTTCTGGGCACGGCCACCGATTTGGCCATGATGATTACCTTCTCCATAGTGCTGTGGGGACTGTCCTCGGCTGTGGACTTTACGCTCTGGAACGGCTGGGTCATACATCTGCCGGACGGCTATTTGTTCTATCTGGCCTTAATCTATGCCGTAGCCGGCACTGTGGTGACCTTTATGCTGGGCAAGCCTCTGGTCAAGCTGAATTTCAGGCAGCAGCGCTGTGAGGCCGATTTTCGTTTCTCGCTGATCCGCGTAAGGGAAAATGCCGAAAGCATAGCCCTCTATCAGGGGCAGGATGAGGAAAATTTGACCCTGCGCGAGCGTTTTGCCGCCGTGGTCAAAAACTACATCAAGCTGATTAACTGCCAGAAGCGGCTGGGCTTTTTAATCCTGGGCTATTCCCAGACGGCGGTTCTTTTTCCCATACTGATCGCCGCGCCGCTGTACTTTGCCAAAATCATCACCATGGGCTCCATCATGCAGATCAATTCAGCCTTCGGGCGGGTGCAGGATGCTCTGTCCACGCTGGTGACCAACTTCAATTCATGGGCCTCCCTCAAGGCAGTGGTGGATCGTCTGGCACTGTTTTGTGAGGGTATGGACAAAACACAGGATTTGGTCTGCATTACGCCGCGCCGTGAGGGCAGTAATTTTGCGATCCGGGATCTGACTGTCTCCACCTCGCAGAAGCAGCAGCTGGTGGAGCATTTGTCACTGGAGCTGGAGCCGGGCCGGGCTCTGCTGATCCGCGGCCGCTCAGGCTGCGGCAAATCCACCCTCATCCGGGCGGTGGCCGGCATCTGGCCTTATGCTTCAGGAGAGGTAAGTATGCCGCAGTCCGGGGAAGTGCTGTTTTTAAGTCAGCGGCCTTATCTGCCGCAGGGCACATTGCGTCAGGCGGCGGGCTATCCGCAGGCGGCTGAGCATGACGGCCTGACGGAGAAGTATTTTGCGGCCCTGGGACTGTCCCATCTGATCCCCAAACTGGATACAGAGGATATATGGTCGCATATTCTCTCCCTGGGTGAGCAGCAGCGCGTAGCCTTTGTCCGGGCTTTGCTCATCAAGCCCAAACTGCTGTTTTTGGATGAGGCCTCCTCGGCCCTGGATGAGCCGGCGGAGAATTTGGCCTATGAACTGCTGCGCCGCCATCTGCAGGACAGCATCATAGTAAGCGTAGGCCACCGTCATACGCTGCTGGGGCTGCATGACTGCACCTTAACCTGCAATGAACAGGGCCAGTGGCATTTTGCCGCTATCCGGCAGTCTTAGACCTTATGATCTGACGGCGGCACCTTTCTTAAGAGAGTCTGCCGCCGGGCCGGCGGCAGAGCAGGGCAGAGATTTAAGAGAGTTTAGTCTGTGTAGAGCATGCCCTTTTTGACCTGGGCGGCAGTCTCAGGCCCCTGCACGCATTCGAGAATCTTAAAGGCGAAAGCCAGGGCAAAAGCCGGACCCTTGCCGGTGATCACATTGGCAGCCTCATCAAAAACCACTCCGGCTGGATTGTATTTGACTATATTGTCGGCACAGCCGGGATAGCCTGTGGCCTCCACCTTGTCGGAGATGATGCCGTGGCGGGCCAGCACAAAGCCGGGGGCGGCGCAGATGGCGGCGGTCAGCCGGCCGGCCTGATGCTGCTCCAGCAGCAGGTCGCGCAGCACCGGGCAGGAGCCGCAGGTCTCGGCGCCTGGCAGACCGCCGGGCACTACTATGACATCATAGGTGCTGCCGCGGCAGTCGCTGATGTTTTGGTCGCAGATCACGCGGGTGCCGTGGGAGAGGGTGACCTCACAGGCCCCGTCGGCTCTGACGGCGGCTTTGGTAACCTTGATGTCGCCGCGGGTTAAGACATCGGTAACGGAAGTGACTTCCAGATCTTCAGTACCGTCGGCATAAACTACTAAAGCTGCAGGCATGATGTTCTCCTTATTTTCTCAACTGCCAAGCTGTGACGCCGGATCCTGTCTGGAGGCCCTGAACGCCGGATATATGGAGGCGGCCAGGCTCATCAGCAGGGCGCAGGCGAAGACCAGCATGACATCGTTTATGGACAATTGTGTGGGAATGAAACTGATGAAGTAGATTTCCTCATTGAGTATTTTAAAGCCAAAGAGCTGCTCTATCAGATCGGTAATGTCAGTTAAAAACCAGGCTGTGGTGCAGCCGGTGATCAGCCCCAGTACTATGCCGCGCAGCCCCGAGAGCAGGCCCATGATGCAGAAGGCCGTCATGATCAGCATCCTGCCGGCTCCCATGGTCAGCAGAATGGCAATTTCCCTCTGCTTTTCGGTTACCGTGGTGATCAGGGTGGAGACTATATTAAAGCAGGCTACGGCCATTACCAGGATCATGGCCAGATACATCAGGCCGCGGATCATCTCAATATCGTGATAAAGCTTGCCCTGCGTGCCCAGCCAGCTGAGCACCAGAGCCGGTTCATGCGGTACGGCCATGGCCGCCTGGCGGGCCTGCTCCCCTGCATGCAGCAGATCGGCTGTTCTCAGCTGAATTTGATTGGCGCCTTCTCGGCCGGCGGCAGAAGCCAGCGCCGGCAGGTAAGCAAAGGCCAGGGTGCTGTCCAGCTGTCCGCCCAGGCGGAAAATGCCGGCTACCTGCAGATTAATATTCTGCGGGCTTTTAAACAGTACCTGGCCGGAAGCTCCGGCGGTATCGCTGCGGTTGATCAGCAGGCGCAGGGTGCTGCCGCGCTCCACCTGCAGCTGCCGGGCTATACCGGCACCGAGGATGACCGGCAGCGGGGCGTCTGCTGCCGCCGGCTCCTGCGCGAGTACATCCGGGGCCACATCGGTAAACAGCCCTATATTGCTGACTGCCGCCTGGGCTGCAGGATCTATGCCGTAAATCAGTCCGGGGACAAAATCAGTACCGGAGGCAAATACAGCCTCCAGCTCCAGTACCGGTGTGGCGGCGGAGATCCCCGGCTGGGCAGTAAGATCTGCAGCCAGCTGCCCGGCATTGGCAAAGCCTGCTGCGTCCTGGGCGGTGAGCTGTGCGGAGGGCACTACTGCCAGCACGCGCTGTTTTAATTCCCGCTCAAAGCCGTTCATGGCCGACAGCCCGGTGATGAGGGCAAAAACGCCCACGGCTATGCCGGCCGTGGCGGCCCGGGACATAAAGTGCGACAGCACCGCCCGGCGCTTGGCTCGAAAGAAGCGCAGCCCCAGGGCCCAGGCCAGTTTCAGCATGTAAACTCTCCTCGTCCGTTTTCCAGGGCGAATATATGATCGCAGCGGCGGGCCAGACTGAGATCGTGGGTCACCATTACCACCGAGCGCTGTTCCCGGCGCACCAGATCTTCAAACAGGGCAAAAACCTGGGCGGCATTTTCCTCATCCAGATTGCCGGTGGGCTCGTCTGCCAAAATCAAATCGGGCTGCGGACAGAGGGCGCGGGCTATGGCGGCGCGCTGCCGCTGACCGCCGGAGAGCTCGCCGGGGCGGCAGTCAGCCTTATCGGCTAAGCCTACTTTATCGAGGTACTCCCGGGCCCGCTCAAATGCCTCAGAGCGCGGCATGCCGCCGATCAGCAGCGGCATGGCCGCATTTTCCAGAGCCGTAAAATCAAGCAGCAGATGGTGAAACTGATACACAAAACCCAGGCTGCGGGCCCGCAGCCTGGCTTTGCCGCTTTCACTCAAGGCAGTGATATTTCTGCCCTGAAACCACAGCTCACCTGAGGTAGGGGTATCCAGGGTGCCCAGAATATGCAGCAGGGTGCTTTTGCCTGAGCCTGATTTGCCTATGACGGCGGTCAGCTGTCCCTGCGGCACGGACAGATTAAGGCCGCGCAGCACGGCAGTTTCTATCCTTCCTTCCCTGAAGGTGCGGGTTATGTTTTTGGCCTCAAGAATATATGTCATAGCTGTTCCTGTTCTGCCTCCGCTGCCGCTTTATGCTCTGCTGCAGCACTGTAACCTGGGTGGTGGTCTCGTTCTTCAGATCTCGCTTAAGTGTAAGGCCGGATCGCAGCGGGCGGCCTTGAGGGCCGGATAAAGCGAGCACAGGGCTGCCAACAAAAGACAGCACAGGGCTATGGCGCCTATTTGCAGCGGCGAGATCACCACCGGCAGCGAGCCGTTTACTATATTGATGCCCAGCAGGGACAGTACTCCCTGTATATTGAGGGTCAGCGGAATACCCAGCGCCGTGCCGGTCATGATCCCCGCGCCGGCGCAGAACAGTCCCTGCAGCATGAAAATGCTCAAAATCTGCCTGGAGGTGCAGCCCAGACTTTTCAGGACGGCAATCTCGCGCAGGCGGGCGGACACCAGCATGGTCAGGGCCGCCAGAATGTTAAAGGAAGCCACCAGGATGATAAGGCAGAGCATCACCAGCATGGACAGCTTCTCCAAAGCCACTGCCCGAAAGAAATCCCCCTGACTTGCCCGCCAGTCGGTAAAAGCAAATCCCTGCTGCGTTAAGGCGGCAGCCGTTTGGTCTATTAAAAAGGGATCGCTTAAAAACAGCCGCACATACTGCTGCCGTTCCCGCAGCAGGCGGCTGACGTCATCGAGTGACCCTATGAGGGTGATGATATCGGCGCCGCCGCGCCAGGTGATGTCCGCGCCGCCGGCTATGGTAAACAGGCGCTGTGAGGGAGTGATGCCCAGCGGGGTGTAGCGGGCATTGCGGGTGGAGATCAATCTGATCTTATCCCCCGGGCGCAGGCCGTTTTCCAGCATAAACATGGGCGGCACCCAGACGGCATAGGAGCCGCTCTGCGGCGGCAGCGGCAGGGCGCTTTTAAACTCTGCTCCGGCAGCCGTCAGCTGCAGCCTGCCGGCATCATAGCCCTGCAGCAGCGCCAGCTTCAGGCCCTCCGGGGTCTGCAGCAGCACCCGCCCCTCCAGATAGGGCATCAGGGCGGTAACCCCGGGCAGGGCCGTAAGTGTGCTGAGATCCTGATCGTCCTTAATCTGTACCACCACCTGAGCGGTGGTATCCAGCACGGCATCCTTCAGGCGTTCCTGCAGTCCCTGCATCACGGAGAGCACGGTTATGAGCGCGCAGACGCCTACGGCTATGCCCAGTGCCGACAGCATGGCCACGAAAAAGGCAAAACGATGGGCTTTGCGGGTGAGGGCATAGCGCAGGGCAATGCTGAGGCTCAAAGGGGTGAACAGTTTCATGAAATTACACAACCAAATCCGCGCCGGCCGCAGACGGCAGAGCCCGCAACCGAGGCTGCAGCAGTCTGTCTTAATACTACAGGCATCTATTATGCATCAGAAAATGCAGGCAGCACAAACCGCAGGGCTGGGGTTGACGTAGGACGCAGGTAAGCTTTGGAGAGGATAACCAGGCAAAGAAAAGCCCCGCCGAAGACTGCCAGGCGGGGCGGAAGGGCATGCCGGGGAGAGGTGCTGCATAATCCCCGGCGCTGTTTGTCAGGTCAGCAGGATTTTATTCCTTGGCGCCGAACCACTTGTTATAGATGGCATCGTAGGTGCCGTCGGCCTTGATTTTGGCAAAGCCGGAATTGACCAGCTCGATGACGGCATCATTGTTCTTGTTGATGGCAATACCGTAGCTTTCAGCCGACAGGGTGCCGGGCAGGGAGATAATGCCCTGGGCCTGACCGGTGGCCAGATAGTAGTCATTGACCGGGCGGTCATTGATGGCGGCTACGCAGCCGCCGGCCTTCAGCTCCAGATAGGATTCAGGGGCGGAGTTGAAGTTGGTGACCTGGGCACCTTCAATGTCTGCAGCATAGAGGGCACCGGTGGTGCCAATCTGTACGCAGATCTTCTGATTTTTCAGATCGTCTACGGACTTGATGTCATCCCGGCTTTCCTCGCGGATGAGGATGGTCAGGCCGGAATCATAGTAAGGATCTGAAAAAGCCACACGCTTCTTTCTTTCCTCGGTAATGGTAATGGCCGAGAGCGCCACGTCTATGTTGTTGGTGAACAGGGCCGGAATCAGCGCATCAAAGGGCATGGTGGAAACTTCAATTTCCCAGCCCTCGGCTTTGGCTATGGCATCGATGAGTTCAATGTCAAAACCGGTCAGTTCCTTGGTGGTCTCATCCATGAACTCAAAGGGAGCATAGGCAGGCTCGGCACCTACCCGCAGCACATTGTCTGCCGCCTGAGCGTTCAGGGAAAAGGCGCAGATGCCGGTCAGCACAGCACCTGCAGCTATTTGCAGCTTCTTAAAAGATGACATGTTAATCTCCACTAATTTATGTTGAGCAATGGAAAAATTGTATGCCTTTTGCGATCTGCTGCAAACAATTTTGCACAAACATAGGCAATTTACGACAAAGTACGGGGGGTGCACTACAAAAATGCAATAAGAACAGGGGGGTGCAGCAAAATAGTGCACCAAATCCGGGCGGGCATTGAGACGCCGGGCTGTGTGCTTTATGATTATTGAGCTTTTGCAGCGCCCGGGCCTTCCCAAAGCCCGGATCTTCTGCCGGCCGGGGAGAATATTACCGCCGGGGCAGGAACTGCCGTACTTCCCGAAGCCGATGATGGCTGTACGCGGACGCTGTTTGAGATAAAAGCTTCATTACCAACAACAAAGGAATCAATCATGGAATTAGAATCTTTATGCCTGCACGCCGGTTACACTCCTCAGAACGGAGAGCCCCGCGTCATGCCCATCGTGCAGAGCACTACCTTTAAATATGATTCCACCGCTGAAGTAGCCAAACTTTTCGATCTTGAGGCCAGCGGATTTTTCTATTCCCGTCTGGGCAATCCTACGGTTGATCATGTGGAGCAGAAAATCGCAGCACTCGAGGGCGGTGTAGGCGCCATGTGCACTTCATCAGGCCAGGCTGCCAGCCTGATTTCCCTGCTGACTTTGGCCAAGGCCGGTGATCATGTGCTGTCCGCCAGCAATATTTACGGCGGTACCTTCAATTTGTTTGCCGTGACCTTAAAGCGTTTCGGCATTGAGGTGACCTTCGTGGAGGAGAGCTGCTCCGATGAGGAAATCAAAGCTCAGATCAGACCCAACACCAAGGCTGTGTTTGGTGAGACCATAGCCAATCCTTCCATGAATGTGCTCGATATTGAGCGCTTTGCCCGTATAGCCCATGAGGCACAGATCCCGCTGATTGTGGACAACACCTTTGCCACTCCTGTGCTGTGCCGTCCCTTTGAGCATGGTGCCGACATAGTCATCCACTCCACCACCAAGTACCTGGACGGCCATGCCCTGCAGGTAGGCGGCGTGATCGTGGACAGCGGCAACTTTGACTGGGCTGCCAGCCCCAAATTCCCGGAATTTGTCGAGCCTGACAATTCCTACCACGGCCTGATTTACACTCAGGCCTTTGGCAAGGCTGCCTACATAGTCAAGGCCAGAGTGCAGCTGATGCGCGATCTGGGCTGCTGCCAGACTGCCCAGGGTGCCTTCTACATCAACCTTGGTCTGGAGACCCTGCCGCTGCGCATGGCCAAGCACTGTGAAAATGCCCTGAAGGCCGCCCAGTTCCTCTCCACCCATCCCAAGGTCAGCGCTGTGCGTTATCCCGGCCTGCCGGGCTCTGCCAACTATGAGCTGGCTCAGAAGTATCTGCCTAAGGGCGCCAGCGGTGTAGTGTCCTTTGAGGTCAAGGGCGGCCGTGAAGCCGGTGTCCGCTTCATCGACAGCCTCAAGCTGATCTCCCTGCAGGTGCATGTGGCTGATATCCGCTCCTGCGTACTGCATCCGGCCAGCTCCACTCACCGTCAGCTCACCGATGAGCAGCTGGTGGAGTGCGGCATCACCCCGGGCCTGATCCGTCTGTCTGTGGGTCTGGAGAATATTGAAGACATCATAGCCGACCTGGAACTGGCTTTGGCTGCTGTGTAATAAACAGACAGCTGTAAACAGCCATCCAGGGCTGAAAGACAAAAGGGCAGGAGCATTTCCTGCCTTTTTTCGTCTTATCGGCACTAAATGCTGAAATAGAAGCGCAGATCAATGAATCACCGGGGGCGGGGGGAAGTAATTAAAGGGAAAAGCACAGAGCACAGCAGGACTGTATGGCAGGCCATCATCAAGACTTTTGCCGGCTGCAGTCAGCAGACCTGCAGGCAGATCCATGCGTATACTGTGCAGGAACTCGGGCTGAGTGTGAGCACGATCAGAAAGCATTTGGGGGTGTTGGTAAAAAACGGAGAACTTACCGCAGTCAAAACCGGGAACAGGGTTTGCTATAAGCTCAGCCCTCAGGTAAGCAGGTCTTTTGCTTATGCTCCCCAAAAGGCTCTGCTGGACGAATTTGCTGTCTGGCTTCAGGATTTGGCGCCGCTGATTAATCTGCCTGCCCATGCGCAGGGGATTGTGGAGACTGCTTTTGCCGAAATCTTCAACAATGCCTTAAGTCACTCGGCTGCAGAAACCATCAGGCTGCATCTGGAAATCAACGCCTTATACACAGTGCTCACTATTCAGGATGACGGGGTTGGCATTTTCAGGAAAATCAAGGGCGACTTTGGTCTTGCGAATGAACATCAGGCGGTGCTGGAACTGTCTAAAGGCAAGCTCACCTCAGATCCTGCAGCACACAGCGGCGAGGGTATTTTCTTTGTCAGCAAAGCCTGCGACAAATTTGCCATCTTCTCCGGTGAGCTGGTTTTTTCGCCCTCAATGGCTGATCCTGTGGATCTGCTGCTGTGGGTTGAGCCTGGTGTAATCAGCCGCAGGGGGAGGGGGACAGTGGTTTGTATGCTGATAAGCCATGACACCCCCAGAACGATGAAGGAAGTGTATGACTGCTACTGCTCCCCCGATGCAGGCTTTTGTAAAACGCTGATCCCAGTCAGGATGCTGCGCTGTCGCGATGAGGGGCTGGTGTCACGCTCACAGGGCAAACGCCTTGTAGCGCGCCTGGAAAATTTCCGGGAGATTGTGCTGGACTTTGCCGGTATTGACTGGATAGGACAGGCCTTTGCCGACGAAATTTTCAGAGTGTATGCCCAGGCCCGCCCTGAGGTGAAAATCACTGCTGTAAATACCTCTGAGGACGTTGCAAATATGATCCGCCGGGTGCAGGCAAAACGCATCCCCAAAGCTCAAGAGCATAAAGCAGCGCCGCCGGGGACTTTCACCAGTTAGATCATGCCCCTGCAGGGCACACCACGAAAAAAAGCAGGATCATTTCCTGCCTTTTTCAATGTCCGGATTTCCGGCGGCATTAAGACAGCGCCGGACAGGGCGCTGCCTTCTGCCTTAAGTTAAATCAGCCTGCTCTGATTACAGAGCCTCCAGCTCGGCTATCTGGGCGCGCACTTTGCTCAGCTGAGTGCGGTTGAGCTCCAGCTGGGATCTGGCACCCTCGATGATGTTGGCCGGAGCCTTGGAGATAAAGGCTTCATTGGCCAGTCTGGCTTCACCGCCTTTGATCATGCCTTCCAGCTTCTGGGCCAGCTGCTGCAGGCGCTTGAGCTCATCTTCGCGGTTGATGAGATCCTTCATCGGGATCAGCACCTCACAGGTACCAAAAGGCTTGGAAGCGCAGGGCACGGTCTGCTCACCGGCCTTGACAAAGGTGATTTTGGATACGGCGGCCAGGGTCTCATAGAGATAGAAGTTGTCCCTGAGGATCTGCTCCTGGGCGGCATCGGCACCTCGTACCATGATTTCCAGTTTGGCTGTGGGATTGACCTTCATTTCGGCGCGCAGATTACGCACGGTGGTGCACAGCTCGCGGATCAGGGCTACCTGCTCTTCTGCTTCCTGATCTTCGGCAAAGTCTTCTGCCTTGGGATAAGGGGCCAGCATGATGGTGGCATCGCTGCTGCCGCGGCCGATGCAGGGGGCGGCCAGCTGCCAGATCACCTCGGTAATGAAGGGCATTACCGGATGGGCCAGACGGGCAAAAGTTTCCAGCACGTCGGTGAGGTTGGCGGCGGTGACGGTGCGGCTGTGATCAGAGCTGTCCTTGTGATCGAGTACGGCCTTGGAGAACTCTATGTACCAGGAGCAGTACTCATCCCAGATGAACTCATAAAGCGCATTGGCGGCATGGTCAAAGCGGTAATTGTCTATGGCCTGGCGCACCTGCATGATGGCCTTGTGGAGCTTGGAGCGGATGAAGCGGTCGATCAGCCCCAGCTCTTCGGCGCGGGGTACCTCATAGTGCTTAACGCCCAGACCCATCTTCATGGACAGGAAGCGGGTGGCATTCCACAGCTTGTTGCAGAAGTTGCGGTAGCCGTCCAGGCGCTTCATATCCCAGTTGATGTCGCGGCCGTTGGAGGCCAGGGCGCAGAGGGTAAAGCGCAGGGCATCGGTGCCGTGCGGGGCTATGCCCTCGGGGAACTGCTTGCGGGTGCGCTTTTCAATCTGCAGGGCCTTCTGCGGCTGCATCATGTTGGCGGTACGCTTGTGCACCAGACTGTCTATGTCTATGCCGTCGATCATATCCAGAGGATCGAGCACATTGCCCTTGGACTTGGACATCTTCTGGCCTTCCTCATCGCGGATGAGGCCGGTGACGTAAACAGTCTTGAAGGGTACCTGCGGATTGCCGTCCTTGTCCTTCATGAAGTGCATGGTCATCATGATCATGCGGGCAACCCAGAAGAAGATGATGTCAAAGCCGGTGACCAGCACTGAAGTAGGGTGGAAGAGCTGCAGCTCTTCGGTCTCTTCAGGCCAGCCCAGGGTGGAGAAAGTCCATAAGGCAGAGGAGAACCAGGTGTCGAGCACATCAGGATCCTGGGTGAGCTTGACCTCATCGCCCAGCTGATATTTGCGGCGTACCTCAGCCTCATCATGGGCTACATAAACCTTGCCATCCTCATCGTACCAGGCCGGAATGCGGTGACCCCACCACAGCTGACGGGATATGCACCAGTCCTGCAGATCGCGCATCCAGGAAAAGTACATATTGGCATACTGGGCCGGGACAAATTTAATGCGGCCGTCTTCCACGGCTTCAATGGCCGGCTTGCCCAGTACTGAGGCCCGGACATACCACTGATCGGTCAGCATGGGCTCAATGGGCACGCCGCCGCGATCACCAAAAGGCTGGGCCAGGGTATGATCCTCGATCTTTTCCAGCAGATCCTGAGCCTGCAGATCTTCCACTATCTTGGCGCGGGCGGCAAAGCGCTCCATGCCGCGGTAGGCCTCGGGAATATAGGAGGACACGGCAGTGCTGGGGATGCCGTTGGTGTCAAAGACCTCGGCTTCCTCACGTATATGGGCATCCTCGGTCATGATATTGACCATGCACAGCTGCTGTCTCTTGCCCACCTGATAGTCGTTGAAGTCGTGGGCCGGGGTGATCTTCACGCAGCCGGTGCCGGTGGTCATGTCGGCATGCATATCAGCCACCACCGGAATGCGGCGGCCGACCAGAGGCAGGATCAGATCTTTGCCTACCAGATCCTTATAGCGCTCATCGGCCGGGTTGACGGCTACGGCCGTATCACCCAGCAGGGTTTCCGGACGGGTGGTGGCTACCAGCAGGTAATCGCGGCCTTCGGCAGTCTTCAGGCCGTCGGCCAGCTTGTAGCGTATATACCACATGGAGCCCTTGACCTCGCGGTTTTCCACCTCGAGATCGGAAATGGCAGTGCGCAGCTTGGGATCCCAGTTGACCAGACGCTTGCCGCGGTAGATTAAGTCCTCATCAAACAGGCGGACGAAAACCTCGGTTACAGCCCGGGACAGACCGGCATCCATGGTGAAGCGCTCGCGCGTCCAGTCCACGGAGTCACCCAGCCGGCGCATCTGCTTGGTAATAGTGCCACCGGATTCTTCCTTCCACTTCCAGACGCGGTTGATGAATTCCTCACGGCCGAGATCGTGGCGGGTCAGTTTTTCTTCAGCTGCCAGCTTGCGTTCCACCACCATCTGTGTGGCAATGCCGGCGTGATCGGTACCGCACTGCCACAGGGTATTGTCCCCGTTCATGCGGTGATAGCGGATTAAGGCATCCATGATGGTCTGCTGAAAGGCATGACCCATGTGCAGCGAGCCGGTAACATTGGGCGGCGGCAGGGCGATTGAATAGGCAGGGGCAGTTTTGTCACGGCCTGGCTTGAAGTAGCCCTGTTGTTCCCACTTTTGGTATATATCTTTCTCAAATTTTTCCGGCTGATAGGTTTTTTCCATGTCCATGATGATGTAAGTCCAGTAAATTGGCCCGCCTTGCAAAACTGCGGTATCCTCGAAAAAATCAGGGACAATTCTACATTTTTTGCCGGGGGCTGTCACTTGCAGGGCCGGTCGGCAGGGCAGTCTGCACCGTGAGTTTTCGCAATTGCAGTTGACCCATATATAATGAAGTTCCGCCGCCTGGGGGAGCCCTGTGAGCTCTGTCCCGGTGCCGGCGGCACTCAGGGTTTTTGGCAGAGACAGGTATTGACATGAAAGAGCCTCAGCAGCCGGAGCCGCGCCCGGCAGATTTAAGAGACCAGCAGCACAGTGCAGACACTAAGGAAGCCGCATCAAGTGCCCCCCCAAAAGGCCGCCTGTGGTTAAGATGCCTGCTGGCGGCAGTACTGATCGCAGCAGTTGTGGCCGGCGGGGCGGCATACAGCCTGTACAGGCAGGTACAGCAGCTGGGCGATTATGTCCCGGCGGCCCGGGATGAGCCTTATGAGCTGCGCCAGGGCGTGCGGGTCGGAGAGGTGATTGCCGATTTGACCGCCGGTGATTTTCAGCAGGCGGCAGTGTGGATTTATGTCAAGCTGCACAGCGCGGAGCTGTCGCTGATTCAAAAAGGCTCCTATGCCGTGGACGGTACGCTGACGCTGAGGGAAATCCTGCAGCGGATGCAGCATGGAGATATTCTGGAGCCTGAGGCTCTGAGCGTGGCGCTGATCGAGGGCATGAATGCCCTGCAGTTTGCAAAACGCCTGTCGGCAGCCCCAGATCTCACCTATGATGCCGCCTCCTGCTTTGCCGAGCCCGCAAAATTTATGCAGGAGACCTTAAGCGAAGCTGATCTGGAGTTTCTGGGCGGGACCCGCGACAGCCTGGAGGGCCTGCTGCTGCCGGCCACCTATCCTTATTTTAAGGATGACAGCGCCCGGGCCCTGCTGCAGCGCTCCATGCGCTCCATGCTGCAGCTGCTGCGGCAGCAGTACCCGCAGGCTGCGGAAACCATGACTTTGGGCAGCCCCTATGAGGTATTGATCATGGCCTCCATAGTGGAAAAGGAAAGCTCCCTGGAGCGGGAAATGCCGCAGATAGCCGGAGTATTTTTCAATCGCCTCCAAAGGGGCATGAAGCTGCAGACTGATGCGGCGGTGATGTACGGCGTGGGGCCTGACTTCCGCGGTCCGCTGACGGCAAAACAGCTGCGGCAGGATACGCCTTACAATACCTATACCAGGGACGGCCTGCCGCCTACGCCCATAGCCATGCCCAGTGCCGCGGCAGTGCGGGCGGTGCTGCATCCTGCGGACACCGATGCCCTGTATTTCGTAGCCCGCAGTTTTGACCCTGCCGACGGCCATAATTTTGCAGCCACCCTCAGGGAACACAACCGCAATGTAGCCGCCTACAAAAAGAGCGTGCGCACCTACAAGGCAGAAAAGGCTGCAGCCGCCAAAGCTGCCAAAGACGCCGCGGCTGAAAACAAAAACTAAACCCAGGCCAAAGAGGGTTGAAGATGGAGAAAAAAGGCTTATTTATCACATTCGAAGGCAGTGAAGGCGCCGGCAAGACCACGCTGCTCAATAATCTGGCCGCCGGGCTGCGCTCCCGCGGCTGCAGCGTGCTGTGTCTGCGGGAACCAGGCGGTACCACTTTGGGCGAGGAGATCCGCAGCGTGCTGAAAAATCCGGATCGCAGCGAGGAGATTTGTCCCATGGCGGAACTGCTGCTGATGTATGCCGCCCGGGCGCAGCTGGTGCAGCAGCAGATCCTGCCGGCCTTAAAGCGCGGCAGCATAGTGCTGTGCGACAGACACGATCTTTCCTCATACGCTTATCAGGGCGGCGGGCGCGGCCTGGACCGGGAGCTGATTTTGCGCATCAGACAGGCCGTGCTCGGCTCCTTTGTCCCTGATCTGACGCTGCTGATTGAAGTGCCGGCACAGCTGGGTCTGCAGCGGGCGCGGCGGCGCGGCGGCACGGATCGTTTTGAGCAGGAGGAGATCTCCTTTTTTGAGCGGGTCTGCGCTGCCTATCATGAAGCGGCTGCCGCTCTGCCCTATGCCGTGATCATAGACGGCACACAAAGCGAACAGGAAGTGCTGGCTCAGGCGCAGGCGCAGGTGGACCGGCTATTGGTTGAGCGGGGGTATGCTGTATGCTGATGCCGTGGCTGCAGAGCTGTTTTGCCGATTTCTCCCAGGCCTGTCTGCAGCAGCGGCTGCCGGGCTCGGTGATCATAGCCGGGCGCAGTGAAGCCGGAGCTTTGGATCTGGCTTTGGAATGTGCCCGCTTTTATTTGTGTGAACATCATTACGCCGGCCAGCCCTGCGGGCAGTGTCACTCCTGTCAGCTTTTTGCGGCAGCCACTCATCCTGATTTCCTCATCGCGCGGGCCAGTCTGACTGAAGAAGCTGCCGCAGGGCTGGATTTGACCAATGATCCCGCTTTGGTGACTGCGGACGGCCCCGACGGCGGGGCTGCTGCCCGCGGCGGCAGGCGCAGCGTGCGCATTGACACCATGCGCCGGCTGATCGACTGGCTGCAGCTGTCCAATGCCCTGCCGCAGGGCAAGGTGGCGATCATCAATGATGCCCACACCATGTCCGAGGGCTCGGCCAATGCCATTTTAAAGAGTTTTGAAGAGCCGCCCCGGCAGACGCTGATGATCGTGGTCTCCCAAAGCCTGGAGGCGCTGCTGCCCACCATACGCTCGCGGGCTTATAAAATAGTGCTGCGGGATCCATCGCTGCAGGAGGGACTTGCTTTTCTGCAGGAGGAGGGTTTCACCGACCGCCGGGCACTTACTGCCCTGGCCTTAAGCCGCAATGCCCCTCCGGGAGCACTGCAGCTGCTGCGCTCAGGCATAGATGAGCAGGCTGTGCGTATTATCAGCCTGCTGGTGCAGGCGGTGCAAAGCGGCCGCGACAGCGTGCTCATAGGCGAACTGCAGAAGCTGGGTCCGGAAGGGCAGGTGATGATCCTAAGGGAACTGCTGCTTGAGCTGTTAAAATATAAGGCGGGGTGCCGGCTGGAGGAGCTGCCGCTGCTGGATCAGGGCAGTGCGGCAGTATTAAGCCGGCTGCAGGCCGAACAGCTGTTTGCGGCGCATGATGAACTGCAGCATTTTGTGGTCAGGGCTCCATTTATCCCGCCCCGGGCTCCGGCGGCCATGCTGCGCGCCTGGGTGCAGGCTCTGCACATCCTGAGGTAAAAGGAAGTGATTTTTTCAAAATATATTTTCAAAGAGATCTTCAAAACGCAGCTGGTGATTTTCGCTGTCCTGCTTATTATCTTTTTGTGTCAGAGCCTGATTACGCTCATCGGCCGCGCTGCGGCCGGCTCCATACCGGTGGAGCTGATCTCCTCGCTGGCCTTCTGTGCCGTACCGGAAATTGCCATGATCATGCTGCCGCTGACCTTGTTTCTGGCAGTACTGCTTACCTTGGGGCGCATCTGCTCCGACAGTGAAATGGTGGTACTGCGCTCGGTGGGCTTTTCTCCGGCCGTGGTCATGAAGATCACCTTATGCCTGGCGGCCTTTACCGCCGTGCTGGTGGCGGTAAACAGTATCTGGCTGGTGCCGGAATCGGCGCGCACCCGCAATGCCCTCAAGGTCACAGCCAGGAACAATCCGCAGTTTCTGCCTATAGAAAGCGGGCGTTTTGTCAGCCTGGGGGAGCGCTTTACCGTCTACATAGAGGAGGTGAGCGATGAAAACGGGGACAGATCGGTTGATCATATTTATGTGATGGAACAGCCCTTCAATAAGCAGGAGGGAGCGGTGACCACTGCCAGCAGCGGTTATCTGCAGACTGACGACGATGGGATCCGCTGGCTGTATCTTTTTTCCGGGCAGCGCTATGAGGGCAATCTGCAGCAGGGCTCCTTCCGCCGGCTGGATTTTGCCGAGTTCAAATCCCCGGTAGCCGGCAGTGAAGAGAAGATAACCGAGGATGATGACAAGGGATCGCTGTCCACTTCCGAGCTGCTGGCCTCTGATGTGGTGGAACATCAGGTGGAGGCGCAGTGGCGTATCTCCTCAATCTTTGCCGTCCTGGTGCTGGCCATGGTGGCCGTACCTCTGTCCATGGTCAATCCGCGTCAGGGCCGTTTTGCCAAGCTGATGCCGGCACTGCTGATCTTTGCTTCCTATTACATGTTTCTGCTGTCGGTGCGCAATCTGGTCAATCACGGGCAGTTCCCGCTCTATCCCGGGCTGTATCTGGTGCCGCTGCTGTTTTTGCTGCTGGTGGTGCTGCCGCTTAATCTGCCCCGCAGCACTTTAAGCCGGCTGCTGTCGGGACGCAGTATCAGCAGAGGCGGTCAGGTGCAGGATCACAAGGAGAGGGAAGATAAATGAAAATCATAGATAAACATGTAGGCCGGCAGGTATTGCTGTGCGTGCTAATGGTCATGGTCTTCCTGCTGATCCTGGTAGGACTTATCACCTTTATCGATCAGATGCGCTATATAGGCCGCGGCCGCATAGGATTTACCTTTCTGATCGGTTACCTGGCCCTGCAGCTGCCGGGCATATTGGTGCTGTATTTTCCCATAGCCGTGCTGATGGGCGGCGTGATCGGCCTGGGACTGATGGCCCGCAACTCCGAGCTGATCATCATACAGTCCGTAGGCATTTCGCGCACAGGCATAGTGCTCAGTGCCCTGAAGATGCTGTTTCCGCTTATTCTGCTCATCTTTGCCGCCGGCGAGCTGGTGGTGCCGCGTGTGGACCGCTATGCGGCCAATCAGTACAATCTTTACGCCTCCAACGGCAGCATTTCCATTACCTATGACGGTCTGTGGCTGCGGGAGGGCAGCTCCTTTATAGGCGTACGCTACACCATGTCGGACAGCTCGCTGATGGATATAGTGCGTTATGACTTTGCCGGTGATAACCTCAGGTCCATCAGCAAGGCCCAGAAAGGCACTTATGTGGATCAGGCCTGGCAGATGCAGGATGTAGTCCGCATTACCTTTGCTGAGAGCGGACGGGTGGTCACCGAGCAGTTTGACAGTGAAAACTGGGAGCTCAACCTCAACCCCGACCGCGTGCAGGTGCTGGGACAGCGCGGGCGCAGCCTCACCATAGGCAGCCTGATCGATTATGTCACCTATCTGGAGCTCAACGGCCAGGACAGCGACAAGTATCGGCTGGAGCTGTATACCAAGCTCCTCTCGCCGCTGACCACCGTGGTAATGCTGCTGCTGGCCGCCTCCACCGTGTTCGGGCCGCTGCGCAGCATGACCATGGGCGCGCGTATTGTGGCCGGCTTTATCCTGGGCTTTGGTTACTATGTGGCCAATCAGTTCGGCGCGCCTTTTGCCCTGGTCTACGGTCTGCCGCCGCTGGCCGGAGCCCTGCTGCCGTCGCTGCTCTTTATGGTGCTGGCTTTGTATCTGCTGCGGCGGACCTGATCTGACAAAAAAAGAAGATCCGGCCTCTTTGGGTCGGATCTTGGATGAGGTTTGCAGGTTTTTGTGAGTATTCTGCGGGAAAAAGGGGCCGTTGCCGGCCCCTTGAGCGGTCTTTTTGGGGGAAATTTACTGCCTGAAATCGATCTCCACCTTGAGCATGTCTGCCCCGTGGGTGGCAAAATCGGCAAAAGCCCGGGGAGCCTCAGCCAGGGCATAGGTGTTGGTGATCACCTTCCTCAGATCCACCCCGCCCTGTGAGACCAGATCGATCAGATTGAGGAAGTCCTGCTTTAAGGCATTGCGCGAGCCGAATACATTGAGTTCCTTCTTCTGCAGCAGGGTGAAGTTGAAGTCCAGGTTCTTCCTGCCCACGCCTATCAGCACCACATTGGCCCCAAAGGCGGCAGCATCTATGGCCGCCTGAAAGGTGGAGGGCAGGCCCACTGCCTCAATGGTCACATCAAAGCCGTGTCCGCCGGTGATCTCAAAGCACTTTTGAATGAAGTTTGGCGTACCGTCATTGAAGATGCCGCCGGCCAGGCCAAAGGTCTCCACGGCATAATTCATTTTCTTTTCCGCCACGTCTGAGATGTAGACTTCAGCGCCCTGACTTTGGGCGGCTATGGCTGCCAGTACGCCTATGGTGCCTGAGCCTATGACCAGCACCTTATCTCCTTTCTTCACTTTGCCGCGGGTGACGGCTCCGTGATAGGAGATGCAGAAAGGCTCAATGGCGGCCAGTACCTCAGGCTCCAGTCCCTTACCATCATATATGCGCTCCACGGGCATGGTTACATATTCGCTGAAGGCACCGTCACGCTGGGCGCCCAGGGTCTCATTGTGCTCGCAGCAGTTGACCAGTCCGCGGCTGCAGGAGTAGCAGCTGCAGCAGTTGAAGTAGGGGTTGGCGGTGACCACCTGGCCCGGATGGAGATGCGGAGCGTCGCCGTTGACCTCTACCACCTCGGCTGAAAACTCATGTCCCGGGATGCGCGGATAGGAGGCATAGGCAAAAGTACCGCGGTAAGTGCCCAGATCTGAGCCGCAGATGCCGCCGCACAGCACCTTGAGCAGAGCTTCTCCCTTACGGGGCACAGGCATGGGCGTTTCAACAATTTCAACGGTACCAGGCTTGGGAATGATTACAGTCTTCATGATTTCCTCTTCAATTTAGTAGATCAGGTTCACCAGACCGGTACTGAAAGCCGGTACAAAGGTCAGCAGGAGCAGGCAGATCACCAGCAGGATGTAGAAGGGCACAGCTTCCCGTATAAAGGTGCTCATAGGACATTTGGTGACTGAGCAGGTCACAAACATCAGCGTGCCCATGGGCGGGGAGAGGGCACCTATGGCAAAGTTGAAGATCACCACTATGGCAAAGTGGATCTCGTCTATGCCGAAGTGACGGGCAACCGGGGCGAGCAGCGGCACCAGAATGATCATGGCGGCGTTGCCTTCAATAAACATGCCCACTATGAGCAGGAACAGGTTGACGCACAGCAGGAAGAGCACGGCGCTGTTGAGCTGATCGATGAAGAGCTCGGTGAAGAACTGCGGCACGCGCTCGCGGGTCAGCACCCAGGCAAAGGCGGAGGCGGCACCGATGATCAGCATGATGGAGGCTGAAGTCAGCACTGTTTCCTTCATGCCGGTGATGATGTCGCGCAGTTTCATCTCCCTGTAGACTATGCCCAGCATCAGGGAGTAGACAATGGCCACGGCGCCGGCTTCAGTAGGAGTGAAGGCACCTATGCGGATACCGCCTATGATAATGATGGGCAGGCACAGCGGCAGGAAGGCCCCCTTGAAGGTCTGCCAGATGCGCTTGGGAGAAGTGTCCACACGGGTGGTATTGCGGTAGCCGCGCTTGTAGGAGACAAAGCCCACCAGCAGCATCAGGGTGACGCACAGCATCAGTCCGGGGCCAATGCCGGCAATAAAGAGCTTGCCTATGGAAACATTGGCTATGGAGCCGTAAATGATCATCGCAATCCCCGGCGGAATGAGCGGGGTGATAATGGCAGCGGTGGCAACCAGCACGGAAGCAAAGGCATTGGAGAAGCCGCGCTTTCTCATTTCCGGCACCAGCATTTTGGCTTCCATGGCGGCGTCGGCCAGGTTGGAACCGGACAGACCGCCCATCAGGGTGGCCACCAGTACGGTGACATGACCTATACCGCCTATCACATTGCCCACAATGCTTTCGCAGAAGGATATGATGCGTTTGGTCACACCTGTGTAGTTCATGAAGACGCCGGCACAGACAAAGAATGGTATGGCCAGCAGCGGAATGGACTGAGTACCGGCCAGGATACGCTGTACCAAAATGGCTGAACTAAGATCGGTGTGGAACATGAAGTAAACCACGGCGGCGCCCAGAATGGCTATGAACACCGGCAGCTTCATGAACAGGAAGACGAGCATTAAGATGGCGCTTAAGCCTACGACAAAATCCATGGTTCAGGCCTCCTTATGCTTTGTCCGCAGGCTGCTGCGGATCGGGCTTTTTGATGAAACGGATGTAGTGATCCCAGGTAGTGGAGATCATCATGAGGACGCAGCCGACAGGCACTATGGAGTTGATGAACCACATCGGTACGCGCAGGATGGCGGTGGTCTTGTGGATCTTGGTCATCAGGGCCAGCAGATCGAAACCAAGCACGCAGACATAAAGCAGAATGCCCATCACAATCAGGTAATTGACCACGGTGAGGACCTTCTGAACATTTTTGGGCAGAATGTCGAAGACAATTTCCACGGCCACGTGGCTGCCGTGACGGAAGGCGGCGCCGGCGCCGAGGAAGGTGATCCACAAGAAGCACCACAGCTGTACTTCTTCCGCCCACATGATGGGACTGGACAGCAGGTAGCGGAAAATCACTCCGCCAAAGGTAACTGCCACCAGGATGGTGAAGGCTATGCCGGCCAGCACCAGATCCAAATTGGCGAGAATTTTGGTCTTTTTCACGATAAAGCTCCCCTGATGCAGCCCGTACAGGCTGCATCTGCAGTAGTTTTGGGTTGAATTTGCGCCCTGATTTCAGGGCAGATCGGAGACTATTGAGGCATGTTGTCCTGCACCGTCTGATAGAGATTGGGACTCCACTGCCTGGTGAAATCAGGCAGCTGATAGAAGGTCTGGGCCGCCTGCCTGAGCTCTGCCCTGAACTCTTCTGAAGGCTCGGTGATGGTCACCCCCTCTTCAGCAAACTTTTTGAGCAGCTCCTGCTCCACCTGCTCCTGCAGCTCATTTTGGTAAGCGCCGGCTTCATCGCAGGTTTCCTTGAGCATCTGCTGCTGCTCGGGAGTAAGGGAGTTCCAGAAATCAACGCCCACTACCAGGTTGGTGACGTTGTAGACGTGGCCGTCAAGCAGCAGGTACTTGGCCACCTCGTGGAATTTGCCGTTGTAGAGCACGGCCAGCGGGTTTTCCACACCGTCTATGGTGCCCTGCTGTATGGAGGTGTACACCTCACCCAAAGCCATGGGGGTAGGAGTGGCTCCCAGTACTTCAAAGCCCTTGACCTGAATTAAGTTGGTGGGCACGCGGACTTTAAGGCCCTGGAAATCTGAGAGTTTATTGACCGGTTTGGTGGTCAGGGTGTGGCGGGCGCCATAACGCCAGTCGGTGGATACTATATGAATGTGGGCTGTTTCCTCGAGCAGCTTGGCCTGTTCCTGATACCAGGGGCTGGCATTAAGTCCAAAGGCCTGCTCCCAGGAGCTGAACAGGAAGGGTCCGAACACAATACCCATGTCAGGCACACCGCGGTCGGCATAGAAGGCGCCGTCCGTCAGGGTGGAGACCGGCTCGCCTGCCACCATCATATCCATCAGATCATCCTTGGAGCCCATTTGGGAGGAAGGATAAAGTTCGATCTTCATGGTGCCGCCGGAGCGCTCTTCCAGCAGTTCCTGCCACTTGCGGCAGCCCTGATCAAAAGGCTCGCCGGGATGATTTTCATAGCCCACGCGCAGGACTATGGGCTTGGCCGCGGAAGCTGCGGCACTGCTGCCGGAAGCTGCGGATTTACTGTCATCACCGCCGCAGCCTGCCAGGGCAAAGGCCAGAGCCGCTGCACATAAAGTAATAGTAGTTCTTTGCATCTTATTTCCCCCTAAACTAACAGTGGTGACCTATAAGATGCAGAAAGCGTGCCAAAAGAATTAAAGTGTTAAATTTTAAGTAAAATCAAGGGAAGAAAAGTTAGAAGAGAAGAATATTGTTTTAATTTGAAACATTTTCACAAAATTTATCGTTGCACAGGGTTTCAAAATAAAACATCAAAAACAGAGGCAGTTCACAGTTCACGCCCGGCAGAAGGATGGAGATGAACCCAAAACAGGCAGGATGGGCCACAACAGTGAACGTCAGTGAATCAAACCACAGCAGGGTGGCAGCAGAAGAAAGGAAGGAAGAAGAGAGGAAGGGGAAGGAAAGGAGAGAGGCGGGAGGACAGATGCGGAACACAGAAGGAGAGGAGAATTAATGCCCGTTCTGCTGCAGTTTTTTCAGCCGGCGCCACAGCGTGGTACGGGACAGCCCGCTTATTTCCACCATACGATTGATGCTGCAGCTTTCAGCCAGTTGCTGCAGATAGCAGTCCACTACCTCGGAGGCCGTGGCATAGGGTTTGACATAAAGAGGCATCAGGGCTGAGGACTTTTCCCGGGCCGGCAGATCGGCTCCAAAACAGCGCTGCAGGGTGGAGAGGGTGACATGGGCGCCTTCAAAGGAGCAGACTTCAGCGGCATTTTTCAGCTCGCGTACATTACCCGGCCAGGCATAGTGCAGCAGAAAAGCGGCAGCATCGGCATCCACAGTAACCTGCTCCGGGGCCGTCTTGAGCTCTTCACTGACAAAGCGGATGAACAGCGGCAGAATATCGTCCGGGCGCTGGCGAAGCGGCGGCAGCTGCAGCTTGAGCACATTGATGCGGTAGTAGAGATCATAGCGGAAGGATCCGGCTTCACACAGCGGGATCAGGCTTTTGTTGGCAGCGCAGATCACCCTGATGTTCAGCGGAATGACGCGATCGTCACCCACACGCATCACCTCGCGCTCCTGCAGTACCCGCAGGAACTGCGACTGTACGTCCAAAGGCAGCTCGGTGATTTCATCCAGAAAGATGGTACCGCCCTGAGCCAGCTCAAACAGGCCCTTCTTGCCCTGCCGGCGCGCTCCGGTAAAGGCGCCTTCCACGTAGCCGAACAGCTCAGAGGCAATCAGGCCCTGCGGCAGGGTGGCGCAGTTGACAGACACAAAGGGCATACTGCTGCGCAGGGAAGCGGAGTGGATGGACTGGGCAAAACCTTCCTTGCCTGAGCCTGTTTCACCGGTGATGAGCACGGTGGAATCGGACAGCGCAAATTTGCGGGCCAAAGCCACCAGCTCCTGCATTTTCTGATCTCTGTAGAGCAGATCCTCAAAGCTTATTTTGGCGTAATGTCCCTTGGCATAGGCGGCGGTGCGCATGGCCTTTTCCGACTGCTCTATGAAACTGCCTTCCTGCAGCACCACCAGGGTATGAGCCTCCGCTCCCGGCAGTTTGGCCGTGTGCAGCACCACCTGGCGGGAATTGACATTGATGACATGCGGATGGCGGTGGGTGCCGTCGAGGTATTTCTGCAGCGGTTTGTACCACTCATTTTTGCTCAGCGGCGAGAAGAGCTTGCAGGCATTGTCATTGTAGTAGGTAGGCTCCAGATCCTGATTGAAGATCACTATGCCTTCATCGAGATTGTCGATCAGGGTGCGCTGCTGGCGCAGAGAATTTTCCCTGTCGGCAAAGCCGCGATTGAAGGTCAGGGCAATCTGCACTGCCTGGCGGATGGAATCATACTCAACATCAATAAAGTAGGAGGGGATGCCGCGCCGGCGGGCTATGCGCACGGCCACCACGCAGCCTACTATGCCGTCGGCTCCCTGATCGATCATCAAATTGACGTTCTGCTCTATGGCCAGGGCATTTTCACAGGGCAGCACCTCCACCATTTCATCGCCAAAAGAAATACGCGAACGGCTGATGCCTATGATGTTCTCATGCGTGACCACGGCTATGTTGCGGCAGCCCCGGGAGATCAGCTTTTCTATGCCCTTGGATATATCGGTAAAGGAGGCGGCTATATCCACCACCATTTTGTCCGGAAAGTACTGCTTTAGGATCTTGGTGGTGCCGCCGCGGGAAATGAGGATGCGGGCTGAGCTGTGGGCGGCAATCTTTTCCACACCCAGTTCATCGCTGCCTACCACTATGGGAATGTCTGCCCCGAGATCGGCTATAACTCTGGCGGCTTTGCGGGCCATGGTCTTGAGAGGGGCTACAAAGACTATTGATGAGCCGGACATCGACGGTTCAGCCTGGGGAAATTTGAAAAAGGAATGCAGGGAAAATCAGTGTGCTCAGATATGGTGCCGAAGGTGGGACTCGAACCCACACAGTATCGCTACCGGCGGATTTTGAATCCGCTGCGTCTACCGATTCCGCCACTTCGGCCCTGTGGAGCGCACCCATTGTAAGAAAATGCGGCTTTGATGTCAAAAAATTTTTTCAGACCCGTCTGGACACCCGCTGAGACAAGGCTGCCCGGGAGGTGAAGAGCCGGGCAGCCGGAGCCTGCCGCCGCGGGGACGGCAGGGAAAGAAGAGCAAGGGCTTACTGCTGAGTATTGCGTCTGCCGGCTCTTCTTCTGTTGCGGTAGGAGCGCTGAATGCGGGCAAAGCGGCCGGTTAAGGTATCGCTGGGACCAAATACCGGACGGCCTCCCTGCAGGAAGGTCTGCTCGTAGTCGTTGACGGCGCGGCCCACCAGCCTATACAGGCCGATCACGGCAATGATGTTGGGAATGACCATCAGGCCGTTGAACATATCAGCCAGTTCCCACACCAGATCCACCTTCAGGAAGGAGCCGAGCATCAGGAAGCAGAGCACCACCACGGAGAAGAGCTTGACCCGGCGGCTGCCGAACAGGTATTTGACGTTCTGCTCGGCAAAGAAATACCAGCCTATGATGGTGGTAAAGGCTGCAAAGAACAGACATACAGCCACAAAGCCGGCACCGGCCGGGCCCATGCCCTTAATAAAGGCATTCTGCGTCAGCACTATACCGGTGGCTACACCGTCTATGGAGCCGGTTACCAAAATCACTATGGCGGTGGCATTAAGCACTATAAAAGTATCAATAAACAGACCGATGATGGCAGCCAGACCCTGTTCGGCAGGATGACGCACGCGGGCAACGGCGTGGGCATGCGGGGTGGAGCCCATACCGGCCTCATTGGAGAACAGGCCGCGGGCCACACCATAGCGTATGGCTTCCTTAATGCCGGCACCTACCACACCGCCGGTGGCGGCTTCAGGATTAAAGGCACCTATAAACACCTGCTCAAAAGCCGGGATGATCATGTCATAGCAGCAGAGCACTATGTACAGCGCGCCGAGCACGTACACTGAAGCCATCAGGGGCACCATCTTTTCGGCAAAGCTGGCAATGCGCTTGACGCCGCCGATGAAAATGAAGCCGGCAATCATGATCAGGAACACGCCTGTAGCCCAGGTGGGGATACTGAAGGCGCTTTCAAAGGCGGTGGAGATGGAATTGGCCTGCACCATATTGCCCACAAAGCCCAGGGCCACCACTATAAGTATGGAGAATATGGCGGCCAGGGATTTGCTGCCCAGACCCTCTGAAATGTAGTATGCCGGCCCGCCGGTAATATGACCTTTGTCATCGCGGGTACGGTAGATCTGGCCCAGCACAGCCTCGGCAAAGATGGTGGCCATGCCGAAGAAGGCGGCCAGCCACATCCAGAAGATGGCACCGGGACCGCCCATGGCCATGGCTGCCGCCACGCCGGCCAGATTGCCTGTGCCTACCTGGGCGGCCACTGCCGTGGCCAGCGACTGAAATGATGACATGCCGTGGCTGCCGGCCTTGGCGCCGTTGATGGAAAAAGCGCCGAATACATGCCGGAAGGCCCGGCCGAACTGACGCACCTGAATAAAGCGCAGCTTGAAAGTAAAGAAGATGCCGGTTCCCACCAGTATGGGGATCAGGCACCAAGGTCCCCAGAGTATAGAGTTGATGTCTTGTACTATGACAGTCAGCTGATCCATCATGATGATAATGTACCTGCCTCCGGCCTAAAGCAGAGGGAAAGGTACAGCCTCCTTTTAAGCTAAATTAATGTTGCCCGGGATCAGGGCAGGGGGGGGGACTGCATACCTGTGGCAAAGACAGCTACTCCCGCCTGCATCCTGCCGCTGCATGAAAATGCAGGTGCAGCTGCGGTCTCAGGCTGATGTAAAGCTGCAGGCAGATGTTCTGCCGCAAGGGACCGGCTGCGGGATCTCAGGCCCGGATGTGGATTTGCAGCCCGCATTTTGTCTTTTTTTTGTACAAAAGGCAAAAAAGCAGCGCCATGCCCATATCTGGTGCACAAAACCCGCACCGGATCTGGCTGCAGGGCAGGAAGCGTGGTCCTTTGTCAGTTGGGCTTGAAACTTCTGGAAAAGCCCATCTGGTTACCGCCACGCCCAATTCTCTATACACCTCAGATCCTACTGACCTGGCAGATCAGATCCCGGCTATACTGCCTCTTTTTCATGTCTTCATCTTTAACCGGAAGGACCAGGATATGGTTGGTCCTTCTCAGAATTTTGTTGATGGCCCTTTTTGCAGCTCAATCTGACTTTT
>CAYRIZ010000014.1:0-43653 GCA_964424565.1 uncultured Enterobacterales bacterium
TGCAGCAGGTCTTCTCCAGAAAATTAAGGTTTAAGGATGAGAACGGGCAGGAGTTTTCGGAGTGGGAAATAAACAAACTAAAGGATATTTCCACTCTGATTAAAGACGGGACTCATGGGACACATGAAGATGTAGAATTTGGCATCCCTTTATTAAGTGCTAAAGATATATATGATGGCATAGTTCATGTTCCACAAAATTGCAGACTAATTTCTGAAGATGACTTTAATGCTATCTATAAAAGCTATACTCCACAAATTAATGATTTATTAATTACTATTGTTGGAACTATAGGTCGGATAGCAGTATTTACATCTGAAACTAAACTTGCTTTTCAAAGAAGTGTGGCATTAGTCAGATTAAATCATGAAATAAATCATAATTTTGTCAGATATTTCATGGAGTCTGAAAATTTTCAAAATCAACTTCAGGCTAAAATAAATAAAGCAGCCCAAGGAGGGGTTTATTTAAAAGAACTTGCTTCCATTAACTTATCGATACCTGTTTCTGCAGAACAACAAAAAATCTCCGCCTTCTTCTCCTCCCTCGACAGCAGGATTTCTTTGGCACAAAAGAAACTTGCCACCCTGCAGCACCTCAAGAAAGGCTTAATGCAGCAGATGTTCATCTAACAGTACTTCACATTCACAGGGGCTATCATGGATCCGGAAAAAGTTATGGAAGACAAGCTGATTCATCAGCTTACCTGCGGGGAATCTCAGTGGACACTGCGTGAAGACATAAAAAATGAAGAAGCCCTGTGGAACAATCTGCGCATGCACCTCAATCGCATCAATGTCCGGGTGCTGGAAGGTAAGGCAATTACCGACCGTGAAATGGATTCCATCAGGAACTACATAGAGGATGAAGGCAGCTCTCCCTATAAAGCCGCGCAGTGGCTGGCCGGGGAACATGGCGTAGCGCAGATACCGCTGGAGCGTGATGACCTGAGCAGAATTTCCCTGATTGCCATCAACAACAGCAATATTGCCGGTGGTATCAGCAGCTATGAGGTCATACATCAGTACTACAGCCGCAAAACAGATGCTGCAGACCAAAACCGCCGCTTTGATGTGACCCTGCTCATCAACGGCCTGCCTCTGATCCACATTGAGCTGAAAAAGCCCAGCACCAGCTTCTATAAAGCCTTCAATCAAATAGTCAAATACAGCAGAGAAAACAAATTCAAGGGCATTTTCGGCCTGATCCAAATGTTTGTGGTCACCAATGGCTCAGACAGCCGCTACTTTGCTGCAGCCAAATACAATGAGTTCAACCGCAATTTTCTGACCTCCTGGGTGGATACAGACAATAAGCCGCAGAATAATTACCTGGATTTTGCCCGGGAGGTACTCAATGTGCCCCGTGCCCATGAGATCGTAGGTCTCTACAGCGTGCTGGATGCAGTACGCAAAAGGATCATCCTGCTGCGCCCCTATCAAATCCATGCCATAGAAAAGGTAAAGGAAGCCAGCCGCAACCTCAGCAGCGGCTACATCTGGCACACCACAGGCTCAGGCAAAACCCTGACTTCCTTTAATGTCACCCGCAATCTGCTGTCCATTCCCACCATCAATAAGGTGCTGTTTTTAATCGACCGGCGTGATCTGGACAAACAGACCACCGACAGCTTCAGCGCTTATGCCGCCAACACCAGCACGGTGATTGACAATACCAGCAGCACCAAAGAGCTGCGCGACAAGCTGAAGCATAAGGACAGAGAGGTGATTATCACCACTGTACAGAAAATGCAGAACCTGCTGCACTGGTGCAGTAAAGAGGAAACAGCCCCGGACGGCAGCGCTCCTGCTCCAGACAGCAAAGAAGACCGTATCAACAAAAGCCGGGCCAAATTTAAGGAGCATTTAAAGAATTTACAGGTGGCCTTTGTGGTGGATGAGTGTCATCGTGCTGTTTCCGCTCAGACGCAAAAGCTGATTGAGCGCTTTTTTGACAAGCCGGCCAGGCCTTCATTATGGTACGGCTTTACCGGCACCCCGCTGTTTGCTGAAAACAAAAGCACTGCCAAAGGCGCTCTGCCGCGGATCACCGAGCAGCAGTACGGCCCCTGCCTGCATTCCTACACCATTAAGGAAGCCATCAAGGATCATGCTGTGCTGGGCTTTCATATTACCTACCTAGGTTTCAGCAGAGAGCATTTGCTTCAGTTTGCCGGCAAGTATCTTCAGGAGCAGGATTACGCCAGCTGCTCCGATCTTGAGCTGGAACAGGCAGTGGAAAAACAGTTTGCCCTCCGGCACGGGCACAGCATCTACAGCAACCGTGAGCATAAAAAGAAGGTGGTGGAATACCTTTTCACCAAATGCCACACCAGACTGAGACTGTCCCAGGCGCAGAGCGGTAACGCCTATGAAGCCATGCTCACCTGTGAATCCATTCAGGATGCCCAGGAATACTATGAAATAATTCAGGAGTTTAAGGCTCAGGATAAATTACCCCCTGACCTCAAAAGAATGGCCCCTGATTTCCCCAAAACAGCCATAACCTACACCGTGGGCGAAAATGAGGACGGAGCTGAGGTCAACAGGGATAAGATGAAGCAGTCTCTGGCCGATTACAATCAAATGTTCGGCACCAGCTTCAGCCTGGAGTCGATCAATGAGTACAACCGCAATCTGACTGACCGCCTGGCCCGCAAGACCTCAAGCTACAGCAGCCGCCTGGATCAGCTGGATCTGGTCATAGTGGTGGACCGCCTGCTCACCGGCTTTGATGCTCCCTGCCTGGCCCTGCTGATTGTCGATCGCCCTCCCATGAAGCCGCAGAACCTCATTCAGGCCATGTCCCGCACCAACAGGCTCTTTGATGATGACAAGACATCAGGCTTCATTGTGACCATGCAGTCAAAGAATCAATTTGCGCGCAAAATAGATGATGCCCTGGTGCTGTACTCCCGCGGAGGCACCAACGATGTTGCCGCCCCCATATATGCCAAAGTAAGAGAGCAGCTGATTGAGGCCATCAATCATCTCATACAGACCGCCCCTGATCCTGAGGCAGTAGATCTGAGTGCTGCCGAGGAAAACAAGGAAAAACTGGTGGGGTATGTCAAGGCAGTACAAAAGGTGGACAGCCTGCTGGCGGCCATTAAGACCTATGACGAGTACCTGGATTTGGACCAGGGCGACAAAGACGGCAAAGACGACAAACTGGTGCAGGAGTTCGGGGTAAACCCGGAAAAACTGCTGGAATCCCATATGGGCAAATACAACAACGCCCGGGACATAATCAAGCAAAATCCTCCTGAGTATCTGCCTGATCCGGTGGATATTGACTATGCCCTCAGCTCCATCAAGGAAATTCAGGTCAGCTATGAGTATTTAATCAAACTCATAGAGCGCTACTTCAGCGAGCATGAAGCCCATGGTACTGCAGACAGTGCTGCCGACAGAAAACAGGCTGCAGCCGCCGCGGCCAGACAGCAGGTGGAGGAGCTGATTGGCCGAATCAACAGCAGCAATCCCAAGATGGGAGCCATCATCAGGAATATCTGGCAGCAGGCCCTGGCCACACCTCAGCACTACAAAGATAAGGATATAGGCAGCCTGATTGCCGATCAGGCCCATCAGGAAATAGCCGCCCGGGAGGAGGCCTTTGCCAAAACCTGGTGTATTGACAAAGAAGCGATCAGGTATCTGGCGCAAAGCGGCAAATCAGTAGACGAAGTAGATCAGAAATTTGATTTTGCGGCCTATCAGCGCAATGGCGGTACTCTGAACAAGCTGAAGGCCCGCCAACAGATGCGTGCGGATCTCAAAGAACTGCTGAAAAATGAAATCATTCCTTTGATGCAGCAGAGCCTGTACTAAACATGTCTGGGACGGGATTTTGATGAACAACACTGAATTTGAGAAGCTGCAGCAGAGCGATCTGTCACATGAGGCCCGATCGCTTTATCTCTTTTTTATCCGCCCGCGCGCTGAAAAAGGGATCTTTTATGCAGATCTGGGCGAAATCATCTCCATGATGCACAACACTTCCGCCGTCTGCCCTTTTGCCGCTGAGCCTGCAGTCTGCAGTATGCTGCTGCAGGAGCTCTTTGAGGCCGGGCTGCTGCAGGAGGCAACTCCGGCGGAGCAGGCGCAGGGAAGGCAGTACAGCCTGCCTTACTTTGTGGCAGAAAGCCTGGTCCTGCCGGCCCTGCCCTTTGTGATGCATTACTCCTGGCGGCCTGGACCGGCCTTTGTACAGACGGCACTGCTGGCCGGGCTGACGGATGCTGACTTTACGGAAAATGAGTTACAATCTTTCATCGCTTATTGGAGCTGCAAACCGGAAAGGCGCAATCAAAATGCCTGGGAGCGTGCCTTTGCCCAGCGGCTCAAGCGCTCGCGTGAAGCCAAAGTAAGAAAGGGCCGCGCCCAGCACAGCACAGCCGCAGGTCCGATGGCGGAAAAAGCCTCTGGCCGGGCCGAATAAGCCCTCAGTTGAGCAGGCCTGTCCTGCAGATAAAAATCAGCATCAGAGCATGGCAGAGGATAGGCTGCGCAGGACTGAGCAGCACGGGCTCCTGCTGCCCATGTATGGTTCAAAGAGCTTTATGTACCTCAGATTTAAAAACAAGACTCTCGATCTCAGCCGCGCCCAAATCATGGGCATTTTAAATGTCACCCCCGATTCCTTTTCCGACGGAGGATCCTACAGCCGCCTGGATCAGGCCCTGTTTCATACCGAACAAATGATTAAGGACGGTGCCGCCATTGTCGATATAGGAGGCGAATCCACCAGACCCGATGCCGAAACAGTATCGGCAGAGGAGGAGCTCAATCGGGTGATCCCGGTGGTAGAGGCAGTGGCCGCCCGCTTTGACACCATCATATCCCTGGATACCTCCTCCCCGGAGGTGATGGCTGCAGGTATTGCCGCCGGAGCCCATATGATCAACGATGTGCGCAGCCTGACCCGCCCCGGCGCCCTGACTCTGGCGGCTTACCTTGATGTCCCTGTATGCCTGATGCATATGCAGGGCACGCCGCAGACCATGCAGCAGCATCCGCATTATCAGGACTGTGCTGCCGAGGTTAAGGATTACCTGCTGACCCGGGCCGAGGAATGCACTGCCGCCGGCATCAGGGCAGAGCATATAGTGCTCGATCCCGGCTTTGGTTTCGGCAAGAGCGTGCAGGATAATTTTGCCCTGCTCAAAAAACTGCCTGAGCTCTGCTCCGGCCCCTATCCTGTGCTGACCGGACTGTCCCGCAAGAGTATGCTCGGGGCTGTATGCGGCCTGCCCAATCCGCGGGCTCGCGTCACGGCCTCGGCTGTAGGGGCAGTGCTGTGTGCTCAGGGAGGCGCCCGTATACTGCGCGTGCATGATGTACAGGAAACCGCTCAGGCTCTGGCGGTGTACTATGCCGTACAGGAGGCCTGATCATGCTTCTGCTCATCTGCGCTGCCGCCGCGCCGGCCGCCTGCGCCATAGTAGTGCTGCGCCTGCTGTGGCACAGCCGCCGAGCACTGGATCGCCTGGCCGGACCGCTGTCTCTTACCGCCACCGGCCTGCTCATTGCCCTGTCGCTGTCGCATCTGCTGCCAGAGGCTTTGGAGGAAGCCGCTGATCCGCACCTGGCAGGATTTTGTGCCCTGGGCACGGTCATGCTGCTGATTTTCATTGAGATGTTCTTCAATGCCGGTCACGCCCATCATCACGGCCCGGAGCGGCCGCTGCCGCAGGCCATGGCCGACGGCGGCTTTGGTATTCTCGCCGGCACGGCACTGCATACCTTTGTGGATGGAGTGATGATTGCCGCCGCCTTTGCCGTGGACAGAGGGCTGGGGCTGGCGGCTGCGGCGGCCATCTTGGCCCATGAGCTGCCGCAGGAACTGGGCGATTACACCCTGCTGCTGCAGTGCGGGCTGAACAGAACACAGGCTTTTGTGGTCAACATCACCTCCATGATCTGCTGCACCGTCGGAGCCTTAAGCTCCAGTTTGATCATCGATCAGATAGAAGGCCTGCTGCCCTATGTGCTGTCCGTGTCGGCGGCCAGTTTTATCTATGTGGCCCTCTCCGATCTGCTGCCGCGCCTGCGCCATTCGGACAGCCGCCGCCTGATGATCAGACGCTATGCCCTGCTGTGCCTGGGCGTGGTACTGGCCCTGCTGATCAGCCGGCATTAAGCGGCATTACTTTACTTTGGGACCGGCGGAAATGGTGGTGAAATCAAACAGCTGCCGGTCCAGCAGATGCGAAGGCACCACATTCTTCAGGGCCTTGAAGATAATATCCGGGCGCTTGGGATATTCCTTTTCCCACTGCCTGATCATCTTGAGCATGGCTGCGCGCTGTTCATTCTCCCCGGCGCCGCACAGTCCCTTGGGCATTACAGGATAATTCTTCAAGCCACACAGGGTGGTCAAATCGCGCTCGCGGCAGTAGGCCAGGGGTCTGATCACCGTCAGGGTGTCATCGTCTGTGCGCAGCAGCGGCGGCATGGTCTTCATGATGCCGGAGTAGAACAGATTTAAAAAGAAAGTAGCCAGAATATCATCGCGGTGATGCCCCAGGGCCACCTTGCCTATGCCCATTTCCCGGGCAAAGCCGTAGAGAAAGCCGCGGCGCATGCGCGAGCAGATGGAGCACATGATCTTGCCGCTGGTGTTTTTGTCCCGCGAGATCTCATATACCGGCTTTTTGATGATGTGATAAGGCAGGCCCACCTTTTTTAAATGATCTTCCACCAAATGCTCAGGACTGCCGGGGAAGCCGGAATCCAAATGAACAGGAATAAGCTCAAAGGGAAAAGGAGCCGAGCGCTTTAAGGACAGCAGCAGATCGAGCATGGCATAACTGTCCTTGCCGCCGGAGATACAGACCATGACCTTGTCGCCGGGCTCGATCATGCCGTAATCACCTATGGCATGACCTACCTTGCGGCGCAGGCGCTTGAACAGCTTGTCGGCCTTGTATTTGCTCTCCTTGTCGGCAATATCAAAATAAGGGCTGACGGTGCGGGCGTAATGATCAGCCTCCCGGCTGAAACTCTGATCGTTCTGCAAATGAAAGTCCTCTGTTTTTCTTTAATTTTTCTTGCTTTCTTTTTGGTCTTTCTCTGATGTTTCCCAATGCGGCAGCAGTAATCAGGCAGCAGACTTAAGCACTCCCGTGTCCTGCTGCCAGGTCTACCTCCAACGGCCGCCTTATTTCCTGCCTTTGCCTTTGGTATTGGCATAGGGTATACGGCCGCGCACTGCCTTGGGGGTGATCACTGCCAGATCGCAGGAGAGATCATCCATCACGCGCTCGCATATATTGCCCACCAGGGCCACAGCCAGGCCCTTGCGGGCAGAGGTGCCTATGAAGAGGCAGGTGGGATTGAGCTCATGACACATGGCCGGGATCACCACATCCATCTGACCTTCCCTTATATGACAGCATTCAGGGGGAATGCGGTGGCGGGCGGCAAAGGACAGCACATTGCGGCAGGTTTCCTTCAGGGCTTCAGTCCCTACCAAATCGGGGGTAAAGCCGGGCATGTCTATGGAGGAAGGAGGTACCACCGGGGCTATGGCATTGAGCAGATGAATTTGACAGTGGGTGATAAAGGACAGCTCCTGCGCCTCGCGCAGCAGACGCATATTGATGTAGCGCGCCTCCAAATCGGCAGGATCGGACATATCCAAAGCCACGGCTATGCTGCCGGTGGGATGCCATATATGATCCTTGGCGATCAGTACAGGCACAGGAGAGTGGCGCAGCAGCTGCAGATCCAGCGGCGGTCTGAACACTGTGCCCAGGAACTGATGCCTGTCGGCAGCCTTGATGATGAAATCAGCGCCCTCTTCCTTGGCTATGGCGGTAATGGCCCGGCCGGTATCGTGGCGGCCTATGACCCTGGCCTTGACGTCAAAGCCCATGGCATTGATGCGCAGATAAGCTTCCAGCCAGTGCTGATGATGCTGCAGTCCTGATGCATTGTCCTGAGATCCGGCTTCACTTTCATTGTCCGGTTCATCTGGCTGCACTTTGGAGCTGGCCATGACGGCTGTGATCCTGACCTTATGCCGGCCGGCCGTCTGTGCCAGAGCCAGCGCCCGTTCCAGGGCCGTCTGCCGCATTTCATGCGGCTCTATGACGACCAGTACGGATTGAAATTGTCTCACCCTCTTCTCCTTAAGCTGTTCACAAAGCTGCAGCTGACGAAAATACCTTTATCACAACAGCAGCCCCGCTGCAGCTTTGGTTTACATTAAATCTGCCTAATTTTACATCAGCCGCCGCGACCGGGCATAAAAAAAGCCCGCCCGGGCAGGGGCAGGCTTAGAGTATTGCCTTGTCTGATTATCTGTAGGAATGCCTGCAAATCAGCGACGGCAGCAGCAGCGGCCGGCGCCCATCTGAGCGAGATCGGCCTCGGTGGTCTCATCTCCTATGAAGATCACTTCAGTGCCGGTCAGCTTGGCAAACAAAGCTATGTCCTCGCGGGTCAGCACATTGGAGACCACGCTGTGGTGGGCACCGCCGGCATAGCACCAGGCGGCAGTACCGATCTGGAAGTTGGGCTTGTGACGGTACATGATGCGGGCCACCGGCAGCTTGGGCATGGGCTGAGGCTGCTTGACCAGCTCTATGTCGGCGCAGATCAGGCGGAAGTGAGTACCCATATCCACCATGGTGACCTGAATGCCGTCACCCTCACAGCCGTCGAAAATTAAACGGGCAGGATCTTCCTTGCCGCCTATGCCCAGGGGCAGTACATCGATCTCCGGTTTGGTGGAGGCAAAGGTTACCGGCACCTCGAGCATGTGGGAGGCCAGCTCCAGCTCCTGACCAGGGGTCAGATCATAGGTGTAGTCCTCAATAAAGCCGGTGTTGCCGCCGCGGCCTTCAGCCATCTTCATCAGGACGGCGGACAGGGCGGAGATCTTGTAGTCACCCTCAGGACCAAAGCCTACACCCTTGCCCATCAGATCCTGTACGGCCAGACCAGGCAGCTGCTTTAAGCCGTGCAGATCCTGGAAGGTGTCGGCAAAGGCGCCCACGCCATTGTCCTTGAGGAATTTTTCCAGAGCCACACCGTATTTGGCCTGCTCGCGCACGGCGGCAATATTGGTGGTCTTCATGGTGTACTTGGACTCGTACTCTGCCATCTTGGCGTCGATTTCCTCCTCGGTCACGGCGTTGATGATGGCCACGAGATCGCCTACGGCAAAGTAGTTGCACTCCCAGCCGTAGCGGATCTGGCTTTCCACGCGGTCGCCGTCGGTTACGGCCACTTCACGCATGTTGTTGCCAAAGGAGGCTACCTTAAGGTGTTTGGAGAAGTTGATGGCCCGGGCCACGTCCAGGAACTTGGAGATCTTCTTCACTACATCGGCATGCTCATAGTAGCCGGCTATAACCTGATGCGGGATCCCCATACGGGCTACGATAAAGCCGTACTCTCTGTCGCCGTGGGCTGCCTGATTTAAGTTCATGAAGTCCATGTCTATGCTGTCATAGGGCAGCTTCTCATTGGCCTGAGTGTGCAGGTGCAGCAGAGGCTTGCGCAGTTCCTGCAGGCCCTTGATCCACATCTTGGCAGGTGAGAAGGTGTGCATCCAGGTCATCACGGCTATGCACTCATCATCGCAGGAAGCCTGGCGCATCACCTGAATGCAGGAATCGGAGTTGATGACGGTGGGCATCAGCTCCACCTTGACCTGGTGGCCGAGTTTTTCATTGAAGAAAGCGGTCATGCGGGCGGCGTCTGCAGCCACCTGCTTTAAGCACTCATCACCGTAGAGATCCTGGGAACCTACCACAAAATATAACTTATCCATATTAGATAAAACTCCTATACTACGCCGGACTGCGGAGCCGGCTGAAATTCACTGCAGCAGAACTTCTGCAGCCGGGCCGGAAAACTGGGACCGGCTGCTTTCTGCCTGTCTGAAACTTACTTAATCACCTGCAGGGTCTTTCTGTCTGCGAAGATGAACACGAAGGTCAGGAAGATGACGCCCTGTATGAGCTGCATCATCTGCGTGCTGAAACCCATCATGGTCAGACCGGAGGTTAAGATCACATACAGCAGGGAACCTACCACGCAGCAGCCGAAGCGGCACATGGCACCGCCGGATATGGGCATGCCGCCGAGCACCAGGGCGATCAGGATCTGAATTTCCAGCTGATTGCCGCCGGAGGAGGTCACCGAGCCTACCTTGATGGCACTCATGAAGGCGGCAAAGCCGGTGATGGCGCCGGAGAGCACATAGACCATGAACTTGACCAGATCGGTGCGGATACCGGCAAAGCGGGCAGCCATTTCACCGGCGCCTATGGCCTTGAGATAGGTACCGAACTTGGTGTGCACATAGCAGATGTAGCCTATGACTATTACTATGGCGGTGCAGACTACCTTGAAGGTGGTGGTATCCATCATGATGAGGGAGGAAGAGCCGCCTACCGGAGCCTCGGTGGTCAGGAACTTGATCAGACCGCGGAACAGGAACATGGTACATATGGTCACAATGAAGGATTTAATCTTCAAATTGACGTAGAAGAAGGCGTTCACCGCTCCTATGGCCGCACCGGTCACTATGCCGCCTGCTATGGCCAGCGGAATGCTGTAGTGCGAGAGAATGCAGATCACTATGGCCGACAGTCCCAATATGGAGCCCTGGGAGAAGTCCAGGCCGCCCATGTTCATGATGAAGAACACGCCCATGGAGGCAATCATGATCACATAGACCTGTGACAGCGCCAGCGGCAGGAATCTGAGCAGGCGGCCGTTGGTCAGGAAGTTGAACAGCACAAACATGATGACGAGGCCGGCTATAGGCAGCAGGGCGCGCAACAGCTTGACCTTGTTGCGTTTGAGCAATTGCTGTTCTTTGGAGGTATTTACAGAATCAGTCATTTCAAGCTCCTTTATTAAACCATCATTTCAATCAGCTTGTGCTCATCGAGATCGGGAGATCTGAGGATCTCGCCGTTGAGCCTGCCTTCCTTCATGATGATGATGCGGTCGCACATACCAATGAGCTCCATCAGCTCTTCTGAGATCATGATGATGGACTTGCCTGACTTTCTCATCTTATCCATCAGCTGATAGATATCCTGCTTGACCTTGATGTCTATACCGCGTGTAGGGCTGTCGAGCACCACAATATCGGAATCCCTGCCTATCCAGCGGGCCAGCACCACTTTCTGCTTGTTGCCGCCGGAGAGTTCGCCCACGAACTGATCGGTGGCCACCATTTTGACCGACATTTCCTCGGCAAACTTCTGGGCAAAGGCCTTGACGGCCGGCCAGTTGACTATGGGACCAAAGCGGGTCAGTTTGTCCAGGGACGGCAGCGCTATGTTGTCGCGTATGCTCTGATTGATGACTATGCTTTCATTGTCACGATCCTTGGAGGTGTAGGCTATGGAGTGTTTGATGGCCTGCGGAATATTGGTGATGTTGGTACCGTCGGCCAGCAGCACCTGACCCTCGCGGTCGTAGCTGGCGCCGAATATGGCCTTGCCTATTTCGTGCATGCCGGACTCGGACAAACCGCCGAAGCCCAGAATTTCACCGCGGTGCAGCTCGAAGCTGACATCGTAGATCAGGTTGGGCACGGTCACGTTCTTGACTGAAAGCACCACTTCATCGGATATGGGTTCACCGTAGTCATTGCGGTAGTATTTGCCGGTCACTTCACGGCCCACCATCAGGCGCTTCAAGTCATTTTCGGTTACATCCCGGCTCTTGACCGTGTCTATATACACACCGTCGCGCAGTATGGTAATGGTGTCCGACTTCTCCAGGATCTCAGGCAGGTCGTGGGAAATGAAGATCACCGTATTGCCTTCTTCCCGGATGCGGTTCATGTGCTTGTAGAGCACTTCACGGCCTTCCTGGGACAAGGCGGTGGTGGTTTCGTCAATCACCACAATCTTGGGATGAAAATAAGTGGCCTTGACTATTTCGATTAATTTTCTGTCCTCGAAATTGTAGTCATCCACCATGGAGGAAGCCTTGATGTTGTCAAAGCCGTACTCCTTGAGCAGACGGTTGGCCTCGGCATTCATTTTGGCAGTGTTTCTGAAACCTGCCGTAATGAAGCGATCCTCGTGGCCTAAGAAAATATTCTCGGCTACGGTAAGGCCTGAGAGGGTGCCCAGTTCCTGCACAATGATGGAAATGCCCATGTTGTTGGCATCCACCTGATTTTTGGGATGAATATCCTCACCGTCGAGGATGAAATTGCCGGTCTCCATGGGATAGATGCCGGTGAGCATATTGGTCAGGGTGGACTTGCCTGAGCCGTTCTCACCTATCAGGGCATGCACTTCACCCTTGTTGATGGTAAAGGACACATTCTTCAGGGCGCGGGTAATACCGAAGGTCTTGCTGATGTCCCTGACTTCCAGTCTCACCTGATTTGCAGAGCTGCTGATGTTTTCTTTCATATTCTGTGCTCCCCCTTACTTCACTATCTCGCCCTTGCTCACCTTGGTGGTCAGGGTAATGATGATCAGTAATGCCAGACCGGTGATCACGTCCTGAATTGCAGTAGGTGCACCCAGGGAAATAAAGCCGAAGAAGATGATGTTGACCACAAACTCACCCAAAATAATGGCCTGCAGCGGAATGCCGTATTTCATGAAGGCCAGGCCGAAGAAGCAGCCCATGGTGGGAATGAAGTTGCGGCTCATTGAGGCCATGCCGGTCACGGCTACCATGGAGGAGCCGTAGCTGATGGTCAGCACAGCCATGGCACCAAAGAAGGCGCCACTCAGTACAAAGGCCAGCACCTTGTACTTGTCTACATTGATGCCCATGTTCTTGGCCACAAATTCATTGGAGCCTATGGCGTAGGTGTAGGTGCCGAATTTGGTGTAGTTCAAAATCAGCCAGGCCAGCACAAAGGTGATCACCGCCAGGATGATGTTGCCGGGCATCTGGCCCAGAGCGCGCAGATTGGAAGGCAGCGTCTGCTCTATGCCGCCTGCCATGTAGTTGGCCAGGGACTCATAAATCAAGGCCAGGCCTGCCGTCACAATCATGGACGGAATGCGCAGCTTGACATAAAAAAGGCCGTTGCACAGACCCACCAGACTGCCGCAGAGCACTGCACCTATAACCAGGCCGGGGTAACCCATCCCAAAGGTGTTGGCCAGCTGACAGCCTATGATGGATGACAAAATGATGTTGGCACCGATGGAGAAGTCAAACAGACCCATGTCCATCACGAAGTAGAAGCCCACAGCACCCACGGTCACAATCAAACTGGCCTGGAAGTAGGCCAGCATATTTTCAGCGGAACCAAAATTGTGAGGCGTCAGTAACTTGAATATAAGCCAGGACAGCACCACCAGGCCAATCAGTACGATATAGCCCTTGGTTGCGCCTGACAGGTTTTTAAAAGCGTTCATAAATGATCTACCTTCCCTGCTTAACAAAGTCGGTTTTTTTAAAGCCTCAGCGGCGTGCTTTAAAAAAACAGCTCCGTCCTAATATTGGACATAATAAATTGTAGAAATCGGCATGATGCATGTCACGTAAACGTTTACGGGAATTTAATATGTGTCACGTTTTTGCAAATATTTAGCCCTTAATTTTGATGAACTTCACAGTTTTCACTGTATAAGGCTGGCAGCAGGCATTGCGGCCTCTTTGCCTATATTTATGGGTTTATTACCTTGAATTTCAATCATTAATCAGGCGGAGGGCGGTGGTGTGCACGTTTGCATATTTGCAGTCAGGATTGAGGCTGCAGCCCCGGATGTCATATAAATGCTCCGCAAATTACTGCCGTAAATGTTTGCAATTTTGCGATGCAGGTTGGAATTTTTGAAATTGGATTTTTCCTTTAAAATCAACGGTTTTCAAAGTTAAATAATTGATTTTAAAGCATTTTATTTGCACCCTGCCGCCCCCTGCAGTCCCTGAATTTTGTGATCTGTGTACTTTAATTTGTCGACGGCAAATCAGTAATATCTGCTGCAGGGGATTTGCTGCGGGCTTCCTGCACGCTTTGGGAATCAGGCAAGTCGTCAATCAAATAAGGGAATAAGGGAAGGTTTATCGATGAAATTAAAGAAGTTAGCACTCTATGTAGCCGGCGCCGTACTGGCTGTCAGCACCACCAGCGCTATGGCCATTGAGAACTCAGACATCAAGATCGGCGTTTCCATCTGGTCATCCACCGACGTGCTGGGCTCACAGTGCAAGCGCATCCTGGACGCCGCCTCCAATGCTCTGGGTGTCAGGATTCAGTATGTAGACCAGGCTCACGTCTCCGAGAGGGTAACTGCTTCCGTGGAGCAGCTGGTAGCTTCAGGCTGCCAGGGCATTATCATCTGCAACTCTGCCGACACCGAGATGATTTCCGCCATCAGAACCGCCAATGCCAATGAAGTCTACCTGGCCCAGTTCTTCCGCATCATCTCCAAGGATGCCAATCCTGCCATTTATGAAATGGCCACCAATTCACCCTACTTCATTGGTGCCGTACACGAAAACGAGCCTGAAAACGGCCAGCATCTGGTGCAGATGCTGCTCGACCGCGGCTGCCGCAACATAGGTCTGATCGGCTGGGAACAGGGCGACGCCACCTGGCTGGGCCGCTGGGAAGGCTACACTGCCGGCGTCAAGGCCTGGAACGAGGCTCATCCTGATGATCAGGCCATTATCTCCGATCCGCAGTATGCCGGTACTTCCTCTGAAGGCGGTTCCAAGGCTGCTGAAGCTCTGATGGCTGCCAATCCCAAACTGGATGCCTTAATTCCGGCCGGTGGCGGCGGTGACCCTCTGCTCGGCGCCATTGCCGCTGTGGAGCGTGCCGGCAAGACCCAGAGCGTTTCCATAGTATCCACCGACTTCCTGCCTGATCTGGGCGAGAGACTGGCCAACGGCTCCATGGCCGGTCAGTCCGGCGGTCACTACTGCGATCCGCTGATTGCCTTCTTAATGGTCTACAATGCCATCAAGGGCAATTACACCGACTTTGAAGGCAAATTTGAAGACGTCAACTTCCCTTACCTCTATGTCAGCTCTCCTGATGACTACGGTGACTACGACAAGTACTTTGTACAGCAGCTGCCCTACACCGCAGAAGAGCTGGTCGGACTGTCCAACCTGTCTCTGGAAGACCTGAAGGCTGCCGCCGCCAAGCTGTCCATTGAGGACGCTGCCGCCCGCGCCGGCCACTAATTCGCCAACATTATTTAGTTTCAGTCAACCAGGATCCGGTCCTCAGGGGCCGGATTTTTGGTCTCCCCACCACCCACAGCCGGTCTGGGCCCTTCTTTAAAAAGCCACCTGCGGCGACTATAATAACCACACTTGAGTTTTTTGATTAATTTGAGGTTTTTTCCATGACCGCACTGGTATTAGGCCACAAGAATCCGGATACTGATTCCATAGTGGCAGCCCTGGCTGCTGCCAATCTCTACCGCGGACGCGGCATTGACGTCAAGCCCGTCGCCCAGGGTGAACCTGCCCCTGAAACCGCCTTTGTCCTCAAGACCTTTAATCTGGCTGCCCCTGAGGTAGTTTCCTCCGTGGCCGGCGCTGATGTATATTTGGTGGACTTCTCCGACCTGGCCCAGGCTCCGGCTGATTTTGCCGAGGCCAACCTGCTGGGCATTGTCGATCACCACAAGCTGGGTGATGTGACCTCCGTCGCTCCGGTAGAGTGCTACATTCAGCCTGTAGGCTGCTCCAACACCGTGCTCAAGTTCCTGCACGATCTCTATCAGGTGGAAATCAGCCCTGAGCTGGCCGGTGCCATGCTCTGCGCCATTCTGTCCGACACCGTGCTCTTCAAGAGCCCTACCTGCACCGAGGCCGACCGCAAGGCCGCCGCTGAGCTGGCCGCCATAGCCGGTGTGGAGGACATGCAGGCTCTGGGTATGGACATGTTCAAGGCCAAGAGCAACCTGGACGGTGCCACCCCGCGCGAACTGATTTTCCGTGACTTCAAGGACTTTGACATGTCCGGCTGCAAGGTAGGCATAGGCCAGCTGGAGCTGACCTCCCTGGAGATGATCAGCCCCGAGCTGAAGGCCGCCTTAAAGGCTGAGCTGGAAGTGATCAAGTCCGAGGGCCGTCACTCCGCCCTGCTGGTCCTCACCGATGTGATGGAGGAAGGCTCCGAGCTGCTGCTGAGCTCCGACGATCCTGCCGTGATCACCACTGCTCTGAACACCACCCTGTCCGACAAGATGTGGCTGCCTGGTGTCATGAGCCGCAAGAAGCAGGTGGTGCCTTTCCTGGAGAAGGCTTTCAAGTAAGCCTCCTGCAGGCCCACTATCTGTTTCATCAGCCGCAGCCTGCAGTGTCTGCGGCTGTTTTTTGCCGCCCGCCCGATCTGCGGCCTGAATTTTCTCTTACAGCAATAAACCAACCCTTGTCTGTCTGAGGCAGACAGTCCCCAGACAGAAACCTTTGTGAGTGCATCATGCAGAAAATCCCTTCAGTAGGCATAGTGTCCCTGGGCTGTGCCAAGAATTTGGTGGACAGCGAGCGTCTGACCTCCGCCCTGGTGGCCATGGGCTACCGCATGCAGAGTGATTACCGCAGCTGCGATGCCGTGATCATCAATACCTGCGGCTTTATCAATGCCGCGGTGGAAGAATCCTTTGAGGCCATAGGTGAAGCCCTGCAGTATCAGGCCCGCATTATAGTAATGGGCTGTCTGGGAGCCAAAAGCGAGCTGGTGCGGGAGCGCTTTCCGCAGGTGGCCGCGGTATTCGGGCCGGGACGGCGGGCGGCGGTGCTGCGGGAAATTAAAAATCTGATCGGCACGCCGCCGCAGGAGGCAGTACAAAAACTGCCGGCCTCAGGTATTTTGTTTACCCCGCCGCATTATGCCTACCTGAAGACAGCCGAGGGCTGCCGTCATCACTGCACCTTCTGCATTATCCCGCAGCTGCGCGGACCGCTGCGCTCGCGCCGTCCGGATGACATCCTAAAGGAAGCGCGTGATCTCAAGGCCCGCGGCATCAAGGAATTACTGCTCATCGCCCAGGACAGCTCGGATTACGGCCTCGATCTCAAGGACAAAAGCAGTCTCAGCGCCCTGTGCCGGGAGCTGGCCGAGCTTAAAATGTGGCTGCGGGTGCACTATGTCTATCCCAGTCCGGAAGCCGAGCGGCTGGTGGAGCTGATGGCTGAAGGTCTGGTCCTGCCTTATCTTGATGTACCGCTGCAGCATGCCTCCGCTTCCGTACTCAAGCGCATGAAGAGACCAGGCTCACATGAGCGCAGTCTGCAGCTGATTGAAAACTGGCGCCGCATCTGCCCCGATCTGGCCCTGCGCTCTACCTTTATCACCGGCTTCCCCGGAGAAAGTGAGCAGGAATTTACCGAGCTGCTGGACTTTATCCGGGAAGCCAAACTGGATAGAGTGGGCTGCTTCCCTTATTCGGATGTGGACGGCGCGGCAGCCAATGATCTGCCCGGCGCAGTAGATCCGGAAATCAGGCAGGAGAGGGCAGAGCGGCTGATGCAGCTGCAGGAGGAGATTTCGGCGGCCAAACTGCAGGCCCGGGTGGGTACTACCTGTGAAGTGTTGATTGATGAAGTCTCAGAGGACGGGCAGGCTTTTGGGCGCAGCAAATATGAAGCCCCGGATGTGGACGGCATCATAGTCATAGATCAGGGAGCCGGCCTGCACGCCGGTGATTTTGTCCAGGTCAAAATCACTGCTGCGGATGTACATGACTTAAGCGGCGAGGTGGTCAATCAGGCCATTGACTTTAAACTGGCCGGCTTTTAAATACCTGCCAGTCAGCTGGCAGATAAACTGCGCATAAAGGTGGTAAGATAACTGTAATCTGCCGGCATAGGACGAGGTATATATGCAGAAACTCAATGCAGAAACAGTTATACGAACCATTGGGCTCATGCGCAGTTTTGGTACCGACCTTCAGCGCTGGGAAGTCAGAGCAGCTGAGGATGGGCTGCCCCCGGAACTGCTGAAGACTATTTCAGCTTTTGCCAACACGCACGGCGGCACCATTATCCTGGGACTGTCGGCAGAGAATGGCTTTAGGCCGGCAGAGGGCTTTAATGCAGAGCAGATCTATGCCCAAATGCAGACCATAGGCGCTGCCCTGACGCCTGTGATCTGTATGCAAGTAGATCAGATCTACTTTGAGGACAGCCTGCTGGTAGCCGCAAAAGTCTCTGCACTGCCCCGGCACCTGAAGCCCTGCTATATCACCAACGCAGGCAGGTACGAGGGATCCTTTATGCGTTCAGGTGATGGCAACCGCCATTTGACCGCGTACGAGGTGGATCGCCTGGCCGAATTCCAGTACCAGCCGCCATTTGATATAGAGCCGGTAGAGGCGGCATCGGTGGATGATCTCGATGCTGATATTATCGAGGGGATAGTCAGCCGGGCCAGAGAGCTGTTTCCCCAGGTGTTTGGCAAGCAGTCCCGGGAAACACTGCTGCTGCAGCTGGGGGTGTTGACCCAAATCGATCAGCGTCTTTGTCCTACCTTAGCCGGGCTGCTGGTAGCCGGCACTTTTCCGCAACAGTACTTTCCCCGCCTGGAAATTGTCTTTTCCGTATATCCGGGGACCACTAAAGCAGAAGCAGCATCAGGTCAGCTGCGCTATCTTAATTCCAAAGAAATCATCGGCTCCATCCCGGAGATGATCCTGGAAACCCTGGCCCTGGTACAGCAGCGCATGAATACAGGAGCAGTAATCGAGGGCGGTTTGCGCCGAGACCTTCCGGACTATGCACTGGCTGCGGTAAGAGAAGCAGTAGTCAATGCCCTGCAGCACAGAGACTATTCCCCGGAGGGCCGGGGCTCGCAAATTCAGGTCAACATGTATGCAGATCGCCTGGAAATCCTCAGTCCAGGTGGGCTGTACGGGGCTGTTACTGCAGAAAGTCTGGGCAAAGCCGGAATTTCAGCCACCCGCAATGCCTATCTCTCCCGCCTGCTGGCCTATACTCCTTTTTTCGCCTCAGGATTCGTGGCAGCCACCAAAGGCACAGGCTTTATGGAGATCGAAGATGCCCAAAGGAAGCTTTCCCTGCCGCCGCCTATTATCAAGGACTCCTTGACTTATTTTAGTTTGACCTTTCCCAAGAGCGACCTTACCACTGCTGCCCTCACCGCCAGAGCGTGGGAGAACATAGATCAGGCCATACTCACTGCGGTAAGCGGGCAGGGCAGTCTGTCCGTGCAGGATCTGGTGCAAATGTCCGGCCTCTCGCGTTCGACCATAGGCAATCACGTAAGACAGCTGGTAGCTGATCACAAACTATCTCCCACTGAACCCAAGGGCAGCCCCAGACAACGCTATCGCCTGGGGGCACTGATTGCATAAGAATGCATGATATTTGGAATCCCTGGCACGGCTGCCTGAAGATCTCACCTGGCTGCCGGCACTGCTATATGTATTTTCTGGATCAGCAGCGCGGACAGGACGGCTCGCGGATCTACCGCACCCGCAATTTCTACTACCCGCTGCAGCGTACCCGCAGCGGAGAGTTCAAAATCAAAGCAGGTGAAAAGATCCGCGTGTGCATGACCTCGGATTTCTTTCTGGCCGAGGCCGATGCCTGGCGTCCGGAAGCCTTTGCCGTAATGGCCCAGAGGCCGGATGTGATCTTCTATATCCTGACCAAGCGCGCCGAGCGCATGCGGCAGTGCCTGCCGCAGCATTACCCTGAGGGTTTTCCCAACCTGTCCTTTAATGTGACGGCCGAAAATGATGCCATGGCCCGCCGGCGCCTGCCCTATCTGCTCGATCTGCCCTGCCGGCATAAGGGAGTGATGTGCGCCCCGCTGATCGGAGCTGTCAATCTGCGGCCTTATCTGGACACAGGGCAGATCGAGGAAGTCATTTGCGGCGGGGAAAATTATGACGGAGCCAGACCCTGCCGCTTTGAGTGGGTGCAGGATCTGCAGGAGCAGTGCCTGGAGCGGCAGATCAAATTTACCTTCATTGAGCTGGGCTCCAATTTTGTCAAAAACGGCAGGGTTTACCGTATAGAGAACAAACGCCTGCAGAGCTGGTATGCCAGCCGGGCCGGCGTCAATGTCCCCGGACGGCCCATAGAGTTTGCCTTAACCGATGCCCTGGGGGTACCGCTGCCGCCGGAGGCACTGCATCAGCGGACTTTCGGGCCCAACTGCCAGGGCTGCGGCTCGGCCCCCATCTGCAACGGCTGCAGCGGCTGCGGACTGTGTCAGCCCTTTTTCCCCCCTATAAAGCAGCGCCGGGCTTAAATTGCACTAATATAGTTCATTGCTCTGTGATAATGCACTATTATGCACCGTTTTGCCCCGGCGTTTGTGATTAGTGCAGGCTGCACCGTTATAATGGGTCCAACCTTTATATTAATGAGGGCAAGTACTTTTTCCTAAAAGAGAGTTTGCTTATGTTAGATCCAGTTAATCCGCGCTTTCCCCTGGCGCACACCCTAAACAAGGTACCGTTTATCCTGCAGATTGTGATCGGCCTTATTCTCGGTATTGTTATTGCTGCGGTTTATCCCTATGACACTTTGATTCTCCCTACTCTGGGCGGTCTGTTCGTCAAGGGCCTGAAGTCAGTCGCACCTATTCTGGTGTTTGTACTGGTATCTGCCGCCATTGCCAGACACCGCAGCGGGTCACAGAGCAATATGGGACCCATCATAGTGGTTTATCTGGTCTCCATGGCTATGGCTGCCACCCTGGCCCTGATCATGTCCTACGTCTTCCCGAGCAACTTTGCCATTCTGGCTAATGCCGGCGAGGGCTTAAACCCGCCGCAGGGTATTTCCGAGGTGCTGCTCAACTTCATCAATCAGGCCATTGAGAATCCCTTTACTGCCGTCATCAACGCCAACTACATAGCCATTCTGCTGTGGGCCATAGCCATGGGTCTGATGTTCAGAGCTGCCGGCGAGACCACCAAGGTGGTACTGGAAGATCTGTCGCAGTGCATCACCGGTGTGGTACGCATTGTGATCCGCTTTGCTCCTCTGGGCGTCATGGGCCTGGTTTACAATTCCTGCACTGCAGACGGCGGTTTCAGCAATCTGCTGGGCTATGTGCATGTGATCTGCGTGCTGCTCGGCACCATGTTCTTCATTGCTCTGGTGCTCAATGCCGTGCTGGTCTTTATCATCACCCACGAGAATCCTTATCCGCTGATCTTCATCACCCTGTACCGCAGCGCCATTACCGCCTTCTTCACCCGCAGCTCTGCTGCCAATCTGCCGGTGAACCTGGCTTTGTGTGAAGAACTCAAGCTGCCGCGTGAGACCTATTCCATCTCCGTGCCGCTGGGTGCCACCATCAACATGTCCGGTGCTGCCGTAACTATCGTGGTACTGACCATGGCCACCGTGCACACCCTGGGCATACAGACCGATTTCTTCTCCGCCCTGCTGATGTGCATTGCCTCCGTGCTGTGCGCCTGCGGCGCTTCCGGTGTGGCCGGCGGCTCTCTGATGCTGATCCCTCTGGCCTGCTCCATCTTTGGTATTCCCAATGATGTAGCCATGCAGGTGGTGGGCATAGGCTTCATCATCGGCGTGCTGCAGGATTCCACCGAGACGGCCTTAAACAGCTCCACTGACGTGCTCTTTACTGCCGCCGTCTGCAAGCGTGCTGCCCGCCTGAAGAAAAAGCAGGAAGCTGCAGCCTAAAGAAGCAGTAACAGCATAAAACATCAATTTTTTGCGAAGAAAAGGCAGGGCAGTGTCCCTGCTTTTTTCTTACAATGGAAAAAAGATCTGCCTGGAATCTTTAAGACAGATCCCGATCTTTCCCGCACTGATAAGGATGTCACTTATGCACAAGCTTCTTCCCGCCCTGCTGGCTCTGGCCTTAGGCTGCAGTACAGCCCTGGCCGCTGAGACTGCAACCTTTAATCCTCTGACCAATCCCTCCACCCCTGAAGAATGGGATCAGTTCACTTCCATTTCCTACCGCGGCACCGTCAAAGCGGTGGAATCCCTGATGGAAAAATACCAGGTCAGCATAGAAAGCCTGGAAATAGCCGGGGTGCCCTGCTACCGCATTATTCCTGCGGAAGTAAAACATGAGGGCCTGCTTTATCTGGTGCACGGCGGCGGCTATGTGCTGGGCTCGGGCATAGCCTGCACTCATGAGGGCATATACATGGCCGCCCTGACCGGCTATGAGGTGCTGGCCGTGGATTACCGCATGCCGCCGGCAGCAGAGCCTTTTCCGGCCGCCATTGACGATATGATGGCAGTTTATGCCGCCCTGCTGCAGGAGCGCAGCCCGGAGAGCATAGGCGTTTTCGGCAGCTCCACCGGCGGCGCCCTGACTCTGCTGCTGTCCCAGGAAGCTCACAGACGAGATCTGCCGCAGCCTGCCGCCTTAATCTCCGGCACGCCCTGGTCCGATATCAGCAAAACAGGCGACACCTACTTCTCCAATGATTATCAGGATGAAGTGCTGATCAGCTATGACGGCTGGGTCAAATCCGCCGCCCTGCTTTATGCCAATGGCGTGGACTTAAAAGATCCCAGACTGTCTCCGGTTTACGGTGAGTTTGATTTCTTTCCGCCTACCATGCTGGTCTCCGGCACCCGCGATCTGTTCCTGAGCAATACCGTGCGGGTACAGGCCAAGCTGCTGGAAGCCGGGCGGCCGGTTGATCTGCTGGTGCTGGAAGGCGCCAGCCACTGCAGCTATTACCTCTACGGGGAGAACGAGCCTGCCCTGCTTTATCACTCGCAGGCCGAGAAGTTCTGGAATGAGCACTTAAAGCCTTAATCCCCCGCCCTCCCGTCCGCCCTCTATGTCTCCTGCGCGGACGGGTTTTCCCGCCGAAATATAAGCCCAAAATTCCGTCCCGGGCAGTGAAAAGCAGTAAGCCCCTTTTTTCTGCCCGGGCTGTCCAGGCTGCCAAAATATGCCCTTAAATCAAGGCTTTAGCCTCAAAGCGCCCTTCAGTTGCCGCCGGATCACAGCAAAGTTTTTCCCCACGCAGACAGATCCTGCCCTGCAGTAGGCACATGGTATGGCTTTGGTTAAATACACCTACAGGCAGCGTATTGAGTAATACAGCCCCGCTCAGCTGCATATGGTCCTGCCCTGATGCAGCAGCGCTGCCATTTGTGTCATCCATCATTTGAGGAGAGCACCGGTTCCGGTCTGTGGATCCGGTGCATTTTTTACCATGAAGAAAGAAGACAAACCATGGCAGCCTGGTGATCCGCAGCAGATCTGCAGCCGGCTGGCCTTCAAATGTGCAGATTTTGCCCGTGCCGCCGGGGTCAAAAATATCTATACCTGCTACTGCAGCTTCAACATCCCTGTTGATGCCAAACTCAGGGCAGCTCGGCGCAGTGAAGCGGCGGAGATTGTGAACTTTGAGGTGTTTGCCGCCACCCGGGACTTCACTCCTGAGGAAATGCAGCAGCTGCAGACAGAGCCGCCGCTGCGGGAGGACATTTCCGCCAAACAGGAGCTCGAAAGCCTGATGCATGATGTCCATAATTTATGCAGACACATAGCCGCAGAAAGCGGCTTTAAGGCTTTGTTCAAGTATAAGGTCAGAAAACGCCGCAGCAGCACACAGCCGCTGCCGGAGGACAATCCCATGCATCTTTCCGCCATTCTGCAGGCGGCAGCCGGAGAGGAAGATGAAGATACAGATCCGCAGACTGCAGATCTTAAGGACACGGACTGGTTTGCCGGGGAGGGCGGCAGTCAGGCGGAAACTGCAGCCGGGGAAAACCCACAGCCCAAACGCAGCGGGCCGGTACGCCGCAGAATGCTGCTCGATGAAATCACCCTGGGCCGCAGCGAGCAGAGCTGCGGTTATCTGCTGCTGGCCGTCAGCCGCACTGCCCCGCCTTTACAGCGGCAGTGAGGAGGTCATCTGCATGCGGGACTGCCTTTCCTCCTGCAAATCCTGCATACTGACAAATTCATCCAGCGATCCGAGCAATTCCCGCCGCCAGCTGCGCTCCAGCCAGCCCTCCCGGCCTTCATAGCGGGCAGTATAAAATTCCTGTACACTCCGCCGCCCGCGCATCAGCTGCGGCATCAGGCCGGCTTCCTTAGCCTTCTGCTCGGCATAAACTTTCAGCCTGGAGGCATTTTCCACTATTCTGTTACTGGCCAGCAGGCGGCCGCCGTGGGCAAAATAATCCACCGGCAGCGGCAGATCGTGGCGCACCGGCAGTCTTTCGGCCTCGGCAATCCAGCGCAGGACCTGCTTGCCATAATCGCGGACAGCTCCCCATTTCACCCCGCAGTCTGCCAGCGCGCCGGCATAGCGGGGCCGGCGGCGGGCCAGTTCACACAGGGCCCGGCTGGTAATGATGAGGTTGGCCGAGACATCGTGTTCGCGGGCAAAGTGCAGGCGTTTGGCACATATATACTGCAGTACGGTCAGATCGGCATCACACAGGCAGCCGGCGGTTTTGACATGGCGGTAACACAGCTCAGGATCTTCCTCCAGGGCGTTTACTGCCTGCATCTCCTCCATATCCAGGGCAAACCAGCGGCGCAGCCGCTCATCCAAAGCAGCATACAGACTGGTATAGATCTGCGGCAGATAAGCCACATCCAATGAGGCATATTCCAGCTGAGAATCGGTTAAGGGACGCTGCAGCCAGTCCGACATGGTTTCGCTTTTTTCCAGCTCTACCCCGCAGAATTCATGCACCAGCATACTAAGCCCCCTGCCGTGGCTGTGCCCGGCAAAGGCGGCCAGCTGCTGCAAATCCACAAAAGACCGGGGCCGGAGATCAGCGCTGCCCAGAGAAGCGGCATACTGAAACAAAATCTGCAGATCTTCCACCGCCGCAAAGGCCAGGGTGGGACAGTTCACCTGCAGCAGCGCCGGCAGCACCTCGCGCAGGGTGCAGCTTAAGGGATCTATAAGATAAATGTCATCATCTTTGATGCCCACCTGCAGCAGGCCCAGCCGGGGATAATATTCCCGGATGCGGACAAATTCTGTATCTATACTGATCAGGCTGTCAGCCTGCAGGGAGCGCAGTTTTACGGCCAGCGCCGCGGCGGCGCTGTCGTCTGCAATCAAGGTGTAGTGCATAATTAGTGTGTGTCAGCTGTCTGTGTGCCGGCAGCCTGCTCTCTTAAATGCCGGCGGAGCACTTTGCCTATGGATGATTTGGGCAGGGCATCGACAAATTCTATATAGTGCGGAATTTTGTAGGGGGTGAGGTAGCCGCGGCAGAAGGCACGCAATTCCTCCTCCGTCAGCGAGTGATCCTTTTTCACGGCAATCAGCTTGATGGCCTCACCGGTCTGCTCATCCGGCACCCCGATCACGGCACATTCACTGACCCGGTCAAAGCGGCTGACCACGTCCTCAATTTCGCTGGGGAAGACATTAAAGCCGGAGACCAGGATCATATCCTTGAGGCGATCGATGATCTTGATGTAGCCGTCCTGCATCCACACTGCTATATCGCCGGTGCGCACATAGCCGTCATGCATGACCCTGGCTGTGCCCTTTTCATTGTGATAGTAGCCCTGCATCACCTGCGGACCCTTGAACTCCAGCTCACCCGGAGTTTCCAGATCCCAGATCTCATTGCCCTGCTCATCTACTATGCGGGCCAGCGTGGAGGGTACGGGAATACCTATGGTGCCATTGAAGGTCTTGGCTGTGGGCGGATTGACGCAGCACAGAGGCGAGCATTCGGTAAGACCGTAGCCCTCGAGAATATGCACCCCCGTCTCCTTGAAGAAACGCTCCTCCACTCCGCTCTGCACGGCCGCGCCGCCGCCCACAGCCAGGCGCAGGAGCGGGAATTTGAGCTCCCTGAATACCCCGTGGTTGAGCATGGCATTAAACAGGGTATTGACGCCGGTCATGGCCGTGAGCTCATCCTGATGACTGCGCAGCTGTTTGATAAAGGCGGTCATGTTGCGCGGATCGGTGATGAGCAGATTGGTGCCGCCGACGGCAAAAAAGAGCATCAGGTTAATGGTATTGGCAAAGATGTGATAGAGCGGAATGGCGGTAAGCACCATCTCCTCGCCCTTTTTGATGATTTGCCCGTACATGCCCAGCGCCTGCGAGATATTGGCCAGGATATTGCCGTGGGAGAGCATGGCTCCCTTGGCAGTGCCGGTGGTACCGCCGGTGTACTGCAGATAGGCAATATCGGAGGGTTTGACCATTACCGGCATGAAGTGCTCCTGCGCGCCGCGGCGCAGAGCCTGCCTGAAGGTCACCGCCCCGGGCATAAAGTAGGAGGGCACCATCTTGTGGATGAAGCGTACCGCAAAATTGACCAGATGGCCGCGGATGAAGCCGAAACCGTCACCCACCGAGGTGATGATGATGTGCTTGATCTGGGTGGAGGCAATGATCTTCTGCAGATTAAAGGCAAAATTGGCTATGGCCACTATGGCTGTGGCTCCGCTGTCCTGCAGCTGCTGCTGCAGCTCGCGCGGCGTATACAGCGGGTTGACATTGACCACGATCAGGCCGGCCTTGAGGGCGCCGAAGACAGCCACGGGATACTGCAGCAAATTGGGCAGCATCACCGCCAGCTTGTCGCCTTTTTTCAGCTGCCACTCATGCTGCAGGAAGGAGGCAAAGTCCTCGGCTTCCTTGACCACCTGCTTGAAGGACATGGAGCCGAACATGTTGATAAAGGCCGTGCGCTCATTGTAGCGCTCGCCGCTGTAATCAATCATGTCCCCCAGATTGGCAAAAGGGAAGGGATCTACAGTATCAGGAACTCCTTCCGGATATGACTTCAGCCATGGTTTCCTTTCTTCTGTACTCATTGCTCTCTCCCCTTCCTTATGTTTAAGCTCAGGTTTTACTAATGTGCCGCGGCAAAACGCTTGAGGAAGTCAACCAGCACTTCAACGCCTTCCAGCGGCATGGCGTTGTACAGGCTAGCTCTCATGCCTCCCAGGACCTTATGTCCCTTCAGGCCGATCAAATGCTCAGCTTTGGCTGCTTCCAAAAATTCAGCATTGAGGCTTTCGTCTTTGAGGGTAAAGACGCAGTTGACGCGGGAGCGGCTGTCCGGCGCAATGACACAGGCATAAAACGGGCACTGATCGATAAAGTTGTAGAACAGTTCAGCTTTGGCCTTATTGCGCTTTTCAAGCTCAGCTGTACCACCTAAGTCTTTAATCCACTTGAAAGCCAGGCCCGCCATGTACCATGAAAAGGTGCAGGGGGTGTTGTACATGGAATCATATTGGCTCAGGACAGTCCAATCAAGCACGGAAGGGCAATATTGGCGGCTGTGTCCCAATAAATCGCGCCGCACTATGGTAACAGTCAGACCGGCCGGGCCTACATTCTTTTGCGCACCAAAAATGATCGCCCCGAAACGGCTGACATCAATGCGCCTGGTCAGAATATTGGAGGACATGTCCACTACCAGGGGGACATCTCCCGTATCCGGCAGCTCATGCATTTCAATGCCATTGACTGTTTCATTGAGGCAGGCATAGGCATAGGAAGCACCCGGGGTGACCTGCATCTGCGAATAATCGAGGTGATACAGGCCGTCCTCGTCCTGCCTGACGCACTCATGCAGCACGGCCTTGCCGAAGCGCTCGGAGCATTCCTTCCAGGCGCAGCGGGACCAGTGGCCGGTGACAAAATAATCGGCAAAACCGTCCTCAGGCAGAATATTGAGGGGCACGGCGGCAAACTGACCGCGGCCGCCGCCCTGCTCAAAGAGCACGGCATAATTGTCGGGGATGTCCATGAGTTCGCGCAGCAGGGCTTCCGCTTCCTGGGCTACCTTGATGTATTCAGCCGAGCGGTGGGACATTTCCACTATGCCTATGCCGGTGCCGGCAAAATCGCAGAACTCGCTTTGAGCCTGTGCCATCACTGCAGGCGGGATCATGCTCGGGCCTGCATTGTAATTCCATACCTTGGGCATTTTACTGTTCCTCCGGAGATTGTGCCCGGGCAGCTGCAGCATCATCAGCCGCACTGCCCTTCTGTGCTGAACCGTCAGTCTCGTCCGGGGCAGCTGCCGCTTCTCCTGTCAGAGCCTTCAGGCTGTCAAAATCACGGGCCATCAGATGTTCTATGGCCTTCTTGTCTGCGGCGCGCCCCTGGGCGGCCAGATTGGAAGCCTTGACTGCATCCTCGGATATGGCTTCCACGGCTATCACGCTCTCGCCTTCATAAGGACGCATCAATATAAAGCCGCCGGCAGTACGGGAGGCGGTGGGAATACTGGAGACCTTGGTGCGGATCAGCTGACCCTGATCGGTGATCAGCATATAGTCTGCATTGTCATCCACCAGCACTGCTCCTATGGTGGCGCCGTTGCGATCGGCCTGGCCTATGGCCTTGATGCCCATGCCGCCGCGGTTGCGCAGCGTGAAATCGGCCAGCTGCATCTTCTTGCCGTAGCCGTTGGCGGTGGCAATCAGGCACAGGGCATCCCGGCACTGATCAGCCGACACCACGATCAGGGAGACCACGCGGGCTCCCGGGCGCAGCTTCATGCCGCGGATAAAGCCTGAGCCGCGGCTGGACGGCCTGATGCCGCTGCCAAAATGCCGGTCATGGACGGCAGAGCCGGCTTCTTCTCCCTCGGCGCTGCCCTCATCGGCCGGCTCCTCGTCGGCTTCAGCGCTGCCGCTGTAGTATTCGCAGAAATGCAGGGCCATGTTGTCAGAGGTGAAGAGGAAGACATCATCATCGCCTGAGGAGATCTGGGCGCCTATGAGCTCATCGCCTTCCCGCAGCACGCAGCAGTTGATGCCCTGATCGTTGGAGCGCTTCACCAGCCCCTTGAAGGCCGACAGCGGGACTTTTTTGACAAAGCCCCCGGCGGTGGCCATCAGCACATAATGCTCATCGTCAAACTCGGCATTGGCCAGCAGCGCGGAAATCTTTTCCCCTTCCTCGATCCTGAAGATATTCTGTATGGGGCGGCCGCGCCAGCTGCGGTTGTCCGAGGTGGGCAGATCATAAACCGTGGCGGAGAACACCCGGCCGCGCGAGGTAAAGCACAGCAGAGTGTCGTGGGTATTGGCCGAGACTATTCTGGAGATATGATCCTCATCCTTGAGCTTGGCAGCCAGCACGCCCTTGCCGCCACGGCCGTGGCTGACATAGGAAGCCAGATCCTGATACTTGATGTAGCCTTCCCGCGACAGCGTGATCACCACATCCTGACGGGCAATCAGATCGGCCTTGCTCATGCGCGCATAATCCATGATGAAGTCGGTGCGGCGGGGGCTGCCGTACTGGGCTTTGACCTCCTGCAGCTCGGCGCGGATCACTTCCTTCATGCGCTCGGCATTGTTCAGGATATCCAAATAGCCGCGGATGTTGGTTACCAGCTCCTGATAGTCGGCCTGAATTTCCTCGCCGGCCAGATGGGTCAGGCGGGAAAGCTGCAGCGCCAATATGGCCCGGGCCTGCATTTCCGAGAGGAAATAGCTGCCGTCATGCAGGCCGCACTGTGGATCTATGCCTGCAGGCAGGCACAAATTGCTGCCTTTTTCATCGCGGGCAATCAAAGCTGCGATCTGCGAGCCGTTCCAGGGCTCACGCAGCAGCTTCTCTCTGGCATCATCAGGTCCTGAGGCATGGGTAATGAGATCTATGACGCGGCTGATATTGGCCTTGGCCACAATAAAGCCTTCATCTATAAAGGCTTTGCGCCTGTCCTGACGCAGCAGATAAACCGTGCGGCGGGTCACCACTTCCCGCCTGAAGGACACAAACTCCGAGAGGATCTCCTTTAAGGAGAGCAGGCGCGGCTTATTGTGCACCAGCGCAATCATATTGAAGGAGAAGGAGGTCTGCAGCGGGGTGCTGTCAAAGAGATTGTTGAGCACCGCTTCTTCATAGGCGTCGCGCTTTAAGTCTATGGCTATGCGCACCTGATTGGTCTTGTCTGAGAGATCGTTGACCTCGGCTATGCCTTCTATCTTCTTGTCGCGCACCAGCTCGGCTATCTGCCGGACTATATTGCTCTTGTTTTCCTGATAGGGGATTTCATCCACATAAATGGTCCGGCGCCCGGATTTGTCCGTTTCGGTGTGGGTGCGGGCCCGCATGATGCAGCGGCCGCGGCCGGTGGCATAGGCTTCACGTATACCGGCACTGCCCACTATATAGCCGCCGGTGGGGAAATCCGGCCCGGGGATAAAGCGCATCAGCTCGTCCACCGTCAGCTTGGGATTGTCCAGCAGGGCCAGGGCACCGTCTATGACTTCGTTTAAATTATGCGGCGGAATATTGGTGGCCATGCCCACGGCAATACCGGAAGAGCCGTTGACCAGCAGATTGGGGAAGCGGGTGGGCAGCACCTCGGGGATCTGCTCATTGCCGTCATAGTTGGGATAGGTATCGACTGTTTCCTTGTCGATATCCATCAGCATGGCTTCGGCAATTCTGGTCATCTTGACTTCGGTATAACGCATGGCGGCGGCGCCGTCACCGTCGATATTGCCGAAATTGCCCTGGCCGAAAATCAGGGGCTCGCGCATGGAGAACCACTGGGCCATGCGCACTATGGTGTCATAGACGGCGGCATCGCCATGCGGATGGAAACGACCGATCACATCGCCCACTACACGGGCTGATTTCTTGGTCTGACCGTGGCTCCAGATCTTCAGATCGTACATGTCATACAGCACGCGGCGGTGTACCGGCTTCAGGCCGTCACGCACATCAGGCAGCGCGCGGTCAACAATTACCGACATGGCGTAGTCGATAAATGATTTTTTGAGTTCATCCTCGAGCTTGACAGTAGTGACATTGTCAGTCGTTACGCTCTGGGCGGCGGTCTGCGGATCTGCGCTGTCAGGCTGCTGTATGCTCTCATCCTTGGTCTCATCAACCATTTATTTTTACCTTAAAAAACAATGAATTTTCCAAGCTTAAAGCGCAAAAAATTCTAAAAAATTAACCTGCCTATTCTAACATCTGACCACTTTTTTAGCAATTTTCCGCCCTCCGCCGCAGGCCCCGGAGCCCCGCCCGGCAGTGCTGCCGCATCATCTCCAGAACACTTCCGCCGGACGGAGCTGCGGCGGCTTATTTTGACCTTAAGGCGGCGGCAAAAGTGACCGGCAGAGGCTGGACTTTGTGGCATAATAACTGCGCCCTGCGCACACCGGCCCCTGCAGAGAGCGGGTTCAGCCACCACAGCCCGGCCGGAGGTAAACCTTTCCCACAGCAGTATTCCCTGCCCTATGCCATTGGAGATAGAAAACAGTATGTGGTTTAAAAATGCACAAATTTACAGCCTGCAGCTGACCGGAGAACAAAAGACCATTCTGCGTGATGACAGCAAATTGGAAGCCCTGCTGCAGTCCCGGCCCTTCCGTCACTGCCAGGCCCAGGAACTCTCTGCCATAGGCTTTGCGCCTCTGTTCGGCCGTGCCGCTCCGGCCATGAGTTTTTCCACCGGTCCCCATCATTTCATGCGGCTGATTGAAGAAAGCAAGCTGCTGCCCTCCTCGGTGATCCGCCAGGTACTGGACGAGGAAATAGAGCAGAAGCAGGCCGATCTCGGACGCGAGCTGCAGAAAAACGAAATCAAAACCCTAAAAACAGCCGTGACCGCCAAACTGCTGGAGCAGGCTTTTTCCTGCCAGCGGGAAATGCTGGTCTACATCAACAGCGACAAGAATTTTGCCGTGGTCTCTGTGTCCTCAGCCAAGCGGGCCGAACAGGCCATAGCCATGCTGCGCGAGGTCTTTTACGGCTCCTTTAAGGCCCGTCCCTATCAGCCGCGCTGCCCGGTGCAGGATCGCATGACTTCCTGGATCAAAGATCAGCTGCTGCCTGAAGACATATCCTTAGGCACCGACGCCACCTTAAAGAGCAATGACGATACCGGAGCTACCGTCAGGGTCTCCCGCGATGATCTGCAGTCTGAGGAAATTCAGGCCCACATCAGTGCCGGCAAGGTGATCACCGAAATTCAGCTGCTCTTCCGCAATGATGTCAGCTTTGTGCTGACGGCCGATCTGGTCTTAAAGCGCGTGCGCCCGGAAGATCAGTATATGGAGCAGACCCTGCCCGACAGCGCTGAAGATCCTGTGCTCGACGCCCAGGCCCTGCTGATCATGCAGGCGGAGATTTTTGAAAATGTAGTGGCTGCCTTAGTCAAGATTTTCGACTGCGACGCCTGAGCATGCAGAACGTGACTGCCATCTCAGCAGATCTGCCGGATCCGGAGAATATTTTCTGCGATCCCGCAGATCTCTGCCTGCTCGACCGGCAGAACAACATGGACGGCATCGAGCTGCTGCGCAAAATCAGGAACGACATGCTCAAGGCAGTATTTTTCGATCCGCAGTACCGCGGGGTGCTGGACAAATTGTCCTACGGCAATGAAGGCGTAACCCGGGGCCGGGCCCGTTCCTCCCTGCCGCAGATGTCAGCGGACATAATCAGCCGCTTTTTGACTGAAATAGCCAGAGTACTGCGCCCCGGCGGCTATCTTTTTTTGTGGGTGGACAAGTTTCATCTGGTGGAGGGGGTGACCGCCTGGTTTGCCGATTTGCCCGCCCTGCAGCCGGTGGATTTGATCACCTGGGACAAGATGAAGCTGGGCATGGGCTACCGCACCAGACGCCGGGCGGAATATCTGGTCATCCTGCAGAAGCAGCCGGTCAAGGCCAAAGCCACCTGGAAGGTGCACAACATCCCTGATGTCATCAGTGAAAAAGTCAGCAGAAACCACCCCCACTCCAAACCCATAGAGCTGCAGCAGCGCCTGATTGCCGCAGTGACCGAGGAAGGCGATATAGTAGCCGACCCGGCCGCCGGCGGCTTTTCCGTCATGACGGCAGCTCTTGGCATCAGACGCCATTTCATAGGCTGTGATGCTGTATACGGCGGGAAGTGAAAGGCAGCTTTCCGCCCCATCCTCCCAAAATAACCAGAGAAAAAGAACCCCTGATTTACATGAAAAAACCTGAAGTACTGGCTCCGGCCGGCAGCCTGGAGCACCTGAAAATCGCTGCCCTTTACGGCGCCGATGCCGTCTACGGCGGTGTGCCGCGCTGGTCGCTGCGCGTGCGCGGCAACGGCTTTACCCCTGATGACTTTGCCGCCGGCATAGACTATCTGCATCAGCGCGGCAAAAAGTTCTTTGCCGTGCTCAATATCATCCCGCATATGCGCCGCATTCAGGCCTTCAAGCCGGCCCTGCTGGCCACCGCGGCCTTAAAGCCCGATGCCTTTATCATGGCCGATCCCGGGCTGATCATGCAGGCGCGGGAGTACTGCCCGGAAATACCCATACACCTGAGCGTGCAGGCCAATACGGTCAACTCAGGCTCGGTTAAATTCTGGCAGAAGCTGGGCATTACCCGCTGCATTCTGGCCCGCGAGCTGAGTTTGAGTGAAATTGCCATGATCCGGGAGGATTGTCCGGACATGGAGCTGGAGGTTTTTGTGCACGGCGCTTTGTGCATTGCCGTCTCCGGGCGCTGTCTGATTTCCGGACTGCTGGCCAGGCGCGATGCCAATGTAGGGGCCTGCACCAATTCCTGCCGCTGGGGCTACAAGGTTCGCTCGCTGAGCGCCGAGGTGGAGGAATATCAGAACCGTCCCGGGGAGCTGATGCATCTGGAGGAAGATGAACACGGCTCCTATTTGTTCAACTCCAAGGATCTCTGCGCCCTGCCCCTGCTGCATAAGCTGATGGAGCTGGGCATAGATTCCATTAAGATAGAAGGCCGCTCCCGCTCTCCCTTCTACTGTGCCGCCGTCGCCCGGGCCTACCGTCTGGCCGTGGACAGCCTGGCGGCAGGCGGCAGCGTGCCTGAAGAGAGCTTTGAGCTGGTCAATTCCATTCCCTCGCGGGCCTATACCACCGGTCTGCTGGAGGGACACCGTCCGGATGAAACCCAGAACTATGACAGCAACTGCCCCGATCCCGGCCGCTTTCTGGTGGTGGGCGCGGTGCAGCGTCAGGAAGGCAACCGCCTGTTTATCCGGGTGAAAAACAAATTTGCAGCCTCCGATGCCCTGGCTCTGCTGACCCCGCAGGGGCTGATAAAGCTTGATGGATCAACACTGCAGGATGAGCAGGGGCAGCCTGGTGAGCTTGCTCCCGGGGATGGATATTTTGCATTTCTGCAGTGTGATCGCCCCATAGAGCCTGCTGAAGTCTTCTTAATTAAAATACGTGCAGGTTTAGGAAAGGCCTGACGGACTGAGCTCAGCCGCCTTTCCTGCAGAGAGCAGCCCGATCTTTTGCGGCCGCAGCCTTTTTGTCTATAATTGAGATGACTTACTATGCAGAACATAACTTTAAAGCAAAATATCACCGGTCTTCAGCATATTGGCATCCCGGTCTCAGATCTGCAGACGACCACAGCCTATTACCAGCGTCTGGGTTTTGAGCTGATTTTTGACAAGGTTTTCGATGACAACGGCAGCCAAGGGCATGCCTGTTTCCTGCGCCACGGCGATCTGGTGCTGGAAGTGTATCAGTGTGCCACTCCCGCAGGCCGGGCCGGCGCGGTGGATCACATAGCCCTGAACGTGCAGGACATAGAAAAAGCCTACCAGGATATCAATGACATGGGCCTCAACAATACCGGAGACACCATACACTTCCTGCCTTTCTTTGCGCATGGAGTGAAGTTCTTTACCATTGAGGGCCCTGATGCTGAAAAAGTTGAATTCAATCAATTTCTTCAGGCTTAAGCAATCATGAGTGCAGAGTTTATATCCATACATCCCGACAATCCGCAGCCGCGTCTGGTCAAGCGCGCCTGCGATATCATCAGCAGCGGCGGCGTGGGTGTCTTTCCTACGGACAGTGCCTATGCCCTGTGCTGTGCCCTGGGCGACAAAAGCGCCATGGAGCGCATAGCCCATATCCGGCAGATCAGCAAAAAACACAACTTTACCTTAATCTGCCGCGATCTCTCGGAGATCTCCACCTATGCCAAGGTGGAAAACAGCGTCTTTCGGCTGCTCAAAAGCAATACGCCCGGTCCCTACACCTTTATTCTGCCGGCCACTCGTGAAGTGCCCCGCCGGCTGATGAATGACAAGCGCCGCACCATAGGCATACGCGTGCCCTCAGGGGCGATCATTGAGGCTCTGCTGGGCCGCTTTGACGAGCCGCTGATGAGCTGCACCCTGATCCTGCCCGGCTTTGAGGAGCCGGAAAGCGATCCGGTGGAGATCAATGAAAAAATAGGCTCCATAGTGGATGTGATTGTGGACGGCGGTGTGCTGCCGCCGGCGGCTACCACGGTGATTCGCTTTGAAGAAGGGCAGCCGGTGGTAAGGCGCATAGGCAGCGGCGATCCCGCGCCTTTCGAGCAGTAAACTCTGCTTTTATTCTTTATTCTGCCGCTGCCCGCCCGGACAGTCGGCAGTATGCTCACTCAGGTCTCAGACTCCGCTCCGGCCTGCTCCCCGCTTTCAGCCAGATCTTCCGCCCGCTGCGTGTGCAGGGTAAACAGCGGCGCCCAGCGCTCGCTCTCCCACAGCGGCGTGCAGCGTCCCTGCGGCAGCATGAGATTGTATCCCAAATCCCGCCAGGTGCCTTCCTGATGAAAGTCCGAGCCCAGCGAGGCCAGCAGTTCAAAGCGCACGCACAAATCAGCCAGATACAATTTATCATTGGGCTTTTGCTGCGAGGAGGCCACCTCCAGGGCATCGCCGCCGGCGTCCTTGAACTCGGCTATTAATTCCCGCAGCTTGGTATTGGTCATCAGATAACGGCGCGGATGGGCCAGCACGGCTATGCCGCCGGCCTGTTTGATCACTTCCACCGCCGCTGCCACCGAGCCCCATTTGGTGCTGACATAGGCCGGACGCCCGCGCCGCAGATATTTGTTGAAGGCCTCGTCTGCCGTGCGGCAGGCTCCGGTGGAGGCTATAAAGCGGGCATAATTGCCGCGGGTGATCACCGCCCCCTCCGCCGCCTGGGCTCTGGTGCGGGCATAGGCATCGGCAAAGCCCAGCCGCTCCAGCAGCCGGCCTATGGTCTCGGCGCGCACCTGCCGCTGCTCATTCTGCTCCTGCACCACGCGGACTATACCGGGGCTGTGGATATCTATAAACAGCGCGGCAATATGAATTTGAAAATTGCGCCAGGTGGTGGAGAGCTCCATGCCCGGCACCAGCTGCAGCCGGCCCTGCGCCGCCTGCTGCGCTTCCTCCACCCCGGCCACGCAGTCATGATCAGTCAGCGCCAGCACCCGCAGCCCGCGATCCACCGCCCGCTGTACCAGCTCTGTAGGAGACAGCGCCCCGTCTGAGGCATTGCTGTGGGAGTGCAGATCGATCAAACTGATTTCAGGTTTCATTCTTCTTCTCCTCCAGATATTCCCAGCGGGCATAGGTGTCATCCAGCTTCTGCTGCAGCGCCTCCCGCTGCGCCAGCAGATCCCTTACGGCACTGCCGTCGCCGGCATAGAGCTTGGGATCGGACACGGCGGCATCGAGGACGGCAAGCTCCTCCTCCAGTTGTTCAATCACTGCCGGCAGTCCGGCCAGCTCATGCTTCTCGGTAAAGGTCAGCCCCCGGCGGACGCGATTGCTGCCGCGCCCTGCGGCATTGTCCGCTTTGGGAGTATCTTTGGGCTTTTCTGCGGGAGCCTTGGCAGGTTCGGCGGCCCGGGCATCTTCCTCCCGGCGGCGGTACAGAGCCAGCACATCGCTCCAGCCGCCCACTACTGTTTCAATGCCGCCGTGACCGTCAAACACCCAGGTTTCAGTGGCCACCTTGTCTATAAAGCGCCTGTCATGGGAGATGACTATGACCGTGCCGTTGAAGGAGGCTATGAGCTCCTCGAGCAGCTCCAGAGTTTCCAAATCCAAATCATTGGTGGGCTCGTCCATGACCAGCACATTGCAGGGGCGGGCAAACATGCGCGCCAGCAGCAGGCGGTTCTTTTCGCCGCCGGAGAGCACGGAGACCGGACTGCGGGCCCGGCGGCCGGTGAACAAAAAGTCCCCCAGATAGGAGATCACATGGCGGGTTTTGCCATTGATCACCACATCGCGCCGGCCCTCAGCCACATTGTCGGCCACGCTTTTATTGAGCTCGAGCTTCTCATGGTACTGATCGAAGTACTGAAACTGTACATTGGTGCCGCGGCGCACCTTGCCGCGGTAGTCCTCAGACAGACCAAGCATGGCCTTAATCAGCGAGGTCTTGCCGCAGCCGTTGGGACCTACTATGCCTATGCGGTCCTGACGCATCACCGTGGCCGAAAAGTCGTGGATCAGCGGCTGGTCCGGGTTAAAGGCTATTTTGAGATCGGTCAGCTCAAAGACAATATTGCCCGAGCGGTCGGCCTCGGAGATCTGCATAATGGCCCGGCCCTGCCGGTCACGGCGCTCCCGGCGCTGCCGGCGCAGCTCCTCGAGATTGCGCACCCGGCCTTCATTGCGGGCCAGACGGGCCTTGACGCCGCGGCGGATCCAGGCTTCCTCCTCCGCCAGCACCCGGTCAAATTCCTTATTGGCCAGCTCTTCCTTGCGCAGTCTTTCATCGCGCAGCTGCAGATACTGCTCGAAATTGCCGGGATAAGAGTAGAGTTTGCCGCGATCCAGCTCCACTATGCGGGTGGCTATATTGTCGGCAAAGGTGCGGTCATGGGAGACAAACACCAAAGTGCCGCTAAAGGAGCGCAGCAGCCAGTCCTCCAGCCAGGCTATGGTCTCAATATCCAGATGATTGGTGGGCTCATCGAGCAGCAGCACCTCAGGCTCACACACCAGTGCCGCCGCCAGGGCTACCTTGCGGCGCCAGCCGCCGGAGAGGGCCTGCAGGGGCGTGTCCGGCTCAATCTGCATTTTGTTGAGCACTTTGCAGATTTTGCCGTCATAACGCCAGCCGTCGTGCTTTTCCACCAGTGCGGCCAGCTGTCCGTCATGATCTTCCCCCAGGGCTATGGCACTCAGCGCCGGGCCCACCACCGGAATGGCGGCGGCAGTCATGGAATAGGCCGTGCCCTGCGTGTTCAGCGGCGGATCCTGATCCAGGCGCACCACCTTCAGGCCCTGTCTTACTATCATGCGGCCGTCATCCAGGGCATTCAAGCCGGCCAGTACCCGCAGCAGGGAGGATTTGCCGCTGCCATTGCGGCCTACCAGGCAGATGCGCTCTCCTTCTTCCAGGGCAAAATCGGCATCCTGCAGCAGAGGCACATCGCCAAAGGCCAGCCGGCCTTTCAAAATACTAATTAAGGTCATAGGTCAGTCAAATATCTTCTTTTATGCCATCAGGTCCCCATACCCTGGCCTGCCGCGGCTGTGTCTTCTGCTGCCCGGCATTCTTTCCGGCGCTCCTCCCGCCCCTGCCGGAGGATTCCTCTCTGTAGCCGCCTGCTCCCGACCGGCGCGGTCTGTTTTCCTGCCAGTTCTGAGGCCGCGGGCCGCGCGCAAATTCCCGGCCGGCGCCACTGCGGCTGCGCTCCCTGCCACCGGCAGCATCATCCTCCTGCCGGGCTCTATCCTGATAAGCTCCGGTTCTGGCGGTCTGCCCCCACACCCTGGAGGCACCGGCATGCACGTTGTTTTCACTGCGGCGGCCTTCATGCATGGAGCCGGCAAAGGTGCCGCGCGGACCTTTTAAGATCTTGGACCAGCGCGGCATGCCGCGGGTATCCACCAGCGGCTGCGGATCGGCGGTCTGCTGCGCCCGGTCATAGGTGAGGATAAAACAGCTGTGTATTTTGCTGTCCTGGGCACAGTCAGGCGGAATTGTGGCTGCGGATACATCCTCACAGGAGATAAAGCCGTAAGGGCGCAGAGCCTCGGCATCGAGCTTGAAGCCGCGCTTGTTGCAGCAGAAAATCACCTCGCCGCTGTCCTTCAGGTGGCGGGTCAGATTGGCCAGCAGATCGGTTTGATCGCGCTCCACCTCAAAGCTGCGGCTCATGCGCTTGCTGTTGGAGAAGGTAGGAGGATCTATATAGATGAGATCGAACCTCCTCTCCCCCTCCTGGGACAAAAAGGCCAGGCAGTCGGCCTGCAGAAATTCATTTTTCGCATTGACCGGCAGATGATTGAGGGTGAAATTCTCAATACCCCACTCCAAATAGGTGCGGCTCATGTCCACACTGAGGGTGGAGGCAGCGCCGCCGGCAGCCGCGGCGGCAGAGGCTGTGGCTGTATAGGCAAAGAGATTGAGGAAATCGCGTCCCCGCGCCCGCTCCTTGATCAGAGCCCTGATGGGCCGGCTGTCAAAGAAAATGCCGCTGTCCAGATAATCGTCCAGTCTGGCGGTAAATTTCAAGCCATTTTCGGTAACAGTCACGCTGCGGTGGGCACTGTCTTCATTTTTGCTGTACTGGGCACTGCCCTTCTGGCGCTGCCGGCTTTTGACTATTAATTTGTCACCGCTTACCTGCATGGTCAGCAGCAGGGCGGCGGTCATATCCAGCAGGCGGCGTCTGGCCAGGCCGGCGGCTACAGTGGACGGGGCCTGATACTCCTGCAGCACTATATAATCGCCATAGAGATCCACGGCTGCATTGTATTCAGGAATGTCGGCATCATAGAGCCGGTAACTGTTGAGGCCTTCCCGCTCCGCCCATTTTTTGAGATTTTTCTGGTTTTTGCGCAGGCGGTTGATGAAATCCGGTGCCGGCAGCGGCATTTCCGCGCTGCCTTCAGTTCCGGCCTCCAGGGTAAAGACGCGCAGCTGACACTCCAGCGGACCGTTGAATAGAGCGTAACTGCGCTCGGTCTTCAGGCGCAGGCAGGAGAGCAGATCGGCCGAGCTGGAGATCACCGCCAGCCTGGCCCCGGCAAACAGGGACTTCATCTTAAATCCCAGCTGCGAGTAAAGCATGATGAGCTCATTGAAATTGCCCATGCGCTCGCCATAGGGCGGATTGGTGACTATGGTCAGGGGATGCGGGCTGCCGGCAAAGGGATTGTCCTGCAGATCCTGCAGCGCACACACCTCAAAGTCCATGATGGCATCCAGTCCCGCCTTTTTGGCATTTTCCCGAGCGGCGGCTATGATCCTCTCGTCGGCATCGGCGCCGCGGATCATAATGCCCCGCTCTACTGCCTGCTGCAGGCCGGCGGCGGCGCGGGCGCGGGCTTCAGCCGTCAGCTCATCCCAGGCAGCCTGATCGAAAGTGCTGAAATTAAAAAAGGCAAAATGCCGGCGGTGCAGTCCGGGGGCGGTATCGGAAGCCTGTAGGGCCGCCTCGAGCATCAGCGTGCCCGAGCCGCACATGGGATCGAAGAAATTGCCGCCCTCGTAACCTGCGCGCTGCAGCATGGCCGCCGCCAGATTTTCCTTGAGGGGAGCGCGGCCGGTGACCCGGTCAAATTCGCGGAAGAACTGGGCCTTGCCGGACAGATCCAGCCCCACCACAGCCTCACCATGATGCAGATGGGCATAAATCACTATATCAGGATCATGCCTGTCCACATCCGGCCTGCTGCCACAGCTTTTGACAAAATGATCGCAGACGGCATCCTTGACCTTCTGGGCGCCGTACTGCGTGTTGACTATCTGGGCGCTGCTGCCGGAAAACTCCACGGCAATGGAGCGCTCCACGGCAAAATAATCCTCCCAGGGCACGCCGTAACAGCCCATATAGAGCTCCAGATCGGTGCTGCATTTGAATTTGACCAGCTGCAGCAGCACGCGCGAGGCAAAACGGGTCCACAGGCAGAAACGCATGGCCTGCTTCATGGTGCCGCTAAAGCTGACTCCCGCCACGGTTTCCCTGATGTTCAAGACGCCCTGGGCTTCCAGCTCGGCACGCAGCAGACCCTCCATGTTCTTGGGACAGGAGGCAAAGAAGTTTTGCATGAAAGAAGATCTCCAAAATCAGGCGGCAGGAATGCCGCGGCAGGACCGGTGCAGTAGGAATATAGGCTCATGTCCGCAGCCGGCAAATCAGCCCTAATTATAATTGAGCGGCTTTTGTTTGTGACCCGCCGGGCAAAAATCTCTGTCCGCCCGCGGCCAGGGCGGCTGATTTTGAGCAGGATCAGGGTATTGATCGGCCTTTTCTGCTAATACTAAATACTGCCTGCTGAGGCTGCAGCTGCCCTGAGGCCGCCGCAGCACAGGCTTCATTTTCCCTCAGCTGCAGACGTTAAGGAGCCCATCATGATAATAATAGAAAAAGCCTTTCAGCTGCCCACCCGGGTTATGCAGGCGGCAGATACTGCTGCCCTCTCCACCATGCTGCCTTTGGGTCCGCAGGATTTGGTTGTCACTGAAAAACGCCATCTGCAGTCCCTCAATCTCAGCGGCGGCCCGCGGGTACTGCTGCGCGATGATCTGGGCTCCGGCCCCAATACAGCCGCCCTGCTGCAGGCTGCCGTGCAGGCCGCCGGGGCCTCCTACAGCCGGGTAATAGGCATAGGCAGCGGCACCGTACTGGATTTGGCCAAACTGCTGTCCTTGGAACAAGTACTGCCGGCAGAGGAGCTGTTCGATCATCAGCATGAACTGCGCCGGGCCCGGGAGCTCATTCTCATTCCCACCACTCCCGGCACCGGCACTGAGGTTACCCCTTACTGTGCCCTGTATGTGGAAAAGCTGGGCATGCAGCTGATCTTAAACAGTCAGGCCCTGTATGCCGATGCCGCCCTGCTGTGTCCGCAGTTTCTGCAGACGCTGCCTTTTTCCCTCTTTGCCGCCTCCTCCTTTGATGCCTTTACCCATGCCTTTGAATCCTACCTCTCAGCCCTGGCCACGCCCTTCTCCCGCGCCCTGTCGCTGGAAGCCCTGAAGAATATAGTGCTGTGCTGGCAGGATTTGACCGACAATGGCATCAGCCGTTTAAGTGAGCATCTGGCCGTGGTGCAGACGGCCGGTACCATGGCCGGCATAGCCTATGCCAATGCCGGAGCGGCCGCCATACATGCCCTGGCCTACCCGCTGTCCATGCGCCTGGGCTTAAATCACGGTCAGGCCAATTACCTGGTCTTCCATGAAGTCTGCTCTCTGTATCAGCACAAGCAGCCTGCCGGAGCGCTGGAGGATATTCAGCTGCTGCTGGCCGCATTGTTTAAGACCACCCCGGAGCAGGCCTTTGCGGCCTTTGACCGGCTCTGCACCGGCCTCATCCCACGCAGCCGTCTCTCGGCTCTGGGCATGCAGGAAAAGCAGATTCTGGAATTTACCGACATGGTCATGACCAGGCAGCATATGCTGATTGCCAACGGCTATGTCCGGCTGACGGCCGGGGAAATTGCCGGCATTTACCGCGCTCTGCTGTAACAAAATCGGGGCTGCGGCCGAAAATTTTGAAAATTTCAAAAATTTTTGGGAACTTTTCGGATTGAGCCTGCTCTAAAAAGCAGTTTCGTGAGGAACGCCAGATTTTTAGGCTTTTTCTGAAATACCCAAATCCCAGTTTTCAGCGCCGGACCCCTTAGTCCGGCTTTTTCTTTTATGCAGGTCACAAATTTGCGGAGTAAGGTCCGGGCGGTTAAAGATTGGGCTTTATTTTGATGATGGTGTCGGTAATAAAATCCTCCAGCGGATCAGGCAGCAGGCCGGCCAAAGCCTGATAGGCCCGCTTGACGGCATGATAGCCCTGACGCTCCGGCTGCTGGCACACCGTGAATTTGATTATGCCTTCGGAGACCAGCTCACGGGTGGTATAGACCTCATCAAAGGAAATGGCAAAGATATCCGGCCGCTCCAGGGCTATGAGCGCCGCCCCCACTCCCTGCACGCCGGCCCCGGTGACATAGACGCAGTTGATGTCGGGATTGCCGCGCAGCTGCTGCAGCGTCAGCTCCTGGGCGCGGATATCGGAATCGTTGCTCTCCACTATACTGGCAATTTCAAAACTGCACTTTTGCCGGGTTAATTCCTCAGTCAGCCCCCTGATGCGCAAATTGTGTCCCAGCATCAGCTGTGAGCCGGTGACGATCAGAATTTTCAAATGCGTGCCGGCCCGGCACATGGCCAGCATGCCTGCACAGGTGGCTCCGGCCTGATAGTAGTCCGAGCCCACATAACACAGGCGTTTGACATTGGATATGTCTGTATTGAGCATCACCACCGGGATCTGCTCCTCCGCCAGGGCATTGATCCTGTCGCGTACCTGCGGGGCATCCACTGTGGACAGGCACAGGGCATGGCATTTTTTATTCAGCAGGCTTTCTATGGCATCCAGGTGCTGCTGCACGTCATACCCCTGCAGCTCCCTGATGATCACTTCCAGTCCCAGATCGGCATAATCCGCCTCGGCTTTGTTGATGCCGGTCAGCACATCATTAAAAAAGGGATTGCCTATGGAAGGCAGCAGCACGCCTATTTTAAAGGGAGTTTTGGAAGCAGCCAGAGCCCGGCCGGCGCGGTTGGGCACATAACCAAATTCCCTGGCCAGGGTCTTGATGCGCAGGGCTACCTCAGGTCTGACGGCGCCGCGGTTGTGCAGCACCCGATCCACTGTGCCGCGGGACACACCGGCAGCATCAGCTAAGCTTTTGACGGTAACTTTCATAGAACATAGACCACAGGCGCAGATCTGTACCGGAAATCTCCGGCAGCAGCCAACCGTGCTGCGGTCTTCCTCCTTCCTTTTTCTTATTTTTGCAGCAAAAACTTCAGGCTGGCCGGGGCGGCCTGCTGCATTCTGATTCTGCCTTAGTGAAGAGTATATCTGAAAGCACTGTCAGTGCCGACAGCAAATTTCTGCTGCAAAAACAATAATCAACTGTTTGTGCAATTATAAATCGGTTATAAATCACCCTGCCGTATGGCGGGACCACGTGACCGATCGAGATCACACTTTTGTCCCAGTCTAAATTAG
>CAYRIZ010000015.1:0-42744 GCA_964424565.1 uncultured Enterobacterales bacterium
TTGATAACCGCCCACTGCGGAACCGCACGGTGGGTGGTGTGGAAGGGGCTGGAGGGAAGCCTCCACCCCTATCCGATTCCCGCCTCTCAGATCTTTTCCTTTCCTTCTTCTGCTGCCCCGCAGTTCCCTCAGCAGGATTTCAGACCACAGCTCAATTGGCAAAAACCCACCTGGGCTCCAGGCCTGGTGTCAGTCAGGTCTGAAGGAGATAAAGGAGGGGAGATGCAAAATAAGGAGGCCCTGCGGCCTCCTGCAATGGTGTGCCGGGTTACAGCACTGAAGAAAACTTGTAGCTGATGAACTGCTGCAGCGGCCGCTGCGGGGTGACTACCGGATTTTGGGCGGCAAACTGCGGCAGATGCGGGGCATCGGGATAGAACTCGGGCTCAAAGCACATGCCGCTGCGGTTGGCATAGGGCTGACCGTCATCGCGGGCCGGTACAGGATCGCCGGCGGTGGCTATGTAATTGCCGGTGTAGAACTGAAAGGCCGGGTAATCCGTATAAATCTCCACGCTCAGCCGGCCGTCGTCCGAGGTGGCCCTGACGGCAAAGTGGCTGGGATCGCCGTCAAAGAGATAGGGGTGATCATAGCCCAGGCAGGACTGCATCTGCTCGTCATTCATAATATCCTGACCTACTTTTTTGCCTGCGGTGAAGTCAAAGGCAGGGCGGTCTTTGACTGACAGAATGCGGCCGGTGGGTATGGAGAGCTCGTCCAGCTCCAGCACTGCGGTGGAGTTCATCTGCAGGGTGTGGCCCAAAATGGAGCTGTTGCGGCCGTTTAAGTTGAAGTAGGCATGATTGGTGATGCAGGCCGGGCACTCCTGATCGCAGACGCCGGTGTATCTCATGGTCAGGGTATTGTCGTCGCCTAAGACCATTTTGACTGTAAGGTCAAAATTGCCCGGGAAGCCCTGATCGCCGTCCGGGGAATGCAGGGTGAGGGTTAAGAAGTTTTCTCCTTCTTCAGTGAACACGAAGCGGCGCTTGTCAAAACCATTCAGGCCGCCGTGCAGGCAGTGCTGCGCTCCGGAGTTTAAGATGTACTCCTGTCCGCCGGCGCTGAAACGGGAGGAGGCAATACGATTGGCATAACGGCCTATGGTGGCATTGAAGAAACAGGCCTGAGTGGACCACTGTGCCGGATCTTTGACGCCCAGCAGTACCTCGCGGGGCTGTTCCTCGCCGCTTACCGGGACTTTGATGGAGATCAGGGTGGCACCCCAGTCCATTACGGTCACGGACATGCCGGCGGCGTTTTTTATGGTTTTTAATGTGGGATTTTGTGCATAAATTTCGCTCATTGCTGCCTCTTTTTATTCCAGATCCAGGCAGGGGCTCATGCGCAGCCCACTGCCAGGTCAGTTAAATTTGTTGAATATTATAGAAAGCAGGATTGAAAATGCAGCGATCTCAGGCAAAAAAGCAGGAATAAGGCGGCAGGAAAGGAAACAGGCGACCTTGGGGGATCGCCTGTGTAAAGTCAGCAGATTGGCAGCTGCAGATCCGGGCTTTAGGATCGCGGCGCTGTGTTAGTGGGCACAGCGCTCCCAGGCCGGCATCTGCTGCTCGAATTGGGCAATTTCATCCTCATGCTGCAGAGTGAGGGAAATATTGTCCAGACCGTTGAGCAGGCAGTGGCGGATGAAGGGATTGAGCTCAAAGGTAAAGTGCAGATCGGCACAGTCTACGGTCATATCCTCCAGGGAAACCCTGATGGAGGTGCCGGGTTTGGCGGTCAGCACCTGGAAAATCTGATCTACTTCATCTTCAGTCAGCTTGACGGTAAGCAGACCATTGCCCAGAGCATTGTTGTTGAAAATATTGGCAAAGCTGGGGGCAATCACGGCCCTAAAGCCGTAGTCAGTCAGCGCCCAGGGGGCATGCTCACGTGAGGAGCCGTTGCCGAAATTGTCGCGGGCCACCAGTATGGAAGCACCGGCAAAAGCGGGCTTGTTCAGGTTGAAGTCCGGATTGGGCTGTGTTTCGGCATCATCCAGATAACGCCAGTCATGGAACAGGTGTACGCCGAAGCCCTTGCGGCTTACCGCCAGCAAAAACTGCTTGGGGATGATCTGATCAGTATCTATATTGGCGGAATCCAGAGGAACGGCCACACCCTCGTGTACAGTAAACTTCTGCATTTTCCTCTCCTTTAAATAAGATCTCTGACGTCAGTGAGTGTTCCGGTGATCGCACAGGCGGCAGCCGACATGGGGCTCATCAGATGAGTGCGCGATCCCTTGCCCTGACGGCCCACAAAGTTGCGGTTGGAGGTGGAAGCCACCCGCTTGCCGGCCGGGGCACGGTCATCATTCATGGCCAGACACATGGAGCAGCCGGGCTGACGCCACTCAAAACCGGCATCCTTGAAGATCTGATCCAAACCCTCGCGCTCGGCCTGCTGCTTGACCCACATGGAGCCGGGCACGGCCAGGGCGGTAACACCAGGAGCTACCTTGCGGCCGCGGAGCACGGAGGCGGCAGCACGGAAGTCCTCAATGCGGCCGTTGGTGCAGGAGCCGATGAAGACCAGATCTATGGGAGTGCCCTTGAGAGGCTGGCCGGGCTTTAAGTCTATGTAGGCCAGAGCATCGCTGCAGGACTTGGCCTGTACCGGGTCGGCAAAGTCCTCAGGAGCGGGGACTGTGCCGTTGATGCCGCATTCCTGACCGGGATTGGTGCCCCAGGTCAGCTGTGGCTCTATGGCGGAGGCATCAAGCTCCACTACCTGATCAAACACAGCATCATCATCTGACTTTAAGGTCTTCCAGTAGGCCACGGCCTGCTCAAAGTCCTCGCCCTTGGGAGCGTAGAGGCGTCCCTTGATGTACTCAAAGGTAGTTTCATCAGGGGCAATCATGCCCACAGGAGCACCAAATTCTATGGCCATGTTGGACAGGGTCATGCGGCCTTCCATGGAGAGCTCGCGCACGGCCTGGCCGCAGAACTCCACAGCATAGCCGGTGCCGCCGGCGGTGGTCAGCTTGCCTATGATGGCCAAAATGAGATCCTTGGCGGTCACGCCAGGGCCCAGGCTGCCGCGGCAGTCTATCTTCATGGTCTTCAGTCTGCCCTGCTTTAAGGTCTGGGTGGCCATTACATGTTCCACCTGCGAGGTGCCAATACCAAAGGCCAGGGCACCAAAGGCGCCGTGGGTGGCGGTGTGGGAATCGCCGCAGACTAAGGTGGTGCCGGGCAGGGTAAAGCCTACCTGCGGGCCTACTATGTGCACAATGCCCTGATTGTCATGGCCCACCGGGAACAGGGTGACGCCGAATTTTTTGGCATTGTCGATCAGAGTATTGATCTGCAGCTGACCCATGGGGCTGCAGGCGGCAATATCCAGGGATTTGGTGGAAATGTCATGATCCATGGTGGCCAGGGTCAGATCGGGACGGCGCAGGCGGCGTCCGGCTACTTCCAGTCCGGAAAAGGCCTGCGGGCTGGTAACCTCATGCACCAGGTGGCGGTCAATGTAAATGGTAGGCAGTTCGCCTTCTTTCTGGTATACGACATGTGCCTCGTATACCTTTTCATACAATGTTTTACCCATTTTCACGTATTCCTAAAAATTTTTTACAGTGCAGCGGCCACAGCATCGCCCATCTGGCTGGTGGAGAGCGGGGCTTTGGAGCTGGCACCGCTTTCCATCAGATCGGCTGTGAGCTGACCTGCGGCCAGCACTTTCTTCACAGCTTCCTCTATGGCGCAGGCAGCCTCGTTTTCCTTTAAGCTGTAGCGCAGCATCAAGGCGGCAGAGAGGATCTGAGCCACCGGGTTGGCTATGCCCTTGCCGGCAATATCCGGGGCGGAGCCGCCGGCCGGCTCATAGAGGCCGAAGCCGCCTTCACCCAGGCTGGCTGAAGGCAGCATGCCCATGGAGCCGGTGATCATGGCACATTCATCGGACAGGATGTCGCCGAACATGTTGGAGCACAGCAGCACGTCGAACTGTGCAGGGTTCTTGACCAGCTGCATGGTGGCATTGTCTATGTATATATGCTCCAAAGTCACATCAGGGTAGTTTTTGCCCATCTCGGTGACCACTTCACGCCACAGTATGGAGCTCTGCAGCACATTGGACTTGTCCACGGAGGTGACCTTGTGGCGGCGCAGGCGGGCGGCCTCAAAGGCAATTTTGGCTATGCGCTCGATTTCATAGCGGTGGTATATTTCAGTATCGTAGGCCTTTTCCTCCGGACCGCTGCCTTCACGGCCTTTGGGAGTGCCGAAATAAATACCGCCGGTCAGCTCGCGCACGCACAAAAGATCGAAGCCGCGCATGGCTATGTCGGCGCGCAGCGGTGACAGGGCACCCAGGCCCTGATAAATGCAGGCCGGGCGGAAATTGCAGAAGAGTCCGAAGTGCTTGCGCAGCGGCAGCAGGGCACCGCGCTCCGGACGCTGCTGCGGAGGCAGATGATCCCACTTGGGACCGCCCACGGAGCCAAATAAGATGGCAGCACTGTTCTCGCAGAGTTTGACCGTCTCCTCAGGCAGCGGGGTGCCGACGGCGTCAATGGCGCAGCCGCCTGCCAGGGCATCGGTCATCTCCAGAGTGAAGCCGAATTTCTGCTCGGCAGCATGCAGAACTTTTTTGGCCTCGGCCATAACCTCGGGGCCTATGCCGTCGCCTGCCAGTACTGCAATCTTGTAGTGAGCACTCATTTATTTATTCTCCTTCTCTTCTTCTTTTTCCTGCTCGATAATCTGGGCCCGGTAGATGCTGTTCAGGGCATTGATCAGGGCCAGGGCCGAGGATTCTATAACATCGGTGGACAGGCCTTTGCCGTGGTATTTTCTGCCATTGTAGGCCACATCCACATCCACCTGACCCTGGGCATTCATGCCGGCGCCCTTGGCGGTGATGATGTAGCTGGTCAGCTCACAGCGGATGCCGGTCATGCGGGTGATGCAGTTGAATACTGCGTCCACCGGGCCGTTGCCGGTACCGGACTCCACGCGGGTACGCTTGCCTATCTTGAGCTTGACGCTGGCGGTGGGGATGATGTTCTTGCCGCCGGACATTACATTCATGCTGTCCAGCACGAACTGAGTCTCCTCTTCTTCATTGTTGGAGAAGAAGAGCAGGGCCTCCAGATCGTAATCAAAGACCTGACCTTTTTTGTCGGCCAGCTTCAGGAAGCGCTGATAGATCTCATTTAAGTCGTAGGTGCCTTCCTTGTAGCCCAGCTTGTCGAGGCAGGCCTTGATCATGTGTCTGCCGGAGCGGGCAGTCATGTGCAGGTTGTTTTCCTTAAAGCCTACAGATTCCGGAGTGATGATCTCATAGGTGCTGCGGTTCTTGAGCACACCGTCCTGATGAATGCCTGAGCTGTGGGCAAAGGCATTGGAGCCCACAATGGCCTTGTGCGGCGGCACAGGTTCATTGCAGATGCCGGCTACCACCTGGCTGGCGCGGGCTATGTTCTCGGCCACTATATTGGTGTACAGACCATCAAGATACTTATTGCGGGTCTTGATGATCATGGCCACTTCCTCCAGGGAGCAGTTGCCGGCGCGCTCGCCCAGACCGTTGACGGCGCATTCAATCTGTCTGGCACCGTGCTGCAGGGCGGTTACGGAATTGGCCGTGGCCATGCCCAGATCATTGTGGCAGTGCACGGAAATGCGGGCCTTGTCTATGTTGGGCACGCGGTTGAACAGGGTCTCGATAATGCTGCCGAACTCATGGGGCAGGGTGTAGCCTACGGTATCGGGAATATTAATGGTGGTGGCACCGGCGTCTATGGCACTTTCCACCATGCGGCAGAGATGATCTATAGGCGTACGGCCGGCATCTTCACAGGAGAATTCCACATCATCGGTAAAGGAGCGGGCCAGTTTGACGCTTTTTACCGCCATGGCCACTATATCGCTGAAATCCTTGCGCAGCTTGTCATGTACGTGAATATCCGAGGTGGCAATAAAGGTGTGGATACGGAAATGATCGGTCACATCCTTCAGGGCTTCAGCCACGGCGGTAATATCTTTGTCCACACAGCGGGACAGACCGCAGACCACTGAATTTTTAATATGCTGACCTATGGTCCGTACGGCCTCAAAATCTCCGGGAGAGGAAATAGGGAAACCGGCTTCGATGATATCGACGCCGAGCTGTTCCAGGCAGAGGGCAATCTGCAGCTTCTGTTTGACTGTCAGAGAGCTGGGCAGGGCCTGTTCACCGTCGCGCAGCGTGGTATCAAAAATCAAAACCTGCTTGTCATCTTTAAAGGACATCTGTTTTTCCTCACTAAAAACACGCTAATCTGTTATAACGCGCGATCGTAAAATCATTGCCCGCACCCGTCAAGCGCTTTTTGCAAAACAGCCTTTGTGTTTTGTTTAAATCATTGAATTTAAAGAAAATTATTTTTTAAATTCCGCCAAATATGCAGATAGTATCCGGGCATTATTTTTTGCAAAAAACTTCATTTTTGCAAATTCCCGCTTTTGCAGAAACCGCCGCTTTTGCAAAAAGAGCCGGCGGCGGAGGGCTCCCGGAAGATATCCCGGTCCGGCAGAGGGGATTTTACCCCCGGCGCACCTGTGAAAGCAGATCTGCTCTGCAAAACTGCAGCGGCAGCCGGCGGTTTTTATTGTGCAATCCCGCGGCTGGGGGGTAAAATTTTAGATTTTGTGGTGAATTTTTCAGGATTGTGCTGCTCCCGGGCTTGAGGGAGATTTTTTCAAGGAGGTTTAGGAGTGCAGTCTCAGGACATACTTTTTACCTACACTTTCGGCATGCAGGAGACCCTGGCCGTGGCAGTAGTTCTGCTGCTGCTGGGAAGGGTGATCAAACACTTTGTGGGGGTGCTGCGGCGCTTTTATATACCAGCCCCGGTCATAGGCGGCATTGTCTTTTCCTGCGTCACCCTGCTGGGACACAATCTGCAGCTGTTTGAATTTACCTTCGATGAGTCTTTGAAAAACCTGCTCATGCTGGCCTTCTTCACCACTATAGGTTTTGCCGCTTCCTTCAGAATGCTGCTGCACGGCGGCATCAGCGTCTCCATATTCCTGCTGTGCGCCATGATTTTGATCGTGGTGCAGAACTGCGTAGGGGTAGGCATGTCCGTGCTCTTTGGCTTAAATCCGCTGATGGGCCTGGCTGCCGGCTCCATAGCCCTGACCGGCGGACACGGCACGGCGGCGGCTTTTGGTCCTGAATTGATCAAGGCAGGTCTGGAAGGCGGACTGACCGTTTCGGTGGCGGCCGCCACCTACGGCCTGGTGGCCGGCTGCATGATCGGCGGACCCATGGGCAAAAAGCTGCTTCACCGCCATCACCTAAAGCCTGCCGACCGCAAAGTGGGCAATCACGATCTGGTGGAAGGCAAGTTAACTGCCGAGCAGAAGAATATAGATGAGCAGCTGCTGTTCAAGGCGGTGACCTATATCATCATCTGCATGGGACTGGGCTACTTCATCATCATGGGCATTTCTGCCCTGGGCATAGTGCTGCCGGCCTACCTGGGCCCCATGATCGTGGCTGCCGTGGTACGCAATTTCCTCGATTTGATACACAAACCGCTGCCGCTGCACTGCATCAATGTCATAGGCAATATTTCGCTGCAGCTCTTCCTGGCCATAGCCCTCATGACCCTCAATTTGTGGGAGCTGGCGGCCCTGGCCGTACCTCTGGTCACCATTCTGCTGGTACAGACTGTGGTGATGTTCTTCTTTGCCTATTTTGTGACCTTCAACATGATGGGGCGGGATTATGATGCTGCGGTAATAGCCACCGGCCACTGCGGTTTCGGCATGGGCGCCACCCCCAATGCCATGGCCAATATGGAGACCTTTACCGGTGCCAACGGCGATTCCCCCAAGGCCTTTTTCGTAGTGCCCATAGTAGGGGCGCTGTTCATTGACTTTGTCAATGCCACCATACTGACCATCTTCATCAGCATTCTGGCTTAGCTTAGCTCTGCGCCGTAATGCCGCCGGGGCGCGGACTGCAGGCACTTCCTGCTCTGCGATCTCCCCGGCGGCCACCGGGGTATTTTGCCTGACATTTAGGCGCACTTTGGCTTATTCTTTCTGTATAATATCGCCGTTTTTTTTGTTTTGACGGGCCTGCTTTACGCGCGCGGGAAAAGTTTTTCTTCATTTCTTTCTTTGTCGGGATGTGCGCGCCGCTTCTTTTCCGTGAATGTGACGATTGACGTGACCTATTCTTGGGGGACGGGTGATCTTTTTTCTGCTGTCAGCGGGGGTGGTGGACAGGCAGGGCCTCTGATGTTTGGAGACTTTAATTGACTGATCATAATGAAAACCGGCAGGACGATAACGCCCTGCTGGCTGAGGTATTGTCTGCAGCACAGACTTCAGGCGCTGCAGAAAGCCTGCTGCTGACCCAGGATGAAGATACAGCCGCTGCTGCCGCTGAAACCGATCCTGACACTCCCCTGGTTTCCTTTGCCGATCTCGGCCTCAGCGAGTCCGTGCTGCAGGCCGTGTCCGATCTGGGTTTTGAAAGCCCCACCCCCATACAGGCACAGGCTGTGCCGGTGATGCTGCAGGGCCGGGACATGATAGGCCAGGCCCAGACCGGAACAGGCAAGACTGCGGCCTTTGCTCTGCCTATTTTATCCAGGCTGCAGCCCGGCAGCCGGGCCATACAGGCCCTGGTACTAGAGCCCACCCGCGAACTGGCCATACAGGTGGCTGAGGCTTTTCAGAGTTTTGCCCGCCGCTGCGAGGATTTTCATGTAGTGCCCATTTACGGCGGTGCCTCCTATGAAAATCAGATCCGCTCGCTGCGCCACGGCGTGCAGGTGGTGGTGGCCACCCCGGGCCGGCTGATCGATCTGATGGAGCGCGGCAAAATACAGCTGCAGGATGTGGGCTTTATGGTAATAGATGAAGCCGACGAAATGCTGCGCATGGGCTTTATAGAAGATGTGGATCTGATTTTGTCCAAGCTGCCCCGGGAAAGGCAGAATGCGCTCTTCTCCGCCACCATGCCGGAAGCAGTGCGCCGTATAGCCCATCATCACCTGGTAGATCCGGTGGAGGTGCGCATTGAAACCCATACCACCACCGCCACTACCGTGCATCAGCGCTACTGGGTGGTGTCCGGAGTGCACAAGATCGATGCCATGACCCGCATTCTGGAGGTTGAGCCCTATGATGCCGTACTGGTATTTGTGCGCACCAAGACTGATGCCGAGGATGTGGCCAACAAGCTGATGGGCCGCGGTCTGGCCTGTGCCGCCCTGCACGGCGATATACCGCAGCGGCAGCGCGAAAAGATCATAGAGCGGCTGAAAAACGGCAGCCTCGATATCATCATAGCCACTGACGTGGCCGCCCGCGGTCTGGATGTGGACCGCATCACTCATGTGTTCAATTACGATATTCCCTATGATGCCGAGACCTATGTGCACCGCATAGGCCGCACCGGCAGAGCCGGACGCACAGGCGAGGCCATATTGTTTGTGTCCCCGCGGGAGCGCCGGGCTCTGCGGCAGATCGAGCGCGTGACCCATCAGCGCATAGAAGCCATGCGCATGCCCACGGTGGCTGATGTCAACAAACGCCGGCTGGAGAATTTCCGCAATCAGATCCTGGAGACCATAGAGCAGGGCGGACTGGAGGAATATCTGGAGGTGATCTCCGATCTGCTGGCCGATGACAGCATAGAGCCGGAGATTCTGGCCGCGGCCCTGGCCAAAATGGTACAGCGCGGCTCCAATCTGCTGCTGGATGAAGACGCTCCGGAAATTACTTCTTCCTTTGAGGAAGGCGGCCGGCAGCCCCGCCGTGAGCGCCGTATGCCCTCGGCCGAGCCGGCTCCGCTGCACGACTTCCCCGATCTCAAGATGGTGCGCTACCGTCTGGCCGTAGGCCGGCGCGACGGCGTCAAGCCGGGACAGATCGTGGGCGCCATAGCCAATGAAGCGGATATGGACAGCAAATATATAGGCGAGATCAGCATTTTCGATACCTTCAGTATGGTGGATCTGCCTGAAGGCATGCCTGATGAGACCCGCCGGGTGCTGGCCGCCGCCCGCGTCTGCGGCCGCAGCCTGGATCTGCGCGAATATACTGCCGAGCCGCCGCACCGCGGCCCGCGTCACCGCGATCGCGATGACGGGGATAATGAGCTGCATTACAAGCTCAATCCGCCGGCTGGCGCAGACGGCAGTGTGCCGGGGGACTTTGAGGATGACGACAGCCGCTATGATCACTCCCGCCGCCGCTCCCCGCGCTTCAATCAGCAGCAGGGCCGGCGCGGCCGCATTGATTTCAACCGCGACCGCTCCTTTGAGGCCCGCCGTGGCCGCCGTCCGGAAGCAGGCATACGCCGCAGCCGTAATTCCTCCTTCCGCGGCCATGAAGGCAGTTAACTAAGCCGCCTTCAGCTCCGGCCCACCCTTTATGCAGGGCTACGGCCGGAGTATTTCCCGCCCAAAAATATCCCTCCAAAAAGAAAAGGGAACAACTTTCCCACCCGGTGGTCTGGGTTGCCTGGGACGGTCAGCCCAGAGAAGTGTCCAGCACCATCATCAGCACAAAACCTGCCATCACAAATATGGTACCGGCATTGGAGTGCTCGCCCAGCCGAGCTTCAGGAATAAGCTCCTCCACCACCACATAAAGCATGGCACCGGCGGCAAAGGAAAGCAGCCAGGGCAGGACCATACCGAAATTGGAAGCCGCCAGCACCACTACAATGGCGGCAGCAGGCTCTACCAGACCGGACAGGGTACCGAATACAAAAGCTTTGAAGCGGCTTTTGCCAGCAGAGCGCAGCGGCAGGGTCACGGCTGCGCCTTCAGGTATGTTTTGAATGCCCATACCCAGAGCCAGGGCAGCGGCGGTGGACAGGGCATCGCTGCCTCCTGCTGCCGCGGCGGCGGCACAGGCCACGCCCACGGCCATGCCCTCGGGAATATTGTGTATGGTCATGGCCAGAAACAGCAGGGTGTCCCTGTCCAGGCGGATGCGCGGGCCTTCAGGGGTCTGGGCTCCTAGATGCAGGTGCGGCAGGCCGCTGTCGAGCACAATTAAAAAGACCACCCCCAGGATAAAGCCTCCGGCTGAGGGAATGGCCGGAGTGATGCCGTAGGCGGTGGCGCCTTCAATAGCCGGGATCAGCAGTGACCATACCGAAGCGGCTATCATGATGCCGGCGGCAAAGCCCAGGGCCAGTTTGGTCACAAAGGGATTGGGTTCACGGCGGAAGAAAAACACTGAACTTGCGCCCAGTGCGGTCATGGCAAAGGTAAAGCCGGTGCCCAGGATGGCATATAAAAGCGAGTCGCTCATGGTCTGCTGCCGCCCCCGGGCGGCATGGTCTCCGTCACTGTGTCTGGTGGATTATCCGCAAAGCAGGGAGATCCTGCTTTCAGCGCCCGGATGGCATGATAGCACAGTCATCAGGCAGAGCAGGCTGCAGCAGGGGCTGTCAATACCCCGCGGCGGGACCTCTGATAAAAGTTTTTCAATTAGCAAGCTTTCTCATTCAACAAGCTTTATCACTCAACACAATTTTTCATCTTCAAAAAAATTCCGCTAAAACTCTCTACAATTAACTCCGAACTTAACGAATTTTCCAAAAGAGGAGTAAAAACCGATGTCTTTAATCAACAAGGAAGTTGCTGATTTCTCCGTACAGGCTTATCAGAATGATGATTTCCACACTGTGACCAAAGCCGATATTCTGGGCCGCTGGTCCGTGTTCTTCTTCTATCCTGCTGACTTCACCTTTGTCTGTCCTACAGAGCTGAAGGATCTGGCTGATAAGTATGCTGAGTTCCAGGCTGCAGGCTGCGAGATTTTCTCCGTCTCCTGCGACTCTCACTTTGTACACAAGGCATGGCATGATGCCTCCGACACCATCAGGGCCATTCCTTATCCCATGCTGGCCGATCCCAATCACCGCCTGGCCCGTGACTTTCAGGTGCTGATTGAAGCTGACGGCATGGCCGAGCGCGGCACTTTTGTGGTCAATCCCGAAGGCAAAATTGTGGCCTACGAAGTAGTAGCCGGCAATATAGGCCGCAATGCAGATGAGCTGCTGCGCCGCGTCAAGGCCCTGCAGTTCGTAGCCGAGCACGGCGATCAGGTCTGCCCGGCCAAGTGGCAGCCGGGGGCAGCCACCTTAAAGCCCGGTCTCGATCTGGTGGGCAAGCTCTAATCGGGACTGAATTTCAGGTTCCCAATCACGGGTCAAGGGGGCTCTGCCGGCACAGGCAGGGCCTCCGTCATATCAGTTGCAGACTAAACAGGATCACAGCAAAGAGGAAGATCTCATGTCCAATACCCATGAACTTTATGATGCCGTCATAGTAGGCGGCGGTCCGGCCGGCCTGACGGCGGCCTTGTATCTGGCCCGCGCCCGCTACCGCGTGCTGGTGGTGGAAAAGGACAGATTCGGCGGACAAATCACCATCACCCACGAGGTAGTCAATTACCCAGGTGTAGAGAGCATTTCAGGCGAGGCCCTGACGGCAACCATGCGCCGGCAGGCAGAGAATTTCGGGGCGGAATTTCTGCTGGCTGAAGTAACCGATCTGCAGCTGCAGGGAGATATCAAAACCATACAGACCTCCCGCGGCACCCTGCGCGCCTTTACCGTGCTGATTGCCACCGGTGCCAATCCGCGCCGCATAGGCTTTGCCGGGGAGGAGGAATTCCGCGGCCGCGGCGTGGCCTACTGTGCCACCTGTGACGGCGAATTTTTCACCGGCCGGGAACTGCTGGTCATAGGCGGCGGTTATGCCTCAGCCGAGGAATCCCTGTTTTTGACCCGCTATGCCAGCAAGATCACCATCTTAATCCGCCGCGACGGCTTCTCCTGCGCCCGCTCCATAGCCGAGGAAGTGGAAAGGCATCCCAAAATCACGGTCAAATGCCATCATGAATTAAAAGCTGTGGAAGGCGGCGATATGGGCATCACCCGGGCGGTGCTGCTCAACAATCAAACCGGGGAGACTTGGGAATACACTGCCGCCGACGGTGGACCTTTCGGGGTATTCGTCTTTGCCGGCTATGTGCCCAATACAGCCCTGGTCCGGGACAAAGTCGAGCTCAATGAGGGCGGTTATATAGTCACCTCAGCTGATAAGGAGACCTCGGTGCCAGGTGTCTTTGCCGCCGGCGACGTCTGCATCAAGGGCCTGCGGCAGGTAGTGACCGCCACCGCCGACGGTGCCCTGGCCGCCTGTGCCATGGAAAAGGTCGCCGCCTGCATGCATGAAAAGACCGGTCTGGTGCCGCAGGTGCCGGCTGCCACCCGCAAGGCCCCGGAGCCGCCGCGCGCTGCCGCCCCGGCCGCCGCCGGACAGAGCGTGCAGGGCAGCTTTATTTCAGAGGATATGCTGCCGCAGCTTAATGTAGTCTTTGAGCGCATGAGCTCTCAGCTGATTTTGGAAGTGCATACAGGCGGCACGGACAAGGGAGCTGAACTGCTCTCTGCCATGCAGGAACTGGCGGCGCTGACGCCTAAACTGCAGGTAGTGGAAAAAGCCGGCGGGGAGCATCTGCCCTGCGTCAGACTGCTGCGCGCCGACGGCTCCTGGTCAGGCCTGGCCTTCCACGGCGTGCCCGGCGGCCATGAGTTCACCTCTTTTGTGCTCGGCCTGTACAATGCCGCAGGTCCCGGCCAGCCGCTTGATGATGCAGATCGCAGCCGGGCCCTGGCCTTAAATCACGAGCTGAAGCTGCAGGTGCTGGTTTCCCTGTCCTGCACCATGTGCCCCGATCTGGTAACCGCCGCCCAGCGTCTGGCTGCCCTCAACCCCTGTGTCAGTGCCGAAGTATATGATCTGGGATTGTTTGAGGATTTGCGCAGTCAGTATAAAGTGATGTCCGTGCCCTGCCTGGTGGTCAATGGCGAGCAGGTGTCATTTGGCCGCAAAAACATGACCGAGCTGCTGAATTACCTGAGCAGTCTGTAGCTTGGACTCTTTCCTGCGGCAGGGCCGGCCGGCAAATGTGCCCCGGCCCTGTATTTTTGGCGCTGGGTGGTGAATAAATCCGCCCTGATGTGGCAAAATAAATTGTGGCCTGCCGGCCTTTTCCCTCCCGCATTGAACAGGAATCATCTTCATGTCAGAAGAGCAGGACTTAAAGCAAAACCTTTCGGAAGTTCTTTTTAAGCCCAGACGCACTTCCCTGGAAACCTCGGTTATTTCCAATTCCGGCTGTCCGCTGCCGTCCGTGGATTTTAAGGTGCAGTCACGTTTTGGTTTCAGCCGCAACTGGTATCGTATGATCAACCGCTTTTACTGGACCTGGCTGGGCGGAAATCTGCTTGATATTGAAGAAGCTCTGGCCAACGTGGCTGTATCCCAAAACAAGAGGACCCGTCCGCAGTGCCTGGATACAGTGGAAGCCTATGGCCCTGGCAACTGGATCTATGAGTTCAATGCCATAGCCCAGAAGCGCGTACATCTGGCCTTGCAGACTGAAGGTGAAATCAGAGCTCATCACCTGCGTCTGGCCTCGCGCTATTTTGCCATAGCCGCCTATCCCTATTTAAAGGGCGATGATCTGGCCGCCGAGGCGGCACTTTACTCCCGCCGTCATTACCGCGAGGTCTTTGAGGCTTCCAGCTCTTGCGGTTATTACTCCACGGAGAGCTTTCTCTATCAGGGCCATAAGATCTACACCTATCTGCACAGCCCGGACAATTACAGCCTGCATCCCTGCGTACTGGTAGTCTGCGCCTATGAGCAGAGCTGTACTGATTTCTTCCGCTTCTTCAATGATTATTTAAGGCCGCTGGGCATAGCCCTGTCGGTGATTGAAATGCCCGGCACCGGCGGCTGTGCCCATATCCGCCTCGATCACAAATGCTCAGATTTCCTCAAGGCGGCAGTGGATCATCTCTCCTCGCTGCCCTTTATTGACAGCTCCAGCCTGGGCATTTACGCCGCCGGGGTGGCGGCCATGGCCTCGCTGCGCCTGTCCCTGCTCAATCCCGGGCTCATCCGGGCTGCTGTCTTCAGCAATCCCATTATTGACAACATGTTTGTCAACCCTGAAGCCCTGCAGAATGTGCCTTTGTGTCTGCGCTCCTCCTTTGCCAACCGCATGGATCTTGATGCCTCCAGCTGGGATACGGTGATTCCGCAGGTGCAGTTCCTGTCGCTGCGCCGTCAGGGGCTGCTGTCCGGTGCCCAGAAGCTGCAGCTGCCTATGTTGTGCTTCTATTTGAAGGATCTTAATCTGACCATGGAGGATGCCGCCCTGATCGAGCGCACCTTCAGGCAGGCAGAATGCCGCCCCTTGACCTCTGGTACCTTTGGGACCGGAACCTTCAAATTCCTGCAGCAGACGGCGGAATTCTTCAAAAAACATCTGCTTTAAGCATCAACAGCCGCAGATTGCTGCTGCAGCATACAGCCTCGGGAGCAGCTGCAGCTTTCCTGTAGTCTGGCTCCTCTTTGGTGATGTAAGGATAAGGATCTGATTTATGGAACACAACAAAGCCGCCGCCGGCCGCCGGGTGGTGATCAAACTCGGCACCAGCACCCTGACCCGCGGCAGCGGCCGGCTGGACCGCGCCCAGATGCTGGAGATAGTGCGGGCTGCCGCTACACTGCGCCGCCGCGGTCATAAGGTAGTGCTGGTCTCCTCCGGCGCCATGGCCGCCGGCCGGGAAGTACTCCACAATCCGCAGCTGCCGCCCCTCATGAGCTCCAAGCAGCTGCTGGCCTCGGTGGGTCAGAGCCGGCTGATGTCCATTTGGGAGAATTTGTTTGCCATCTACGGCATATGTGTGGGGCAGATCCTGCTGACCCGCGCCGATTTGGAACACCGCGAGCGCTTCCTCAATGCCAGGGATGCCCTGACGGCCCTGCTGGATCACGATATAGTGCCGGTCATCAATGAAAATGATGCGGTCTCCACCCAGGAAATCAAGGTGGGCGACAATGACAATATGGCCGCCCTGACCGGTATTTTGTGTGATGCCGACTGCGTCATCCTGCTGACCGATCAGCAGGGTCTGTATTCAGCCGATCCCAGAAAGGATCCCAGTGCCCGGCTGATAGAACGCGTGGCGGTAATAGATCATCACATCGAAGCCCTGGCCGGCGGTGCCGGTACTGCACAGGGAACGGGCGGCATGGCCACCAAGGTGCATGCAGCCAAAATTGCCGCTGCGGCCGGAATAGAGCTTATTATTGCCTCAGGAGATGATCCGGCCCTGCTGCTGGATCTGGTGGAGGGGCGCGGGCGGGGCACCTTTTTTGCCCCGGCACATAAAGCGCAGCTGGCCCGCAAGATCTGGCTGGGCGCTGCCGTCAAGCCTGCCGGTGCCATCCTGGTGGATGAGGGCACGGTGCGGGCGCTGTGCCGGCACGGCTCCAGCCTGCTGCCGGCCGGCGTCACCGGCTGCCGCGGTGATTTTATGCGCGGCGCTGTGGTGGAAATTGCCGCCCCCTCGGGACAGATCATAGCCCAGGGCATGACGCGTTACAGCGCCGAAGAGCTGGAGCGCATCAGGGGTCATCGCTCAGATGAAATCGAAGGAATTTTGGGATATTCCCACGGCAGTGTGGTGATGCACCGCGATGATCTGGTGCTGCGGGATTAATCAGGCTTACTTGTAAAGGATAAATTTTATGGATCAGCATATAGCAGAGATCTGCCGGCAGGCCCAGCAGGCTTCATATCAAATTGCCGCCCTGTCCACTGCCGCCAAAAATGCGCTGCTGCAGGATTTGGCCGCTGCCCTGCGCGCCCATCAGGCAGAGATAGAACAGGCCAATCAGCAGGATCTGGCGGCGGCCGCCAGCAAAGGCATGGCCTCAGCCATGCTCGATCGCCTGAAACTGACTCCGGCGCGTTTTGCCGAAATGGCAGGCGGCGTAGCCAAAGTGGCCGAGCTGGATGACCCGGTGGGTCAGCAGTATGACGGACGCATCCTGCCTTCAGGGCTGCAGCTGCTGAAAACCCGGGTGCCACTGGGAGTAGTGGCGGCCATATATGAATCGCGGCCCAATGTCACCGCCGATATAGCCGCGCTCTGCCTCAAATCAGGCAATGCCTGCGTGCTGCGCGGCGGCTCTGAGGCCTGGCACAGCAATCAGGCCATACACAGCTGCATAGTGCAGGTGCTGCAGGAGCATGATCTGCCGGCGGCAGCCGTAAGCTTTATTGACACCACCTCCCGCGAGGCCGTGCTGGATCTGCTGCAGCAGGATGCCTTTGTAGATGTGGTGATTCCGCGCGGCGGCGAGTCCCTGCACCGTTTCTGCCGGCAGCACTCCACCATTCCGGTCATCATAGGCGGTTTCGGGGTGTCGCATATATATGTGGGAGCTTCAGCCGATTTACAGCGGGCCGTACCGCTGATCATCAATGCCAAGGTGCAGAAACCCTCGGCCTGCAATGCTCTCGACACTCTCTTAATCGAGCAGTCCGTGGTGGAGCCGCTTTTGGAGCTGCTGTTGCCGGAGCTGGCAGAGCGTCAGGTACAGGTCCATGCCCACGGCAGCTGCCTGGACTGCTGCCGCCGGCTGCAGTATCCGCTGCTGCAGGAGGGCCGGCCGGAGGATTTTGCCGAGGAGTGGCTGTCTTTGGCCATGAATATAGCTCCGGTGCAGGATGTGGCTGAAGTGGTGGCCCATATGCGGGCACACCGGGCTTGTCACTCCGATGCCATATTGAGCAATGATGCAGCTGAGATTGAATATTTTGTCAACGGCGCGGGATCGGCCTGTGTGTATGTCAATGCTTCCACCCGCTTTACCGACGGCGGGCAGTTTGGTCTGGGGGCAGAGGTGGCCATATCCACGCAGAAGCTGCATGCCCGCGGCCCCATGGCTCTGACTGAGCTGACCACCTACCGTTATGTCTGCCGCGGGGATTATTTAAGCCGGCCCTGAGGGCTCAGCGCGGCGGCAGTTTTTCCTGCACTATGCGGTAGCCGCAGCTGCCCTCGGGCACAAAGCTCAGGCGGTGGGTGATGCCTGCCGGGGCATCTTCCTCATGATGGGACACAAAGAGCACAGAGGTGCGGCCGTGTTCCATGATATAGGTAATAAAGGCCCGCACCAGAGCCCGCCCGAAGGCATCAAGACCCTGCAGCGGCTCATCCAATATGAGCAGCGGCGGGTTCTTGACCAGGGCCCGCACGATCAAAAGCAGGCGCTGCTGCCCAAAGGACAGGGTCTTGAAGGACTGATGCTCCCGGTGGTCCAGATTAATCAGGGCCAGCCACTGGCGGGCAATTTTGAGTTCCTCGTCACCGGGGCGGCGGTACAGTCCTATGGAGTCATAGAAGCCGGACAGCACTACATTGATGACCGGCGCTGAGACGCGGTAATCCAGATGCAGGGAGCCGCTGACCAGACCGTAGTACTTCTTGATGTCCCAGATGCTCTCGCCGCTGCCGCGTTTGATGCCAAAGACTGTGACATCATTGGTGTAGACCAGGGGATTTTCGCCGGTGATCAGCGACAGCAGGGTGGATTTGCCGGCACCGTTGGGACCGGTGATCTGCCAGTGCTCACCTGGATTGACCGTAAAGTTCAAATCCTGCAGGATGGGACGGTCATAGGTGATGTTGATGTGCCGCAGCTGTACCACCGGGCCTTCCTTGAGGGGGCGCAGGGCGCATTTGGCCGGCGGGGCCGGCAGCTCCACCGGCGGCAGGCTGCGGCAGAAGAGCAGGGAGCGGGCTTCCTCGTCCTGTTCTATGACCTCGCGGCTGTCTATTTTGGTAATGGCCAGCTCGGAAATGATGCCTAAGGCACTAAGCTCCTGCGGGATCTCATCGGCCCGGTTGACGATCAGCACTACGGGCACGGGATAGAATTTATGCACATAGGCTATGACCTCCAGCAGGGAGGCACGGGTGGGCACGTCCAGAGCATCAAAGGGGGTGTCAAAGACCAGTAAATCGGGTTTGGAGCCCAGGGCCCGCACGATGAGAATTTTGCGCCCCTCACCGCCGGAAAGTGTTCTGATCGGCCGGTCGAGCAGCGTGGCTACCCCAAAGGCAGTAATGGCTTCATTGATGCTCTTGAGATCTCCGCCGGCCAGCAGATCTCTTCCGGTGATGCCCAGCTCCTCCTTGGCGGTGGCCGTGTCGGTATTGCGCATCTTAAAGTCGTCCTCAAACAGCTGCTGCTGCTTTTCCATGGACATCAGTTCGGCATGAATCCCCTGCGGGGCCGTGCCGGCAATCAGCGGCAGTTCGCCGGCCAGTGCCCTGGCCACTGCGGTTTTGCCGCTGCCGTTTTGGCCGATGAGGACTATGAGATCATGGGGATTTAAGGTGAGATCGGGGATTTTTACCTGCAGTTTGTCAGATAATCTAAAAGCTGCCCCGGCAAATTTCAACATGATGTTTCAGTCTCCAAAAGCGCAGAGAGATCTGCTGACTAAACATTGAGCTTGCTCAAAACTTTGAGAATAAGGCGGGTCACTTTTGTGATGATTTAAGCAAAACTCAAAGATTTCTCCCCGCGGGCGTTCAATTTTCACTAAATTTTAGATTTGGATCATAGCACGCTGAGCTTAACGCTAAGGACAGAAAATGCAGAAAATAGAAAAATTCAGAATATTAGTTTTGTTAAAGCCTGGGGACAATCAGCCTGCGATTGACCGAGCCGGTGATTTTGCCCGCTTCATGCCCAATATTGAAGTTACAGCCTGCCGTATTGTCAACGAATTTACCGAAGGCAACAAAGAGCAGCTTGAGCAGCAGATGACCCGCGAGCTCAAGCAGATCGCCGACAAACATCCGAGCATCACCGAGTTCATCCCCAAGGTGATCTTTGCCTCCAATGTGGCTGAAGCCTTTGTGCAGGAAGCGGCGGCCAGGCCTTATCACATGGCCATTATCTCAGCCAACAGGCGCAACAAGATCAGGGATCTCTTTGTCAGCACCATAGACAGCAGAATCATGCGCAGCATCAGGATTCCCCTGCTGGTAGTCAAGGATGCCATGGCACCGCAGCGCCTGGGCCGCACCGTGCTGCTGGCTATAGATTTTGAGGAAAATGAGCATGACAAGATGCTGGACGAAGTGCTGTTCCGTGCCGCCAAGCTCTTTGCCGACAACTTCAACGGTGAGATTCATGTGCTCAACATAGTCTCACCTCTGAACCGCGGCTTCAGGGGCGGCAATACTTCACCGTCCAAGATCCTGCATCATCCCAAGGTGGTAAACCACACCCGCGCCGATGTGCATCAGCAGTTCCTCGATGATTTTGCCGAGGCCCACGATCTGCCGTCGGAGAACACTCATGTGGCCATAGGCCGCGTTGATGAGGAAATTCCGCGCATCAGCCAAATCCTCAACGCCCGCATGGTCTGCATGGGCTCTTCTGCCAAATCAGGTCTGCTCACTTCCATGAACAGTTCAGCCAGTGAGCTGGTACTCGAGCAGATCAAGGGTGATATCTTCATAGTCAATGAAGCCCAAAAGGCCATAGAGAACGCCGGAAAGTAATCCGGACCTCAGAGCTGGGCTGATTTTACTATCTGCTTGAAATGTAAAGGGCACCCCGTTGCGGGATGCCCTTTTTGGTGCCGGCAGGAAGCTCAGGCCGTCTGCCGGCTTTTAATTCAGCTCAGGTCAGGCTTATTTGACGTTGAATAAAAATTCAAACAAATCGCCGTCCTGCACTATATAGTCACGGCCTTCAGAACGCAGTTTGCCGGCCTCGCGGGCTCCGGCTTCACCGCCGCAGGCTATGAAGTCTGCATAGGAAATGGTCTGGGCTCTGATGAAGCCGCGCTCAAAGTCGGAGTGGATCTTGCCGGCCGCCTGCGGGGCGGTGGCGCCTACCTTGACGGTCCAGGCCCGTACTTCCTTGGGGCCGGCCGTAAAGAAGGTCTGCAGGCCCAGCAGCTTGTAACCGGCGCGGATCACGCGGTTGAGGCCGGGCTCTTCCAGTCCCAGGCTTTCCATAAATTCCTGCCGGTCGGCTTCCTCCATGGAAGCTAAATCGGCCTCCACTGCCGCCGATACCGGCACCACCACTGATTTTTCCCTGGCGGCGGTTTCCTTTACGGCCTCAAGCAGCGGATTGTCGGTAAAGCCGTCTTCGGAGACATTGGCTATGTACATCACCGGCTTTTGGGTCAGAAAAGCAAAGCTGCGCAGGGCAGTGCGCTCATCCTGGGTAAACTCCAGCTCGCGCAGCATGTGGCCTTCTTCCAGGCAGGGCAGGCATTTTTCCAGGGCTTTGACCTGGGCCAGCGCTTCCTTGTCACCGCCGGTGCGGGCTCTCTTGTCCAGGCGGTTCAAGGCCTTCTGACAGATCTCCAGATCGGACAAAGCCAGCTCGGTGTTGATGATTTCTATATCCGACACCGGATCTACCTTGCCGCTGACATGAATCACATTGGGATCTTCAAAGCAGCGCACCACGTGGGCTATGGCATCGGTTTCGCGAATGTTCATCAAAAACTGATTGCCCAGACCCTCACCCTGGGAAGCACCCTTGACCAGGCCTGCTATGTCCACAAATTCCATGGCCGCCGGCACTATTTTGGCCGGTTTGACTATTTTGGCTATGGCATCCAGGCGCGGATCCGGTACCGGCACTATGCCGGTATTGGGCTCTATGGTGCAGAAAGGAAAATTCTCGGCGGCTATGCCGGCCTTGGTCAAGGCATTAAACAAGGTGGATTTGCCTACATTGGGCAGACCCACAATACCGCAGTTAAAACCCATTATTTAACCTCCGAATAAGAAGCGGGCCGGAAGGAATTGATAAAGGAGCAGGCGCGATCAGGTCCCTGCCTGAACAGCACCGCCACCCCCTGCAGCGCATGATCGAGTGCTTCCTCGATCAGAGCGCGCTCTCCTGCCGGGGGACGGCCCAGCACATAATTAATCACCTCGCGGTCGGCCGGCTTGCCTATGCCGATGCGCAGGCGGTAAAAATTCTGATTACCGCCAAAAGCGGAGCTGATGCTTTTCAGTCCGTTGTGCCCGGCCAGGCCGCCGCCGCATTTAAAGCGCAGGGCACCGGGGAGCAGATCCATTTCGTCATGCAGCACCAGTACTTCCTCCGGTTTGATGCGGTAAAAGGAGCACAGGGCCTGAGTGCATCTGCCGGATAAATTCATCAGGGTGGTGGGAAAAGCCAGGCGTACATCCGCCCCCTCTACACGGCCGCGGCCGGTCAGGGCGAAAAAGCGCTTTTCCTCCTTCATATCAATACCGTAATGCTGTGCCAGCAAATCAAGCAGGGCACAGCCGCAATTGTGGCGGGTGCCCTGATATTTGGCCCCTATATTGCCCAGCCCCACTATAAGCTTAACTGCACATGAGTCTGCCATTGGTTTTTATCACCTCACTGCGCTCGGCCTGCGTCAGGGCGCAGGCGGCGGCATGCACGCTCAGTTGCGTGCCTGTAAAAATATAGTCCGGCACGATTTCATCCAAAGGCAGCAGCACAAAGGCCCGCTGCAGGGCCCGCGGATGCGGCAGGGTCAGCCGCTGGGAATCCGCGGTCACGCCGGCGTAGTCGATAATATCAAGATCCAAAGTGCGCGGCCCCCAGTGCTGCAGTCTCTCTCTGCCATGCGTAAGCTCTATACGCTGCAGCACCGCCAGCAGCTCATCCGGAGGCAAATTGGTCTCCAGGGCAAAGGCGGCATTTAAAAAATCAGGCTGTGCCGTAAAACCCCAGGGCCGGGTACGATACACAGCCGAGCAGGCCGTCACCTCTCCTGCCTGCTGCGCACTCTCCGCCACGGCCTGTCTTAAGGTAGTCAGGCTGTCGCCCAGATTGGAGCCTGCACTGATTAAAGCTGCTGCCATGCTTAAGGGTCCAGGTTCATGGCCGCACGCCAGGCGCGGGCCCGGGCCAGACGCTCCTGCCGCTCCCGGGAAGTGTCTTTGTCAAAATCAGCCCCGGCGCTGCTGTTTGCGCTCTGATTGCTGCCGCTGTTCTGCTTTTTGCGGCTTTCGCGGCGGCGGCTGGCTTTTTCCTCGCGCTCCCGGCGCTTTTTCTCCCGTGAGGCCTGACGCTCGTTCTGCTGCTTCTGCTTTTCCTGCAGCTGCAGCTGGGCTTCATCATAGTAATGCTGCCAGAACTTCACAAAGGGAATGAGCTCAGGCTCGAACTGCGCGCGCAGCTTGATGATATCAAAGGCTGCCCGGAACAGTCCCTTGGAGGCTATCCTGCTGATGGCTCCGGCTTCCAGGTTTTCATCGGTGATATGGAAGACCATGGTGATGAGCTGCTTGATGTCGCCCATAATGGCTATGGGTATGGCCGTCACCTGGCACTGCTCGCGCAGGGCCTTGTCGCAGACGCGGGCTATTAAGGTATCCAGCGGCAGGGGAGAGGAGGTGGAGTTGTTGGCATGCTTTAATTTAAACAATTCCTGCTCAATCCGCGGCCAGAGCATTACCGTATACAAAAAGTGCGGTTTGTTGCGCTTCTGCAGCCTGGTACGCTGATCGGAGCTGGTCAGGGCATACTCTATGAAGCTGTTGTACTTCTCGGTGCGGGTAAAGTTTTCCAGTCCCGGGAAGAGCAGATCGAAGATCTTGTAGTGCTTGAGCTCGCGGAAGCTCTGCAGGCCGTGGCCGGTCAAAAAGAGCTTGTTGACCTCATCGAACATGCGGGCATTGGAGATATTGAGCAGCAGGCCGCTTAACCTGGAGATGGGCTCCTCGGTGCGTTTGGCTATCTTGAAGCCCAGCTTGGCCTTAAAGCGGATGGCGCGGATCATGCGCACAGGATCTTCCTGATAACGCCTGTCCGGATCGCCTATGATGTCTATGACCCCGCGGTTGAGATCATAGAGGCCGCCGTGGAAGTCCTTGAGGCTGAAGTCGCCTATATCGTAGTAAACCGCATTAATGGTAAAGTCGCGGCGCTGGGAATCTTCCTCTATGCTGTTGCCGTAGCTGTTGTCGCGCACCAGCATGCCTTCACTGCTTTGTACAGTATTGTTGGTATTGGAGGCGGAGCGGAAGGTGGTGACTTCTATGATCTCATTGCCGTACACCACATGCACGATCTTAAAGCGTCTGCCTATGATGCGGGAGGAGGGGAAGATGCGGTGCACCTGCTCGGGTCGGGCATTGGTGGAAATATCAAAATCCTTGGGCGCCTGTCCCAACAGCAGATCGCGTATGCAGCCGCCTACCAGATAAGCTTCAAAGCCGTGCCGGCGCAGCTGATTTAAGGTACGCAGGGCAGCCTGGGAAATATTCTTGCGGGAAACTGAATGCTGGGAACGAGAGAGTGTAAGTAGTGACAGTCCCTGCTTTTTTACCTGCGCTTTATGCTGTTTTAAAATGTCGTCAAGACCGTAAAGTAAAGCAGAAATTTTGAATTCCTCTCATTAATTTTTCAAAAAAGATGCAAATGTTTGTTCAGTATTGGGCGGAAAATTCGGCTGGTATTATACACTAAAACCCCAGCCGCACAGGTCTGCGCGATCCGCGCAGAATCAGGCATTGAGCACTATATCGCCCTGGGGTATGGCCTCGGGATTGAAGCGGCCGGCGGCCAGCGGCCAGATTTCAGAAAGGCTTAAATGGTCGTAATCTGACACATCCTGATGCAGCAGGTAGAGCACGTAGATCACGGCATCGCGCGGACTGTGGCTGTCCAGCACCGCCATGGCATGATTTTGTTTGGACAGCTTGCTGCCGTCTTTGGAGGTGATCAGCGGCAGGTGCATGAATTTGGGCGCACAGCGGCCCAGCAGGCGGTACAGATAAATCTGCAGCGGGGTGGAGGAAATCAAATCGCTGCCGCGCACCACCTCGGTGACGCCCTGGCGCAGATCATCGGTGACGCAGGCCAGATTGTAGGAATAGATATTGTCCGAGCGCCTTAAGGTCAGGCTGTCGGGCAGCAGCGGCAGATGTATGCAGCCCAGCCGCTCGTCCACAAAATCGCGCGGGGCATCGCTGCAGTCGAGCTTGAGCGAGGTACCGCGGCGATGCTTCAGACCGCGCTCGCGGCAGGTGCAGGGACGCTCGCGAATCTGCCGGCGGCTGCAGGAGCAGAAAAAGGTCCGGCCGGTGGCCGTCAGGGCATCTATGCTCTGCTGATAAAAGCTCAGGTCTGCAGTTTGAATCAGCGGCTCATCGTCAAAATGCAGCCCCAAATCGTCCAAATCCTGCAGTATGGACTGTTTGTATTCTTCACGGCAGCGGGGACGGTCCAGATCCTCCAGGCGCAGCAGGCAGCGGCCATGCTGCTGCCGGGCCCGCAGCCAGGCACAGGCTGCAGCCAGCAGGGATCCCAGGTGCAGACGACCAGAGGGAGTGGGGGCAAAACGCCCTACATACATGTAAATTTCCCCTTACCCGCGCCTACGGCACCGGTTTTTACCGGTGCACAAATACACAAATCCCGCCCCGGGCGCGCATACTTCCGGGGCAGGAATGAAAAGGCAGAAATCCAGTCTTTCTGCCGGCTGTTTAATACTGCAGGCGGCTGCCGCCTGCGGCCGTCATCAGCCTTCCAGCTGCTTTTCCTTGATTTCGGCTACAGCCTTGCACTCCACGCACAAATCGGCGGTAGGACGGGCTTCCAGACGCTTGATGCCTATCTCGTCGCCGCAGTGCTCGCAGTAGCCGAACTCATCGCGGTCCAGCTTCTGCAGAGTTTTCTCTATTTTCTTAATTAACTTTCTTTCACGATCGCGGGCCCGCAGCTCCAGAGCGAACTCTTCTTCCTGAGAAGCTCTGTCTACCGGATCAGGGAAGTTGGCAGCTTCGCTCTTCATGTGGCCTACGGTACGATCAACTTCCGATCTTAATTGATTACGCCAGGCGGTCAGGATTTTTTTGAAGTGCTCCTTTTGAGCATCATTCATATATTCTTCGCCGGGCTTCTCTTGATAGGGTCTGACGCCGGCTATGGCCAGCGGACCCATGGACTCCAAACCAGTATCTTGAGCACTCATGATTAATTCCCTTTTCAGGCGCAGTCCGGAGGAAAAACCATACGTCATTAACCTCAGACTGATTTAAATTTTTAAATTTTGCCTACGAAAAAAGAAGAAACAAGCCTTCATTCCTTCATTTTTCTTTCAAGTCAAGGATTATCTCTAAATTGTTCTGCTCTTACAAGGGCAGGGCCCTAAATTTACCAGGGCGCAATCCGGCCCGCTGCCGGGGGCGCTGCCGCCGCTCAAGGCCGGCCCGGTTTGCTATAATGCGCCTGCAGCCGCGGACGGCACAGCTGTACCTCAATCTTTGGTTTGTGGGCCGCGGTCCCGGCGATTTTTTCTTTTTCCACTTTTTGCAGATCGATCAACCCCGGATACGGATGAAACACAGTACAGACCAGCATCATAATACAGCTCCGGCATCAGCCGCTGACCGCTCTTCTCAGTCTTCTGCCCCGCAGGATCAAAATACCGGACAGCCTGCCGCCCGCAAGTCCCTGCTGCACAGGCTGACCCGCGGCCTGAGCCTCTTTTCCCTGAAAATAGGCCTCATTTGTGTGGGCGTGCTGATCCTGCTGTTCATCTATTTTGATTCTGTGGTGCTCTCCCGCTTTGAGGTGGATGACAAGTGGGTGCTGCCGGCCGTGGTGTATTCCCGGCCGCTGGAGCTGTACCCCGATCAGAGGCTGTCGCTGCAGCAGATGGAGTATGAGCTGGAACTGCTCAAATACCGCAAAACAGACAATCCTGTGCGCGAGGGCGAGTATGCGGTCAATCATCAGACCAACCGCCTGGTGGTGATCAAGCGGCCCTTTACCTTCCCCGAGGGGCAGGAAGACAGAATGTCCCTGCTGATTACCTTTGACGGTCAGCGCATAGAGCGCATCATCAATGCCGATACCAGGCAGGATCTCTCCTATGTGCGCATGGATCCGGTGCTGCTCGACCGCATCAACCGCATAGATCCCAGTGAAGACCGCATCTTCATCAGCCTCGATGAAGTGCCGCAGGAGCTCATCACCACGCTGCTGGAGATTGAAGATCGCTCCTTCTACTCCCATATAGGCGTCAACTTCTTTGCCATAGGCAGGGCCTTTGTGAAAAACACCCTGGCCGGCCGGGTGGTGGAAGGCGGCAGCACCATTACGCAGCAGCTGGTCAAGAATTACTTTTTGACCAATGAAAAGAGCTACAGCCGCAAAATAAAAGAGCTCATCATGGCCCTCATCATGGACAGCCGCTACACCAAGGATCAGATCCTGGAGGCCTACATGAATGAGATCTACCTGGGACAAAACGGCAGCGCCGGCATTTACGGCTTCGGCCTGGCCTCCTACTTCTATTTCGGCCTGCCCGTCTCCGAGCTGACCCTGGATCAAATGGCCCTGCTGGTAGGTTTGATTAAGGGACCTTCCTACTATGATCCCTGGCGGCATCCGGAAAATGCCCTGGAGCGGCGCAATACCGTGCTGGCCGTGCTGCGGCAGCGCGGGCATATTACCGAGGCTCAGTGCGAGCAGTATATGGCCATGCCGCTTAATGTCATCAAGCGCGGCTCCATGAATTACTCCCGCACCCCGGCCTTTATGGGAGTGCTCAAACATGAGATCTCCACCCGTTTCGGACCGGAATTTCTCTCCGGCAACGGCATCAGGATCTTCACCTCGCTGGATCCCCAGGCCCAGGCTGCAGCCGAAAAGGCAGTGTCCACAGAGCTGGACAATATAGAAAAGGACAGCAGATTAAAGGGCCTGGAAGGCGCCATGGTGGTCAGCTCCTGGCGCACCGCCGAGGTCAGCGCCGTGGTGGGCAGCCGCACGCCCAAATACGACGGCTTCAACCGCGTGATTTCCGGCCGCCGCCAGGTGGGCTCGCTGGCCAAGCCTTTTGTCTATTTAACCGGCTTCTCCCGCGGCTTTCATCTGGGCACGGTACTCAATGACAGTGCCCTGACCATACGTCTGGCCGACGGCAAATTGTGGTCTCCCAAAAATGATGACAACCGCTTCCGCGGTCAGGTTACCGTGCTGCGCGCCCTGGCCAGTTCCATCAATATTCCCACGGTGCGCGTAGGCATGGCCGTGGGTCTGGCCAATGTCAAGGACACCTTTGCCCGGGCGGGACTGCAGCAGGATCTGCCTTTGTATCCTTCCATGCTGCTGGGCTCCATGTCGCTGACCCCCTATGAGCTCAATGCCCTGTATGCCAGTCTGGCCACCGACGGGGTGTATCAGAATCTGACCACCCTGCGTACTGTGGTCAAGGACGGCAAAATAGTTTATGAGCGCAGCAATGAGCGCACACAGCGCACTTTGGATCCGCGCGACACCTATCTGACCCTCTATGGCATGACCGAGGCCACCCGCTCGGGTACCGGCCGGCGGCTGTCCCGCGCCTTCCCCAATGTGACCATAGCCTCCAAGACCGGCACCACCAACGATCAGCGTGATACCTGGTCTACAGGCATAGATTCAGATGAACTGGTCACCACCTGGGTGGGTTTTGACGACAACAGCAAAACCTCTCTTTACGGCTCCTCCGGCGCCCTGCGGGTTTATACCGCCTACCTCAAGGAGCGCGGCGTCAATTCGCTGGAGCTCAAGCGTCCGGCCGGCATCAAGTTCGTAAACTTTGACAGTGAAGGCCAGGTAGTGGCCGACGGCTGTAAGGAAAGCGGACTGACCGTACTGCCGGCCCGGGAGGATATGATTCAGTATATTCGTCCCTGCCGTATAGGCAGTCCTGCTCCGGTGCAGAATGCCGTGCCGGTTTACAGCGCTCCGCAGAGCCAGGTGCCGGCATCGTCCGCCTCTGATGGCAGCGTCAATGATTTTGAGCGGCAGCTGCTGGGGCTGTAATCAGGGCAGAGAGCGTGAGGTAATGCTGCCGCGGCCCTGCTGAGTAGGGAGGGCGGATTTACTGCCGCCTCGGGGGCGGCGGCATCAGAATACGTCCCAGGCGGACGCTGCCTGTTTCCAGGAAAAAGCCCAGCCTGATTGACAGCTTCTGCAGCTGCGGCAGCAGCTGTTGTATCTGCTGCAGGGCTTCCAGACTGCCGGTTACCACATTAAGTCGCAGCTGCATCCGGCGGACCTCCACCTTCAGCTGCACTGCTCCCAGATCTCTTATATCCTGCAGCAGCATCAGCTGCAGTTTTTCCATACCTTCCTTGCGGTCGGCATGATGGCCGGCAGACTGCAGGACCAGCGTACCGGGCTGCCCTTCAGGGTAAGCAGGCAGCAGCGGCAGGGTATTCTGCAGCGCCTGCAGCAGCATTTGCGGCTCCTGACTGCCCAGCCGGGACAACAGCCGGGGATCCAGGCTCAGCTCAGCATCCTTAAAAAAGAGCGGGGAGGCGGTGTGGAGCAGTTCCCTGATATCCAGCACCAAATCCTGATGGGCCGGCAGACACAGGCTGAAAAAGTGCTCTGAGAGCCTGAGCATATGCATAAAGTGCAGGCACAGCAGCATAAAGCTCCACTGCGCCCCGGCCGGGCCGGCGGCGGCACTGTAATTGAGCTCCTTTAAGGCCGCAAAATAACATTTCAGCCCATGCTCATCCTGGGCCTCCTTGAGCAGGCGGTACAAAAACACCCGGCCTTCATTTCTGATTCTGCCGGAGAGATCGGGCTGGGTCAGGATCTGCTGCAGCTGATAAATAAAAGGCGGCAGGGCAGAGCTCTCCTCAGGATCATGCGGTACTGCTACTGCCAGACGGATTTTGGCCCTGGTGCCGCTGCCGGCATCTGCAGGAGAGAGGCTGTGGCTGCTGCCGCGGCTCTTCAGCCCGAGAAACTCTGAGATCTGCTGCAGCAGACCGGGCCTGCGGGTGCGGCCTGAATCTGCCTGCGGACTGAGCTCAGGTTGGGGGCGTAGTGGCCGGATTTTGATCTCCTGCGGCTGTGTTGCTTCTTCCGGAGTGACGGCAGACGGTGGCTCTGGTGCTGCCGGAGCAGGCGGAGGCGGATCCTCCTCAGTCCTGGGCAAGGCTGCAATGGTGCTGCTTTCGCTCTGCGGTGCCGTTACCGGCGGCTCCGTCTGTGTCTCCGGCTTAGTCTCCGGGGACTCTGCTTTCATTTCCTCTGCCCCGTCAGGCTGCAGATTTTCCTGAGCAGTATCGCTGTCACTGTCTGCAGCAACTACGGTGAAAGGTTCCGGCTCCTCCGGCGGATTATGGGCAGCAGGCTGAGTATCAGACTCTGCTGGCGGCTCTGTCTGTGTCTGCGGCTTAATCTCCGGGGATTCGGCTTTTATTTCCTCAGTCTCGGCCGGCTGCAGATTTTCCTGAGCAGTACCGCTGGCGCTATCTGCAGCAGCTGCGGTGGAAGGTTCCGGCTCCTCAGGCGGATTATCGGCGGCAGGCTGTGTATCAAATTCAGCCGGCGACTCCGCCTGCGGTTGCGGCTTAGTCTCCAGGGACTCTGCTTTTATTTCCTCTGTCACGGCCGGCTGCAGATTTTCCTGAGCAGTACCGCTGGCGCTGTCTGCAGCGGCGACGGTAGGGGGCTCCGGCTCCTCAGGCGGATTATTGGCAGCCTCCTCTACAGGGGGCAGGGGCTCTTCCTGAACGGGAATCTCCGGCTGCGGCGGGACAGGAGCTGGTTCTGCAGGCGCAGTTTCGTCCTGCGGTGGCTGAGGATCTGATGCCTGCTGCCGCTGCAGCCGGGTCCTGGCTACCTGCCTTGCTTCCTCATGCAGCAAATCCACTTCTTCCTGCAGCTGTATGATCTTTTGCCTGGTCTGGGCCAGAGCTGTTTTGGTTTTGTCTATTTCCTGATCCAGCTCTGCCTGGGTCTGCAGCTGGGCTTTTAATTTATCAATAGATTCCCGGGTCAGCTGCTGCTGATCTTGCAGATCCAGCTCATGTTCCTTTTCCTTTTCCCGGCCCGGTGAGATGAGGGTTTCCAGGATGAAATAACCACCGCTTCCGCTTTGCCCGGCCGCGGCAGCAGGTGCTGCCGGCTCCGGCTGTGCGGGGTTGACCTCAAATATCTGCGGCGGACTGGCGGGATCGGGCAGCAGTCCTTCTTCAATCTGCCGGCGGCGGTCTTCACGAAACTGCTGCATGCCCCGGGCGGCGCGGGCGGACATTTGGGACAAAGTCATGGCCGGATCGGCAGTCTCTGCAGGCTCCGGTGTCTGTGGCGGCTGGGGCTGGGCTGCCTCCGGGGTGATCTGAAGTGGTGGATCATCTGGTCCGTCCCGGTCCGCAGGGGCGTTGTCATCCGGCTGCTGTTGCTGAGGCAGCAGGCGGTTGCGTCTGGCCGTGACGGCGGCGCGGCTGATGATGCTTTTGATGCGGGCGGTGATCACGGCATCAGCCTCTTCCGTCCCAGCCGGGACGGTATCGGGATCAGCAGTTTCCTCAGCCTGGATATTGCAGAGGTCATCTGCTGCTGCAGAGCTCAGGTTGTCGGAGGCGTTTTCCTGTAAAAAGCGGCAGAGGCGCTGCAGGCAGGTTTCCGCCGCCCGGCGCTCTGCCGGCTGCAGTGGCAGCAGCTCTGGTTCCACGCCGGCTGCCTGCAGGGCCAGAGCAAGACCGGCGGCAATATTGTCCCGGTCGGACAGACAGACTATGCTCTGGCAGATAAAGTGGTCCAAAGCCTGCAGCAGGGCCGGCCGATTGGAACAGATCAGCTGCAGCGCCGTGACGGCCCGGGCAAATTCAGCTGCCGCGGCATTGGGGTGCAGATGTACCTGCAGGGAGGAAAAGTAATCTGCCAGCAGCTCCTGCAGGGCAGGGTTTTGGGCAATCAGCTTTAAGCTCAGCGGCAGGCAGGGCAGATCGGCCGGGGCGGCAGATCCTGCGGGCGGATCTGCATTGAGACTCTGGTTTAAGGCGGCAAAGACTGCGGCCAGCCGGGGCGGGAGCCGGGGCTGCCAGGCGCGCAGGTCGGCAAGCAGACGGGAAACGGCATCCCGGAACAGGTTTGCTGTGCCGGATGTACTGAAGGAATCCCAGCTTTGTTCCCGATCTTGATGATGATCCATTGCCATATTGTCTGCCTTAGGTTTGCTTCTACAACCTCGTCGATTTTAACAAAAAGAGCAATTTATGTTGGGTTATTGTGTCTGCATGCTGGGGGGCTGCCGGACCTTTTGTTGCTGTAAATTGCCCGGCAGGCGGTTAAAATACAGCATATACACAGCAGAATTTGAAGGGAGATTAAAATGCGAGCTGCAACTGTCCTGGCCGCGGCGGCTGTTTTGACCTGTGTTGCCGGCACTGCTGCCGCGCAGCATGGTTCACATAATCCCATGATGCCGCGTCAGCTGTCTCAGGAAGCCTATCAGGCTGATTATACCTACGGTTTTTCACTCCTGTCCGGGGCGGCCGTGGATACGCTGCAGACCCCCAACCGCGTGGTGGGCTGGAATGTCAATTATGAGTTTTTTGACCGCTATCTGCTGCGCCCGGTGGCTCATGCCTATGCCGCCCTGCCGCAGCCGGTACAGACCGGTGTAGGCAATTTTACCTACAACCTCTCTGAGGTCAACAATGTCCTGAACAATCTGCTGATCGGCGAGCCTGCCGCCTCCGGCATCAGTCTGGGCCGTTTTGCCATCAATTCCACTGTAGGCATTCTGGGCTTTATAGATGTGGCCTCCTATATGGGCATTGAAAGGCAGACCATGTCCATGTCCACGGTACTGGGAAGGGCGGACATGGAGCAGGGACCTTATCTGATGATACCTTTCTACGGTCCCACCACCGGCCGGCAGATACAGGGCAGTACAGCCGACAGCTATGTCAAAATGTGGTGGGCTCCCTGGTTTGTCACTGCCGGACTGTGGGCTGTGGAAGGCATACACAACCGCGCCCAGCTGGTGGAGCAGGAGGACGTGATCGATCAGGCCCTCGATCCTTATGTACAGACCCGCGATATTTACCTGATGTACTCCGAGGGCATGGTCCATCCTGATGCTGCCATGAGCAGTGCGGATGATGATTTTGAAATTGATGAAGAATTTTTGGATGAAATAGACGGTTAAACCATGGCTTATGAATTTGATGTGGGCTCGGAGGGCCTGGAAGGGCTACGCCGGCGCATAGATGAGACGGACCGGGAGCTGGCCTGGGTGCTGCACCGCCGACTGCAGCTGGTGGAGCAGGCGGCAGGTCTCAAAAGCGAGCTCGGGGCTGCCGTCTATGAGCGGTCGCGCGAGGATTTTCTGCTGCAGCACTGCGCAGAGCTGGAGAAAACCTGTCAGCTGCCGCAGGGACTGTTCGGCGATATCCTGCGGCGTATTCTGCGCGAATCCTACAATGCCAAACCCTCCGGAGCAGTGTCCTATGCCTGCCTCAGGGAAAGCAGGCGGCCTATAGTGATAGTAGGCGGTGCCGGCGGCATGGGAAGGCTGTTCTTCAATTACTTCAAGGCTTCAGGATACAACGTGCATTCCCTGGATAGGGATGACTGGCCTGCGGCCCCGCAGCTGCTGCCTGAAGCCATGGCTGTGGTGATCTCCGTGCCCATAGAGGTGACAGCGGATGTAATTGCCCGCACCGCCCCTTATCTGGCTGCCGACTGCGTGCTGTGTGATTTCACCTCCGTCAAGACTCCGGCAGTCAGGGCCATGCTCGAGGCCTGGTCCGGCCCGGTGCTGGGACTGCATCCCATGTTTGGTCCCGATACCCGCTCTCTGGTCAAACAGGTGATAGTCTGCACCGGCGGCCGCTGTGAGGAGCAGGGACAGTTCCTGCTCGATCAGTTCAGCCTCTGGGGCGCCAAAATCTGCCGCTGTACGCCTGAAGAACATGATCAGGCCATGAGCATCATTCAGGCCCTGCGCCACTTTACCACCTACTGCTACGGCATCTTCCTGGCCGGGATCAATCCTGAGCTCAGACAGCTGCTGGACTTGAGTTCTCCCATCTACCGCCTGGAGCTGGCCATGGTGGGCCGGCTGTTTGCCCAGGATCCCAAACTCTATGCCGACATCATCATGTCCTCACAGCAGAATATAGATCTGATCTCCCACTATGCCGAGAGTATGCAGCAGGAGCTCAAACTGCTGGCAGCCGGCGACAGGGAGGCCTTTGTGGAGCATTTCCTCACCGCCCGGGATTATTTTGGTGACTATGCCAAGGTCTTTTTACAGGAAAGCGGCCGGCTGCTGGCCAAGCTGCAGGATGAGAGAAAATAAATGCGCAAAATTTATTTAATTCCCGCCATTCTCGCCGCGGCGGCAGCCCTGCTGGTGGGCGGCAGTATGGTGGCCGGCGTGATGGTGTTTGATCGCAGCATAGATAAGGTGCTGCAAAAAGTGGAGCAGCGTGTGCCAGGGCTGTCACTGTCCTATGAGCCGCAGACTTCCCCCTCCTTTTTCTCCCGACAGGGCGTAATTTCCTGGCGGCTGCAGCTGCCGGAGAGCAATCCTACGGGACTGCCTTATTTAAGCGGCAGCTCAGCCCTGGAGCTGTCCCTGGCTCCCCTGCGGGCTGATGCCGTGCTTACCCCGGTGCCGGGGGCGGGCAATCTCGATGAGCTGTTTGCCAGCTTTAATTTAAAGCCGGTCAGCTACCGGGCCGATCTGGCCGTCAAAGCCCTGCTGCCGCAGCTTTCAGTGGTATTGAAGAGTGCGCCTTTTGAACTGCCGCTGCAGCTGGGCAGCTGCAGTGTGGGGGAGAATACGGCCGAATTTAAGGCCACATCTCCGAGTGACATGCTGGCGCAGCTTAAAATCAGTGCGATCAAATGCCGCGGCAGCGAGCTTTATGCCGGTCGTGAAAGTTTCCTGTTTGCCCTGCAGAATCTGAGTGTCAGCGCCGCCCCGCGCTATACGCAGGGTCAGGTGACGGCAGAAAGCCTGTCCGCGGCCCTGGGTCAGCTGCAGGCTGATTTCTCCACTTTGTTTGCCATAGGTTTTGCCCCTGATGCCAGGGTGCGGGACAACACCATGCGTGATGCCGTGGAGCTTAGTAATCTTCAGGCCACAGTATCTTTTGCCGATAAAGATGACAGCGGCATGGCCGTCATGAACTTTGCCGGCAGCGGTAATTTTGCCGCCGCCTTCCCGGCCGTGGCCGCAGGGCAGACCCTGCCTTTCTACCGCCTGGAGCAGGTAGATCTGCGGGGGCAGACCGGCCGTCTGGATATCAAACGTCTGTTTCGAGCCCTGCCGCATCTGACTGCGGAGGGTGGCCTGGGTGAGGTCTTTGCTTCCTTTTCTGCCGAACAGTTCCTCAAACTGGACAATTTCTCCTTTGTCCACGAGGGGGAGACCATGCAGACTGCAGGTCAGGCTTCAGCCGCCTTTGATTTTGCCAGCCTGAAGGTAAAAGACATGCAGGCTGATTTCACCCTGGAAGGCGGAGTGAATTTTGTCAGCTCGCTGACCGGCGGAGATTATGAGAAAGCTCTGGCTGACATGTGCAGCAACGGGCAGATTGACTTTGACGGCAGCACCTACAGCAGCCGCCTGACCATACAGGGGCATGACATCAGATTAAACGGCCTGCCTCTGCACCTGAAGGAAGATACCGTGCCGGAGGAGTAAGGCCGATCTTCCGGCCCTCCCGCGCCTGCCTCTGCCCTGTGATGATCTTTTTTAACGGCAGCAGGCGCCGGCATTATCAAAATTTCGCGGAAACATGGTAAAATCCTGTGGCTACCCTGTCTGAATTTGTGATCGGAAAGGGCTTATTTTTTTCACAAAGGAGCATAAAAAATGGCATTAAGTGCTGAACAGAAAGCTAAGATTGTGGCCGAATTTGGTCGTGGTGAGGGTGATACTGGTTCTCCTGAGGTACAGATTGCACTGCTGACTTACAGAATTGCTGATCTGCAGCCTCACTTCCAGGCCCACAAGAAGGATCATCACAGCCGCCGCGGTCTGCTGCGTATGGTTGCCCAGCGCCGCAAGCTTTTGGACTACTTAAAGTCAAATGACTTAAACCGCTATCTGGCTATAGTTGAGAAGCTGAAGCTTCGTCGCTAGTGTCACGGCGGGGGCGGCCTTAGAGCCGCCCAAATTTTAATAATCACAGTTTCCCAAGGACATCAACCGGAATAAATCCTGCCCTTTGCGTTGGGCAGAGCACAGTTGAGGCCGTGTCCTGATGCCGTAAAGGCGGTATCTGTCTGTGTCATCAGCGCCGCCCGGCAGGCAGCATCCGGCAGCACAGCCGGTTTCCTGCAGCAGGCCTTAAAAAGCAGTAAAAAGAGAGAAAAAGCCGTGCCCCGGGGCAGGTCTTTTTTGAATTTAACCCAAGTTGAACAGGAGGAGGCCTCCGCTCTCCCGGCAGGCGGGAGAAGGGAGACCTGATGCACACTTAATGAATTTAAAACCGATTACCCGCACTTTTAAATACGGCCGTCATACCGTAACCCTGGAAACCGGAGCCATCGGCCGCCAGGCAGATTCCGCCGTAATGGCTTCCATGGACGATACCACTGTCTTAGCCACTGTAGTGTGCAACCGCCGTGAACAGGTGGAAGGCCGCGATTTCTTCCCGCTGACCGTCAACTATCAGGAACGTGCCTATGCCGCCGGCCGCATCCCGGTATCATTTTTCAGAAGAGAAGGCCGGGCCAGTGAAGGGGAGACCTTGATTTCCCGCCTGATCGACCGCCCGCTGCGCCCGCTGTTCCCCGACGGTTTCGTCAATGAGGTTCAGGTGGTGGTGACCGTGATGTCGGCCAATCCTGAGATCCCTACAGACATCATCTCCATGATCGGCGCTTCCGCTGCCCTGGCCACCTCCGGCCTGCCCTGGAACGGCCCGCTGGGCGCCGCCCGCGTAGGCTGGATCAATGACAGCTATGTCTTAAACCCGCTGAACTCCGAGATGGCTCACTCCAAACTCGATCTGGTGGTAGCCGGCACCAGCAAGGCTGTGGTCATGGTGGAATCCGAGGCTGACATCCTCTCTGAGGACATCATGCTCGGTGCCGTGATGTTCGGTCAGGAACAGCTGCAGAGCGTCATTGCCGAAATCGAGGCCTTTAAGGCTGAGGTCAACCGTCCGGTATGGGACTGGCAGAAACCGGCTGAGGACAGCGAACTGATTGCCGCCGTCAAGGCCGAGACCGAAAGCGCCATAGGCGATGCCTTCCTGATTGTGGACAAGCTCGAGCGTCAGAACAAACTGGCTGAAATTGAAGCTGCCGCTGTGGAAAAGATCTGCGCCATGAAGGAAGAGTGGGCTGAGAAATCCCAGGACATAGCCAAGATCTTCTTTGAACTGGAGCGGGTGATCGTCCGCAACCGCATCCTGGACGGCAAGCCGCGCATAGACGGCCGTTCACTGCGCATGATCAGACCCATAACCGCTGCTGCCGGCGTGCTGCCGCGCACCCACGGCTCTGCTCTGTTCACCCGTGGTGAGACCCAGGCCATAGCAGCCTGCACCCTGGGCTCCGAGCGCGATGCCCAGACTTTTGAGGATATGGCCGGCATCAGAACCGACAGATTTATCCTGCACTACAACTTCCCTCCTTACTGCGTGGGCGAGACCGGCATCATCGGTTCTCCCAAGCGCCGTGAGATCGGCCACGGCCGTCTGGCCAAGCGTGCCCTGCGCGCCGTACTGCCTGAGGCCGAGCGCTTCCCCTATACCATACGCATAGTATCTGAGATTACCGAATCCAACGGCTCTTCCTCCATGGCCTCAGTGTGCGGCGGTTCGCTGGCCCTGTTTGATGCCGGCATCCCCTGCAAGGCCGCCGTGGCCGGTATTGCCATGGGTCTGGTCAAGGAAGGCGACCGCGTGGCTGTGCTCACCGACATCATGGGTGATGAGGATCATCTGGGTGATATGGACTTCAAGGTGGCCGGTACTGCCGAAGGTGTGACCGCCCTGCAGATGGACATCAAGACCGACGGCATTACCCGTGAGATCATGCAGCAGGCCCTGACCGATGCCCATGCTGCCAGAATGCATATTCTGGAGATCATGCTCCGCGTGCTGCCTGCTCCGCGCGAGCAGCTCTCCCGCTATGCCCCGCGCATTACCACCATGCAGGTGCCGCCTGAGAAGGTCAAGGACATCATAGGCAAGGGCGGCTTCAACATCAGAGCCATACAGTCCGCCACCAATGCCGCCATAGACATCAATGATGAAGGTCTGGTGCGCATTGCCGCTGTCAATGCCGCGGCAGCCGAGCAGGTGGTGTCCATGATCAATGAGCTTTTGGTCGAGGTGGAAACAGGCCGCGACTATGACGGCAAGGTGGTACGCATCACCGATTTCGGCGCTTTCGTCAACATTCTGCCCGGCCGCGACGGTCTGGTCCACATTTCCCAGATTGCCGATGAAAGGGTGGACAATGTGGCCGATTATCTGCGGGTAGGCGATCGCGTACGCGTGCGCGTGCTGGACATAGATGAGGGCACCGGCCGCATCAGACTGTCCATCAAGGCCATCACCGATGAGCTGATGCAGAAGGAAAAGGAAAAGGCTGCGGCTGCCGCCGCTGCTGCCGAAAGTGAGGCCGCCGAGGCCGAAACTGAGGCTGCTGCAGAGCAGGCTGAAGCCGGCAGTGCCGGAGCTACAGCTGAAGAAACACGCTGATTTTTAGGTTTTGACAAATTTGCAGGCCCTCCGGAGAGGGCCTTTTTTACTGCTACAGGAGATCTGAGCATGGCGACGCGTGAACATTTTGCAACCCGGCTGGGCTTTCTGCTCATCTCAGCCGGCTGCGCCATAGGTCTGGGCAATGTCTGGCGCTTCCCCTTCATCACCGGCCAGTACGGCGGTGCCATATTCGTTTTAATCTATCTGTTCTTCCTGGTATTTTTCGGCGTTCCGCTGCTGAGCATGGAATTTGCCATCGGACGCGCCTCCCGCCGTTCGCTGGCGCAGTCCTTTGAGGCGCTGGAGCATCCGGGCACCCGCTGGCATCTGAACAAATACTGGATGATTCTGGGCAATTACGTGCTGATGTCCTTCTACAGCGTGGTCACCGGCTGGATGCTGCTCTACACCATCAAGGGCTTTATGGGCGAGTTCGGGGTCAATACCTCAGCTGAAGTTTCCGGTAAGGCTTTTGCCGACATGCTGTCCTCACCGGCCACCATGATGGTGAATATGATTGCGGTGACGGCTGTGGCTTTTGGCATCTGCGCCTGCGGTCTGCGCAAGGGCGTGGAGCGGGTCACCAAGCCCATGATGATCCTGCTGTTTGTGCTGCTCACCTTCATGGCCTGCCGTTCCTTCTCGCTGCCCGGCTTCAGCGAGGGCCTGTCCTACTATCTGGCACCCAGTCTCGACAATTTAACCAGCCACGGCCTGCTGGAAGTGATTTCCGCCGCCATGGCCCAGGCTTTCTTCTCGCTGTCCATAGGTGTAGGTGCCATGCAGATTTTTGCCACCTACATGGACTCGGACCGCACTCTGCTCTCCGAATCTTTCTCCATTATGCTGCTCAATACCCTGGTGGCTCTGCTGGCCGGTCTGATCATCTTCCCGGCCTGCTTCAGCTACGGGGTGGAGCCCGGTCAGGGTCCGGGACTGATTTTCGTGACCCTGGTATCAGTATTCTCAAACATGGAGCACGGCGCCTTCTGGGGCGGCTTGTTCTTCATGTTCATGCTCTTTGCTGCTCTCTCCACGCTGATTGCCGTGTTTGAGAACATCATTGCCATTACCATGGAATATTTCACCACCTCCAGAAGACGGGCGGTGATGATCAATTTTGTGGTGATTGCTGTCATCAGCCTGCCCTGCCTGTTTGGTTTCAATGCTTTAAGCGATGTGCACCCGCTGGGCGGCAATTCGACCTTCCTCGATCTGGAAGACTTCATCATCTCCAACAATATCCTGCCGCTGGGTGCATTCTGCTATCTGGCCTTTGTTACCTGGCGCGGCGGCTGGGGCTTTGATCAGTGCATAGCTGAGATCAACCGCGGCAAAGGCATCAAACTGCCGCGCGGTGGTCTGTTCTATTACCGCTGGGTGCTGCCGGCAGTGATCATCTTCCTGATTGGGAATTGTTATTACAATACCTTTTTCGCGAGTTAGTAAAAATCATGGCACGTGAACTTTTCTCCACCCGCCTGGGCTTTCTGCTGGTTTCAGCAGGCTGTGCCATCGGCCTGGGTAATGTCTGGCGCTTTCCCTATATCACCGGTCAGTACGGCGGAGCGGTGTTCGTTCTGGTCTACATAGGCTTTCTGCTGTTCTTTGGTCTGCCCATCCTGACCATGGAGCTGGCCGTAGGCCGTGCTTCCCGGCAAAGCCTCGGAGGTTCCTTTGAGGTGCTGACCCCGGGCAGCAAGTGGTATGTCAATAAATTCTGGATGATTCCCGGCAATTACATCCTTATGGCCTTCTACGGTCTGGTGACCGGCTGGATGTTCTACTATGCCGTGAAGATGTGGTGCGGCGGTTTTGGTACTGAGATCGATCAGGCTGCCGCCGGCGGTTTCTTCAATGACCTGCTGGCCAGACCGGGCATTCAGTTTGTCTGTGCCTTTGTAGTGGTGGTGGGTGCCTTTACCGTCTGTGCCTTTGGTCTGCGCCGCGGTATTGAGCGCATCAACAAGCCCATGATGCTGCTGCTTCTGCTGCTGCTCGTCTTCCTGTCCCTGCGCTCCTTTACCCTGCCGGGCTTTGCCGACGGCATTTCCTACTACCTGATGCCCAGCTTTGAGAATATGCAGCGTGAGGGCATAGTCAATGCCTTCTCGGCTGCCATGGGCCAGGCCTTCTTCACTCTTGGCCTGGGTGTGGGCTCCATGCAGATTTTCGGTTCCTACATGAACCGCAAATACACCCTGGGCTATGAAGCTGTGATGATCACCGTGCTCGATACCTCCGTGGCTCTGCTGTCCGGTTTTGTGATCTTCCCCGCCTGCTTCAGCTATGCTGTGGAGCCGGGGCAGGGACCTGGTCTCATCTTCGTGACTTTGGTGTCGGTCTTCTCCCACATGGAATACGGGCAGATCTGGGGCGGATTGTTCTTCATGTTCATGCTCTTTGCCGCGCTGACTACCCTGATTGCCGTGTTTGAAAACATCATAGCCATATGCATGGAAGTGTTCGGCATCAGCCGCCTCAAGTCCGTGGTATGCAACTGCATAGTGGTGCTCCTGCTGGGCCTGCCCTGCCTGCTGGGCTACAACGTGCTCTCGGACGTACACCCCTTGGGTGGCGGCAGCACCATACTCGATGCCTATGATTTTGTGCTGTCCAACAATATTCTGCCTTTTGGCACCACCTGCTACATTTTGTATGTAGTCTTAAAACGCGGCTGGGGTTTTGACAACTATCTGCGTGAAGCCAATACGGGCATAGGCTTTAAGATCCCGCGGGGGGCTGTGTGGTATTACCGCCTGGTGCTGCCGGTGGTTATTGTGGCGCTCTTTGTACAGGGCTATATCGGAGTCTTCGGCTAGGAAATTTAAATCATGGCAGAGAGAGAACAATTTAAAACCCGCCTGGGTTTTCTGCTGATTGCCGCCGGCTGTGCCATTGGATTGGGCAATGTCTGGCGCTTCCCCTACATTACCGGCACTTACGGCGGTGCCATATTTGTCATCATCTATCTGTGCTTCCTGCTGGGTGTAGGCATGCCTCTGCTGACTATGGAACTGGCTGTAGGCCGCGCTTCCCGCCGCTCCATAGCCCGCGCCTTTGAAGTGCTGGAGCAGCCTAAAACCCACTGGCACTTAAACAAGATCTGGCTCATTCCCGGATCCTATATACTGATGTCCTTCTACGGACTCATCACCGGCTGGCTGTTCTACTACTGCATCCGTTCCTTTGACGGCGGTTTTGCCGCCGGCATGACGCAGCAGGAAGCGGCAGCGCAGTTCAGCGAGCTGCTGGCCAACCCGCTGACCTTGTTTGTGTGCATGACCACGGTGGTGGTAGTGGCCTTTGCCGTAGTGGGCATGGGCGTGGTCCGCGGTATTGAGCGCATCACCAAGCCTGTGATGATCCTGCTGTTTGTGCTGCTCATCTTCATGGCCTGCCGCTCGGTTACGCTGCCGGGCTTTGGTGAAGGCATGGAATATTACCTCAAGCCGGACTGGTCCAAGCTGGAGGAGCACGGCCTGATGGAAGTGCTGTGGGCAGCCATGGGACAGGCCTTCTTTACGCTGTCGGTAGGGCAGGGATCAATTGAGATTTTCGGCACCTATATGGACAGGCAGCATACCCTGGCCAAGGAAGCCACCTTTATCTGCGGCCTGGACACCATGGTGGCCCTGCTGGCCGGTGTGGTGATCTTCCCGGCCTGCTTCAGCTATGCCGTGCAGCCGGATTCCGGTCCCAGCCTGCTGTTTGTGACCCTGACCACCGTGTTCTCCAATATGAGCGGCGGCAGTTTCTGGGGCGGGCTGTTCTTCCTCTTTATGATCTTTGCGGCTGTGTCCACCCTGATTGCCGTGTTTGAGAGCATCATAGCCATTACCATGGATTTGTTCTCCATCTCGCGCAAGAAGTCGGTAGTGGTGAACTTCTGCATCATCATGCTGCTGTCTATTCCCTGCCTGCTGGGCTTTAATGTGCTGTCGGACATTCATCCTCTGGGTGCAGGATCCTCCATCCTGGATTTCCAGGATTTCCTGATCTCCAACAACATTCTGCCCCTGGGCTCACTGCTCTTTGTGCTCTTTGTCACGGCCAAGAGCGGTATGGGCTTTAAAAATTACCTCAAGGAATGCAATCACGGCATGGGCCCCAAGATCCCGGCCTTCTTCTACTGGTACTTCCGCTTTGTGCTGCCCGTAGTAATTGCCGTACTGCTGGCTGCAGGTTATATCAATATATTCGGCTGATAAATTCAGCTTAGAACCCATTCAATTTCAATCAGGCAGGTCCTCAGGATCTGCCTTTTGATTCTTCTCAGAATGAGTCATCAACAAAATTCTGAGAAGAACCGAATTGGTCCTTCTCAGAATTTTGTTGATGACCCTTTTTGCAGCTCAATCTGACTTTTGC
>CAYRIZ010000016.1:0-40000 GCA_964424565.1 uncultured Enterobacterales bacterium
TAATTTAGACTGGGACAAAAGTGTGATCTCGATCGGTCACGTGGTCCCGCCATAGCCCGGGTACTGCCCGGACAGGAAGCAGAGTATCAGCGCCGTCATGCCGAAATCTGGCCGGAAATGGTCGAGGTGCTGAAGCAGGCCGGTATCTGCAATTATTCCATCTGGCGCTGCGGTACTGAACTGTTCGGCTACTTTGAGTGCGCAGAAGGGGTGAGTTTTGCCGAGCGTACTCAAGCTGAAAGTGCAGTGGTGGATCGCTGGAATGAGTATATGAAGGACGTCATGGTGATGGAGCTTGATCCAGTCACCGGCGCCCAGCCCAAATTAGAGCAGGTCTGGTATCTGCCTTAATAGACACCATTTTCCTGGTCTTTTGATCCCGGTTATGTCCCTGTGGCAGCACCGGGATCTTTTTTTGCTTTTACGGCAGGGCAGCGGGGAGAGGAGCTGCTGCGCAAAAATTTGTCGCGCTCTCTTCATCCCGTACTCCATATGCTTTTTACGTGGTCTGCAAAATTTTCCGCTACGGCTTTTTTTGTGAGCAAACCGGCAGATTTGATGCTAAAATTAAGCGCCTTCAGCCTGGGGGAAAAATCACAGCCCCTGAGGCGGAGGATTGTGCATATATATTTTTCTTGTTTGGAAAACACACACTGCTTTCAAACGCCGGTTCCGGGTGCTCTTTGGAGTTGGAACCACGGAGCAGTGGAGGCTTAACCCAAAATCTACGTGAGGTAATTTCATGTCATCCATCACCATGCGCGACATGCTTCAGGCAGGCGTACACTTCGGCCATCAGACCCGTTACTGGAATCCCAAGATGAAGCAGTACATCTTCGGTGCCCGCAACGGTGTGCACATCATCAACCTGGAAAAGACCGTGCAGTGCTACGATGAGGCTTTAAATTTCTTAAGCTCCACCGTGGCCCACAAGGGCAGAATCCTGTTCGTCGGCACCAAGCGTGCTGCCTGCGACAAGGTAGGTCCTGCCGCTGCCGCCTGCGGTCAGTTCTATGTTGATCACCGCTGGCTGGGCGGTATGCTTACCAACTGGAAGACCGTGCGTCAGTCCATCAAGCGCTTAAAGGAGCTTGAGGTACAGTCCACCGACGGCACTTTTGACAAGCTGACCAAGAAGGAAGCTCTGCTGCGCACTCGTGAGCTTGAGAAGCTGAACCGCTCCCTGGGCGGCATTAAGGACATGGGCGGTCTGCCTGATGCCTTATTTGTCATCGACGCTGAAGTCGAGCACATTGCCATCAAGGAAGCCAACAACCTGGGCATCCCTGTGGTGGCCGTGGTTGATACCAACTCCAACCCCGACGGTGTCAACTATGTCATTCCCGGCAATGACGATGCCATTCGCGCCGTGGATCTTTACTTAAAGGGTGTGGTCGAGACCATCAACGCCGCCCGCGCCGAGATGACCCGTGCCGAGGTTGAGGCCGCTGCCGCTGCCGCCGCTGTAGAAGAAGGCGCCGCCGAGACTGAAGCTGCCGCTGAAGCCGAGCAGCCCCAGGCCTAATCTCCTGTTGTGGGATCAATGCTGCCTGCGTGTGCTGCAGGCAGCCTGAAGTTTTCATCAATTTAAAAATCAAAAAGGCTGGTGAGGGAATGATCCGGCCTTTTACGTAATGAGGATAAGATAATGGCAAACATTTCTGCTGCCATGGTCAAGGAGCTGCGCGATCGTACCGGTGCCGGCTTCATGGACTGCAAAAAGGCCTTAGTTGCCGCCGACGGCAATATGGAAGCTGCAATTGAGGAGATGAGAAAGAGCGGTGCCGTCAAGGCTGCCAAGAAGGCCGGCCGTACCGCCGCAGAAGGCGTGATCGCTGCCGCCCGTGAAGGCAGCAGGGCTGTGCTCGTGGAAGTCAACTCCGAGACCGACTTTGCCGCCAAGAATGCCGAGTTCGCCGCTTTTGCCCAGAAGGCTGCCGACCTGGCTCTGGCCAACGGCTGTGCCGATATCGACAGCTTAAAGGCTGTGGCTTATGAAGGCACCACCGTAGGCGAGGCTCTGACCGCCCTGACCGCCAAGATTGGTGAGCACCTGGAGCTGCGCCGCGTTGCTCTGGTTGAAGGTGAGAACCTGGGTGTGTACCTGCACTCCAACAAGCGCATTGGTGTGATTACCTCCCTCAAGGGCGGTGATGAGACCTTAGCCAAGGATGTGGCCATGCACGTCTGCGCCTCCAAGCCTGAGTTCGTACATCCCGAGGACGTTTCCGCCGAGGTGATCGAGCACGAGCGTCAGATCCAAATCGAGATCGCCGTCAACTCCGGCAAGCCGCAGGCTATTGCCGAGAAGATGGTGGCCGGCCGTATGAAGAAGTTCACCGGTGAGGTTTCCTTAACCGGCCAGCCTTTCATCCGCACCCCGGACATCACTGTGGGCCAGATGCTCAAGGAGCACGGCGATGCTGATGTCATTTCCTTTGTGCGCCTGGAAGTAGGCGAGGGTATTGAGAAGAAGGCCGACGACTTCGCAGCTGAAGTTCAGGCTCAGATCGCAGCCTCCAACAAGTAAACAGGAGCTGTACCGCTATGACTTCAGAGCAGAAAAAGTGCAGAAGAATCCTGCTCAAGCTCTCGGGTGAGGCACTCGGCGGCTCTGCAGGTTTTGGCATAGATCCGGTGATCCTGCAGCACACGGCCGAGGAAATTGCGGCCTTAAGCCGTGAGGGAGTGCAGTGTGCCCTGGTGCTGGGCGGCGGCAATATCTTCCGCGGCGCCGCGCTGCAGAAGGCCGGCCTGGACCGGGTGGCCGGAGATCACATGGGCATGCTTGCCACCGTGATGAACGGCCTGGCCATGCGCGATGCCGTGATGCGTGCCGGTGCTGACTGTGTGCTGATGAGTGCCTGCGGCATTCCTTCCATCACGCAGCAGTATCAGGCCGCAGAAGGCCGTGCCATATTAAGTCAGGGTAAGGTGCTGATTGCCGCCGGCGGTACCGGTTCACCTTTCTTCACCACCGATACCGCTGCCGTGCTGCGGGCGGTGGAACTTAACTGCGATGAAGTCCTCAAGGGCACCAGGGTGGACGGTATCTATGATGCAGATCCGCTCACCCATCCTGAAGCCAAACTCTACCGCCGCCTGACTTATAAAGAAGCGCTGGTTCAAGAATTGCAGGTTATGGACTTGACAGCGTTTGCTCTGGCGCGGGATCATAAAATGACGATCAGAGTGTTCAATATGAACAAGGATGGTGCCCTGCGCAATGCTGCCCTCGGCAAGGACGAGGGTACCCTGGTCACGCAATGACTCAAACTGGAGTTTTTCATGGTAAACGAGGTTAAACAAGACGCCGGCGGGCGCATGCAGAAAGCTGTGGATGCCCTGCAGAGCCGCCTGGCCAAGATCAGAACCGGCCGTGCCCAGCCTGGTCTGCTGGACGGTATCCTGGTGGATTACTACGGGGCCCCTACTCCGCTGCGTCAGGTAGCATCAGTCAATGTTGAGGATGCCCGCACCCTGAAGCTGACGGTCTTTGACCGCAATGCCATCAAGGAAGTGGAGCGTGCCATACAGAAGTCTGATTTGGGACTGAACCCTGTAGTGGCCGGTACCGACATCAGAGTACCGCTGCCTCCCCTGACTGAAGAGCGCCGCCGCGATCTGGTCAAGCTCGTCCGCAGTGAAGTCGAGCAGAGCCGCGTGGAAATACGCAATATCCGCCGCGATGCCAATGACAAGCTCAAGAAGATGCAGAAGGACAAGAGCATCTCTGAAGATGAGCAGCGCACCGGTGAAGAGCAAATCCAGAAACTTACCGACAGCTTCATCAAAAAGTGCGATGAAATTCTGGCCGGCAAGGAAAAAGAGCTGATGCAGGTTTAACCCAGGGCCGGTATTGGTTTCCTTCCTCCCCCGCCTGCCGCGGGGGAATTTTGGGTAACAGTTTAAATTTTGGTGCCAGGGCCCGGCCTTAAGGGTCCGCAACAATCAATCAGGCGGAAGCCGGAATTTTTATGCAGCGGCCCCGCGGGCCTCTCCGCAGCAGTACAAGGCACTTTTGCGGATTCTCTCAAGCAGCAGGGAGGGGTTAAACATAGTGTCAGCCGACAAGGTCAAGCAAAGCGGGAGCTGCGCCAATACGCTGCAGGATGCTGTCCCTGCTCTCAAAATACCGCGTCATCTGGCCGTCATCATGGACGGCAACGGCCGCTGGGCAGAAGCCCGGGGCCTGATTCGGGTCAAAGGCCATCAGCAAGGAGCTGAGGCCGTCTCCAGAACCATCACGGCTGCCGTCCGGGCAGGCGTGCAGATCCTTACCCTTTATGCCTTCTCCAGTGAAAACTGGAAACGTCCGGCAGCGGAAGTGCAGGCTTTGATGCAGCTGCTCGGCCGGGCCCTGAAGGATAATGCAACCAAACTGCATCAGCACGGCATTAAGGTCAAAATCATAGGCGACGTCAGTGCGCTTTCCGCCGCACTGCAGAAATCTATAGCCCAAATAGAAAGCCTCACGGCGGACAACAGCACCATGCTGCTTAATATAGCCATCAACTACGGCTCCAGGCCGGAGCTGGTGCGCGCCTTCCGGCAGCTGGCAGCTGAAGTGCAGGCCGGCCGGATCTCGCCGGAGGATATAGATGCCGGGCTGATAACTGAAAAACTGTATGCTCCAGACAATGTGGATCTGCTGATCCGCACCGGCGGGGAGTTCCGGCTGTCCAATTTCCTGCTCTGGCAGGCGGCTTATGCCGAAATCTATGTCACAGACACTCTCTGGCCGGATTTTGATGAGGCCGAACTGCATAAGGCCCTGGTCTTCTATTCAGGACGCGAGCGGCGTTTCGGCATGACCTCGGCGCAGCTCCGGCAGCATTGACGGGAGTACAGTAATTGATGGTGTCAGGTTAATGGAGGCATGATGCTGCATATGAAAAAGCAAAAACTATTCTCTGCAAAACTTACTCCCTGGCTGTGTGCAGGTGCCATCAGCATGCTGCTGTGCGGCTGCAGCAGCATTTTTGCCGTTTCCGAAGAAGAAGCCTTTGCTCAGGAAAGACAGTTTCTTGCTGAATACCAGGCAAATAAGGCTCTGTATCAGGATGCCAAAGCTGAAGCCTGGGTGCAGCCGGTAAATAAAAAAGAACAGTGCAGGATCTACTTAGGCTACGATAAATCAAATCAGGAAAAGGCGCTGAACACTGAATATTACTGGGATGGCGCCTGCAAAGAAGGCTTTGCCTATGGTATAGGCCGTGAATTCGTCCGCTCAGATGATGCTGTTACCGAAGATCTGGCTGAGTATAAGGCTCCCGGTCAGGAACCAACTTATTATTACCACAAAGATAAACTGACGGGGTTTACTGCAACCGGCATCAGCAACTCTCAAAAAACAGCAATTCAGGGATTTACCTATGGGGAAAACGGCAGCGATTTCAAATATATGCAAGTGGCCAGTGTGGTAGACCGTGAGCAGTACATCAATTATTTGATATACCAGGACCCCATAGCCGGCATAGTAAGGAAAGGCAAGGAATATCCGAATTTTGCCTTTGTGTTCGAATTCAATCAATTAAACAATCAAGGTGGGGCTTACCTGCTGAACAAGAAAATCAATGAGCCTGCACCTTACGGTTTTTTTATTACCTCGAATACCGGCAGTTATCGTGGAGTCAGAAAGGCCTCATTCACAGCGCAGCCGGAAGCTGTCATCCTGCCAGAATCTTATTGGGCAGAATTTGTAAGGGTGCTGACTGAAATCGAAAAGCAGCTTAATGATGCAACTCTGACCCGCAGTGTAAACCGCGCCGACATGATAAAAAAAGAGTACATTGCTCAAAAATGCCACACCAAAGCTGCCGCTCCCTTTGCCTCCTGGCCTGATTATTTTGATATCTGCCATGAAGATAAATTTTTAGCAGAGGTAGCCAAAAAAGTATCGGCCAAAATAGAGGAGCGCAATGCCCAGATGGCTGCTCTGGCACAGCAAAGACAGCAGCAGGCTCTGATTCAGGCTCAAATCAATGCCGCCCAGGCACAACGCAGGGCTGCCGAAGCACAGCAGGCTGTTGCCGCCCTGGAGCAGTTCAACGCCGGACTGCAGCAGACCAACAATCTGAATCAAAACCTCTTTAACATGGTCAATCAGAACAACATGCAGATGATGAATACCACGGTGCCCAATCTGGTGGGGAATCCCAATCGCGGCAAAATCAGGCAGTGCTTTGTACAATCCACCGGCTGGGTTAACTGCTACAATTGAAAAATTCAACCTGAAAGGCTAAAGGCTGAGGAATAAAGACAATGGGAACTAGAATAGCAACTGCGGCTGTGTTGATTGTGGTCGTGCTCATGTGGCTGTTTGTCGCCGATTATCCCATATTCACCATAGGGGCCCTGGCAGCCTATGCCCTGGCGGCCAATGAACTGGCACCCATGCTGGGCTTTAAGACCAAATTTCCCTTTTTGATTGCCGCTGCCGTTGCCGCCTCTGCCGGCTTCTTCTTTGCCCCTCCCGGGCAGTTTACCGAGGGTCTGGTGCCGCAGTGGCTCAATATCCTGATGGTTGTGTCCCTGCTGTTCTGGGTGCTGCTGCTGCCGGTGGTGCGGGCTTATCCTGCAGTCAGCGCCTTCTGGCTGCAGCCGGGAATCAATGTGGTATTCGGCCTGCTGCTGCTGGTGCCCTTCCTGTTTGCCATGCTTATTCTGCGGGCCCATCACTTCACTGAGGATTTCAATTCCGGCGCCATATTGCTGCTGGCGGTGATGATTCTGGTGTGGGCGGCCGATACCGGGGCCTATTTCACCGGCCGGGCTGTGGGCAAAAACAAACTCATTCCGGCAGTCAGCCCCAACAAAACCCGTGAGGGCCTGTACGGCGGTCTGGCGCTGGCGCTGCTGTGCCTCAGCCTGTTTAATTATCTGGGCTTTTACGGTGATTTCGGCCGGCAGAGCCTGCAGCTTACCGTGGCCGGCATAGGAGCCATACTGTTTTCGGTGCTGGGCGATCTGGTGGAGAGTATGCTCAAACGCAAGGCAGGCATTAAGGATTCCGGACGCATGTTCCCCGGCCACGGCGGCATGCTCGATCGTATAGATTCGCAGCTGGCAGCCCTGCCGGTCTTCCTGGGACTGCACTATCTGCTGGGGATGGTGCTGTAATGACTGAACAAAGCGTTTGTCTGCTCGGCGCCACCGGCTCCATAGGTACTTCCGCCCTGGAAGTGCTGCGCTGCAACCGTGAAGCCTACCGTCTGAAAACCATATGTGCTCTGCACAGCGTGGACTGCATGCTGGAAATCATCCGGGAATTTCACCCCGAGCAGGCGGTGCTGAGCGACAAGGCTGCCGCTTTGGAACTAAGCCGCCGGGTCAGGGAGGAGGGTCTCTCCTGCACTGTAGGCGGCGGCGAGGATGAATGCTGCGCGGCTGCCTCCACTGATCATGATTTTGTCATTGGTGCGGTGGTGGGCGCGGCCGGTTTGCGCCCGGTACTGGCAGCGCTGGGGCACTGCCGGCGCATGGGACTGGCCAACAAGGAAGCTCTGGTCATGACCGGCCGGCTCTTTTTTGCCAAAGCCAAAGCCTGCCGCTGCCGGGTGCTGCCCATAGATTCCGAGCACAGCGCCATATTTCAGGCGCTGCCGCCGCAGTGTGCCGACAATCTGGGAGTATGTGACCTCAAGGCTGCCGGAGTTCACCGTATACTGCTTACCGGCTCCGGCGGACCCTTCCGCAACCGCCCGTTGGCCGAGCTGCCCTATGTCCGCCCCGAAGAGGCCTTAAATCACCCGGTGTGGTCCATGGGGCCCAAGATCACCATAGACAGCTCCACCATGATGAACAAGGGGCTGGAATTTATTGAGGCCCGCTATTTGTTCAATGCCTCATCTGCCGACATAGAGATCCTGATCCATCCGCAGTCCGTGGTGCATTCCATGGTCTCCTACATAGACGGCGCCGTGCTGGCGCAGCTGGGACGGCCGGACATGAAGACCCCCATAGCCCGGGCTCTGGCCTATCCCGAGCGCATCATCTCCGGTGTCGGGGCGCTGGATTTCACCACCATGGCCGAGCTGAGCTTCTTTAAGCCTGACTTTGAGCGTTATCCCTGCCTGAAGCTGGCCATAGCCGCCGGAGATGAGGGACAGGGAGCCTGTGTGACCCTCAATGCCGCCAATGAAATTGCCGTGCAGGCCTTTCTGGACGGAAAGATAGGCTACACCGATATTGCCGCCGTGTGCAGTGAAATGCTGCAGCGGGGCGTGCCGCCGGCCTTTGATGAGCACAGCTTTGCGGAAATTTTGGATCTCGATGCCGCGGTACGCCGCCGTACCAGGGAATATATAGCCGCCCGTTTCAAAGGACAGCACTGATGTTCAGCGCTTTGTGGAATCTGCTTTTCTTTGCCCTGGCTCTGGGCATTTTAATTTCTTTTCATGAATACGGGCATTATCTGGCCGCCCGCAGTGTAGGGGTGCGGGTACTGCGCTTTTCCATAGGTTTTGGTCCGGTGCTGTACCGCCGGCAGATGAAAAATGGCTGTGAATTTGCCCTGTCCGCCATACCGCTGGGCGGCTATGTCAAAATGCTGGGCGATGAGCAGGATGCCCGCCGGGAGCGCGGCAGCCTGCCGTCTGATGCCTTTTGGGCCAAGAGTTTAAAGCAGCGCGCCCTGATCATTGCCGCCGGCCCGGTCTTCAATATCATCCTGGCCTTTGTGCTTTATCTGCTGATCAATATCATAGGCGTTAATGTGCTGCGGCCGGTGGTAGGGGATGTGCTGCCCGGCAGCCGCGCCGAGAGTGCTGCCCTGCAGCCCTATGATGAAATCATCAGCATCAATGGTGAAGCTGTGGGCGACTGGTCGCAGACGGCCATGCTGCTGCTGGAGCACATCAATGAAAGCACGCCGGTGCAGCTGACGGCTGCAGGAGAGCTGGGGACACAACAGCCCCGGGTGCTGCAGCTCAATATGGATAATCTCAGCCTGGGCGCCGGGGACAGTATATTCGATCTCATAGGTCTGCTGCCCTGTCAGGGCCGGGTGTCCCAGACCCTGACGCAGGTACGCCCGGGCTCTCCGGCCTATGAAGCAGGTCTTGAGGTGGGGGATGAAATAGTTTCGGTCAACGGCACGCCTACTCCTACCTGGTACAGGGTGCAGCGCGCCATAGCCTCCTCCACCGGCCCCATCTCACTGGAGCTGCTGCGCGGCGGCGTGCTCTATCAGACTGAAGTATTTCCCGAGCGGGTTTACAGCGAGGAAACAGGTGTCTGGCGCACAGTCATAGGCATAGGGGTGGATGTGGAGCCGCTGCCTGAACTGATGACCACCCGCTCCTACGGTCCTATAGACGCTGCAGTCAAGGCCTGCTCCGATACCGGGCGCATGTCGCTGTTTATCATCTCCTCCACCTGGAAGCTCATCAGCGGCTCCATTCCGGCGGAAAATATATCCGGGCCCATATCCATAGCCCGCGGAGCGGGGCAGAGTGCCAGTTTCGGCTTTGTTTTCTTTATAAGTTTTTTGGCGGCGGTTAGTGTAAACTTAGGTATCCTCAATCTGCTGCCGATCCCTGTGCTGGACGGCGGACAGCTGATTTTCATAGCCTATGAGGCCGTCACCGGCAGAGCCCCGGGAGAGCGCATTCAATACGTTTTAAGCGCCATGGGGTTTTGTTTTATTATAGGTTTGTCTCTGTTTGCCGTTTTCAACGATCTGAGGGCGCTGTAGCTGCAGAGGGCCCGGCAGGCTGTGAACCCCAAAACAGGGCAGAAACAACAAACCTGCGCGGCACCGGACAAAAAGACAAGTTAAATTAACCAAAAACTGAAAAAAGGAGTGCATGCCCAGCCCCCCGGGACGGGGTGAAGGCGTGCAGATGACCGCATGATAAAAGCTTTAAGACACAAAAAGGTGCTGGCTGTGTGTTTGAGCCTGGCCTTGAGCTCTTTTCTGTATCCCGCTGCGGCTGGTGCTGCTCCTGAGACTTTTGTGGTACAGGACATTGAAGTCCGGGGCCTGAATCGTGTCTCCTTGGGTGCAGTGCTGCTGGCCCTGCCGGTCACTCAGGGTGATACTCTGGATGCGGCCGGTACTGCTCTGGCCTTAAGACGTCTCTATGCCACCGGCAACTTTGATGATGTGACTTTGGCCCGCGACGGCGACAAACTCATAGTCAACGTCAAGGAGAGACCTACCATAGGCAGGGTGGACTTTGCCGGCAATGAGCAGATTAAGGAAGAAGCCCTGCGCAGCGTGATCGAGCAGCAGGGACTTAAATCAGGTGAACTGCTCAATGTACAGACCTTAAATGCCATACAGCAGTCCCTGGAGGACTTCTACCACAGCGCCGGCATGTATCAGGCCAGAGTGCGCACGGTGCTGTCTTATCTGCCGCGCAACCGCGTGGATGTCAAAATAGAATTCAATGAAGGCGAAAGCGCTGAAATTCAGCAGATCAACATAGTAGGCAACCGCAGCTTTGATGAGGATGTGCTGCTGGCCCAGATGGATCTGCGCGATGATGTGCCGTGGTGGAATTTCATGGCCAATCAGCGCTATGACACCCAGAAGTTCAGCGGAGACCTGGAAAAACTGCGTTCCTACTACATGGATCGCGGTTACGTCAAATTCCGCATCACTGACACCTCAGTGGAGATGACCCCTGACCGCAAGGGCCTCTATCTGACCATTACCATAGATGAAGGCGAGCGCTATACCATAGGCAAGGTCAGCCTGCGCGGCAATACCCTCAAATACGGGGAGGAGATGGAAAAACTCCTGACCTTTGAGAAAAATGAGATTTACTCCGCCGCCAAGGTGTCCTCGGTGGAAGAGGCGCTGAGCGATTATCTGGGCAAATACGGTTATGCCTACTCTCAGATCCGGGCCTATCCCATATACAATGACCAGGATCATGTTGTAGATCTGGAGTTCAATGTAGAACCGGGCTCCCGCATCTACGTCAGTCAGGTGCTGGTTACCGGCAACAACACCACCGATGACGTGGTGGTACGCCGCGAGCTGCGCCAGATGGACGGTACCTGGCTGTCCAATGAAGCCATAGAAACCTCGAAAAACCGCCTCAACCGCACCGGCTTTTACGAGACCGTGAATGTTGAGCCCAAGCGGGCCGGCAACACTCCGGATACGGTAAATCTGGAGGTTTCAGTCAAGGAACAGCCTACAGGCTCACTGGCCGGCGGTATTGGTTACGGTACCGACTCCGGTCTGCTCATTCAGGGCAGTATTTCCCAGAACAATGTTTTTGGCTGGGGCTCTCAGGCATCCCTCTCCGCCTACTCCAATGATTATCGTGATCACACTGAATTCAGCTATACCGATCCCTACTTTACCGTGGACGGCATTAGCCTGGGCGGACGTATATACTACGATAAGTTTGATGGCGATGATGCTGATGTGGTGCGTTACCGCAATGAAACCACCGGTATAGAGTTCACCACCGGCTATCCTATATCAGAAAACATAGGCGTCAGCTACAGCCTGGGCTTTGAGCAGAACCGCGTCAGTTCCAAAAATGACATTTTTGAGCAGGCCAGAATCTTCTGGCAGGAAATGGGCAAGGAAGGCAAGTGGCATGATACCTTCAACAACTTCACCTTCTCCGTGAGCCTGACCCGCAACAACCTGGACCGCACCATGTTCCCTACCTCCGGTTCCCGGCAGGTCTTCAGCGCCTATGCCACCCTGCCTTCAGTCTCGGATTTGGAATACTACAAGGTCTCGGCTGAAACCTATCATTATCTGCCCCTGGATATGGAGCACGATTACGTGTTCACCGTGCGCGGCCGTGCCGCCTTTGGTGACGGCTACGGTGATTTGAGTCGTCTGCCTTTCTTCTCCAATTTCTATCTGGGCGGCTCGGACTGGATGCGCGGCTTTGACTCCAATTCCATTGGTCCGCGTGCCGTTTATACCAACAGTGACGGCACCAGCTACACTTCCAGCACCTCAGTAGGCGGTAACGCTTTGTGGACCGTGACGGCAGAAATCATCGTGCCCACTCCGATCATAGCCGAAGCCTACAAGCGTCAGGTCAGAACTTCATTCTTCATCGATGCCGGTGCCCTGTGGGATACTCATGACAGCGATTACGCCAGCGGCAGCGATAATGCCGATCCTTCCGACTATCGTGCCTCAGTGGGTGTATCTCTGGCCTGGCTCTCGCCCATAGGACCTCTGGTATTCTCCCTGGCCAAGCCCATCAAGGATTACTCCGGTGATGATACCGAGGTGTTTAATTTCAATATTGGCGGAAGATTTTAAGTTTAAGGAGGATTTGCGCCATTATGTTTATGAAGACCGTCCTGGCAGCCGCAGCAGCAGCTGCTCTGTTCTGCGGCGCAGCACATGCAGCCGAGGGTGAATTTCCCCCCATAGCCGTAATCAATGTGCCCTATATCATGCACGAAATCCCTCAGGCCAAGGAATCAGCCGAAGCTCTTGCCAGGGAATTTGGTCCGCGGCAGCAGGAACTGATGGATCTGGAAAATGAAGGCAAGCAGCTGGCAGCTGATCTGCAGGCCGGCAAGTACACCGGCGATCAGCTGACCGAGGCTCAGCGCCGTCTGGCTCAGCTGCAGTCTGATTTCAACTTAAAGGGCCGTGCTCTGCAGGAAGATGCCAACCGCCGTTCCCAGGAAGAGCAGCAGCGTCTGGCCGGCCTGGTGCAGCAGGCTGTGGATCAGATTGCCAGGGAGCGCGGTCTGCAGCTGGTGCTGCGCGGTGAAAATGTGGTGGCCTACACAGTCAATGCCCTCAATATTTCCCAGGCTGTAATCGACAGGGTTGCCGCCGGCAACAAATAATGCCGGCCGGCTGATCCCCGGTTACTGTTGAGTGCCCGGATTTGATACACTAATAAAAGCTCCTGACAGGCAGGAGCTTTTTTGGCTTTTGAGGAGGGAATCGTGCTGCTTTCGCAATTAGCTCAGGCGCTTAATGCCAAATTATCCGGCAGCGGTGATATTGAAATTTCACGTATTGCCAACTTAAAAACGGCAGGAGAGGGGGAGATTTCCTTCCTGTCAGATCCGCGCTACCGCAGTGTGCTGGCGGAAAGCGGGGCCTCGGCAGTGCTGATCCGGGAAAGTGATTTGGAGCACGTAGGAGACAAGGCCGCCCTGGTGGTGCCGGATCCCTATGTGGCTTTTGCCAAAACCGCACAAATGCTCGATACCACCCCGCCGGTGGCTGCAGGCAGGGCTCCTTCAGCCGTAATCGATCCCACAGCCGAGGTGGCAGATGACGCCGCCATAGGACCCAATGCCGTGATCGGCCCTCATGCCGTGATCGGGCAGGGCGCGCAGATAGGACCGGGTGTAGTCATTGGTCAGAGGGCCGTCATCGGGGCTTTTACCAAAATATACAGCAATGCCTCGGTTTATCATGACGTGACCATAGGCGAACACTGCCTGCTGCAGTCCGGCGCCGTCATAGGCTCCGACGGTTTCGGCTATGCCAATGACCGCGGCCGCTGGCTGAAGATTCCGCAGACCGGCCATGTTAAAATAGGCTCATTTGTTGAAATCGGAGCCTGCACCTGCATAGACAGAGGCGCCCTGGACGATACAGTCATTGGGGACAATGTCATCATCGACAATTTGTGTCAGATTGCACACAATGTGCGCATAGGCACCGGCACGGCAGTGGCCGGCAGCACAACCATAGCCGGCAGTGTTAAGATCGGCTGCTACTGCATTATAGGCGGTACGGTGATCATCAACGGTCATATAGAGATCTGCGACGGCGTGACTCTGACCGGCTCCACCATAGTAATGCGTTCCATTGACAAGCCCGGCATTTATTCCTCCGGTTTCCCGGCTCAAACCAATAAAGAATGGCGTCTGACTGCTGCCCGCATGCTGCACATCAATGATATGTACCGCAAAATGATGCAGCTGGAGCGCCGTATAGGTGATTTGGAAAAGAGCGCCTCCGAGGGCAGTGCTGAAAAGTAAGCGTTTTTTAGGAGAAGCAAAGTGACTGAACAAGTGCAGAAGAAAACTTTAAATGTTGAAGAGATCATGAGCCTGCTTCCGCATCGCTATCCCTTCTTAATGATTGACCGGGTGGTGGATTATTCCATTACTCCTGAGCACAAGACCTTAAGAGCCATTAAGAATGTCTCCTTCAACGAGCCCTTTTTCCAGGGACATTTCCCGGGCAAGCCGGTGCTGCCGGGCGTGCTGATTCTGGAAGCCATGGCTCAGGCCACCGGTGTGCTGGCCTTTACCATGGTGGGCAAGCCGGAGCCGGGAGAGCTGTACTATTTTGCCTCCATAGACAATGCCCGCTTCCGTCACCCGGTGGTTCCCGGTGATCAGCTGGTGCTGGATGTGGAATTCTTAAAGGAAAGACGCGGTATAGCCAGCTTCAAGGGCGTGGCCACCGTGGACGGCAGTGTGGTCTGCTCGGCTGACCTGATGTGCGCCAAGGTAAAGTCATAGGAGCGCCCATGATCGATCCCTCTGCTGTTATTGATCCCACTGCGAAAATCGCAGCTTCAGTTACCATAGGTGCCCGTACCGTCATCAGGGAGCATGTTGTTATCGAGGGTGACGTGGTTATAGGCGAGGACTGCCTCATTGAGCCTTTCTGCGTGCTGCGCGGACCGACGGTGATTGGCAACCGCAATCACATTTATCAGTTCTGCTCCATAGGTGAGGCCTGTCAGGATCTCAAGTACCGCAATGAGCCCACCTCCCTGCAGATAGGTGACGACAATGTCATACGCGAGCACTGCACCATGCACCGCGGCACCATACAGGGCAATTCCACCACCAAAGTGGGCAGCCACAACCTCTTCATGGTCAATGTGCATGTGGCCCACGACTGCGTCATTGGTGACAACTGCATTTTTGCCAACAATGCCACCCTGGCCGGCCATGTGGTCATAGGCGATTATGTGATTTTCGGCGGACTGTCGGCCATACATCAGTTCGGCCGCGTCGGTTCTCATGCCTTTGTAGCCGGCATGGCTGCCCTGAACATGGACGTACCTCCTTATGTCATGGCCGCCGGCCACTATGCCAAAGCCCACGGCATCAATCGTGTAGGTCTGCTGCGCCGCGGCTTTACCGAAGCACAGGTCAATGCCATACGCCGGGCCTATATGGCTATATATCACAAGCACAACACCATAGAGCAGGCGGTGGCAGTGCTGGAGGAAATGGCCAAGACAGAAGAGTGCATAGTGCCTCTGCTGGAATTCATCAAGGCTGATGGACGTGGAATAGTGCGCTGATGGCAAATGCAGACTGCAGGCCGCATCTTTATGCGCTGACGGCCGGTGAAGCCTCGGGCGATGTGCTCGGGGCCGGTTTAATCCGCGCCATCAAAAGCCGCGACCCGGAGGCGGAATTTATAGGTATAGGCGGCCCGCACATGATCGCGGAGGGGCTGACTTCCCTTTTTCCCATAGAGCAACTCTCGGTAATGGGTCTGATGGAGGTGGTGTCTCATCTGATCCCGATCTTAAAGCTCAGGCGCCTGCTGATTCAAAAACTGCTGGCCACCCGCCCCTGCGTCATGATCGGCATAGATGCGCCGGACTTCAATCTGACGGTGGAACGCCACCTGAAGCAGGCCGGCATCCCGGTCCTGCACTATGTCAGTCCCTCGGTCTGGGCCTGGCGGGAAGGGCGCATGAAGAATATAGCCGCCTCCTGTGATGAAGTGCTGGCCCTGCTGCCTTTTGAAAAGGCCTTTTATGACCGCCACCACATGCCCTGCACCTATGTGGGCCATACTCTGGCCGCCAGTATTCCGCTGGAGGTGGATCAGGATGAGGCGCGGGAAGCGGTGGCTCTCTACCAAAACAGCGTCGATCCCATTAATCCCAGCCATACCAGGGTCATGGGCATTCTGGCCGGTTCGCGCCGGGGTGAGCTGACCCGCATGGTGCCGATCTTCGCGCAGACGGCCAGATTAATCAGGCAGAAACTGCCTGATGTGGTCTTTGTCTCGGCGGCAGTCAATGAAGAAAAGGCAGAGCTCCTAAAGGATTTGTGGCTGGAGTATGCCCCCGAGCTGTCGCTGACCATCTACGTCGGCCGCACCCGGGAGGTGATTGCCTCCACTGATGCCGTGCTGCTGACCTGCGGTACGGTGGCCTTTGAGGCCATGCTGCTGCAGCGGCCCATGGCCGTGGCCTATAAGGTCAATGCCATCTCGGCCATGATTGCCCGCCGACTGCTGAAGGTGGACATGTTTTCCCTGCCCAATCTGCTGTCAGGCCGCCGGCTGGTGAGTGAGTTCATTCAGGAAAACTGCACGCCGCAGGCCCTGGCCGTGGAAATGCTCAAGCTGCTGCAGTCGGATAATCTGCTGCTGAAAAAAGAGTTCAAACGCCTGCATCAGAGCCTGATCATGGACAGCGACAATATAGCCGCCGAGGCCGTGTTTGCCTGTATGCAGAGAAAACAGGCTGCAAATCCTCCTGCCGCCGGGGAAAACTCTGCAGACGCGGAGGAAACAGCAGCCGAAGCAGAGCAGCCTGCCGCAGAACAGCCGCCTGCCGCTCCGGCGGAGGCACAGGCACAGCCGGCGGCAGAGCAGGAACAGCCTCAGTCCGCCGGCCGCCGGCATATTGAGCCTGATTTTGATGTCTTCCAGGCTGCAGAGCACATCCGGAGATAGTGATGGCCCGAGTCCTGCCTGAGCCTTTTGTCTACCCTGTAGATCCGGCAGTACATCTGGTCTGCGGAACCGATGAGGCCGGCCGCGGGCCGCTGATGGGCAATGTCACCGCCGCCTGCGTGGTTTTGGATCCGGCCCGGCCTATAGCCGGGCTCAATGACTCCAAAAAGCTCAGCGAGAAAAAGCGGGAAGAGCTCTTTGCCATCATCAAACGCGATGCCCTGTGCTGGGGAATAGGGGAGTGCACCCCGCAGGAAATTGACAGCCTTAATATACTGCAGGCCTCGCTGCTGGCCATGCGCCGGGCCTATGAGGCCATGGAGCTGCCCTGCAGCCTGATGCTGGTGGACGGCAACAAGGTGCCGCCGGGACTGCCGCTGGCCGCGGTGGCCGTGGTACAGGGTGATGCCCGGGTGCCGGAAATAGCGGCAGCCTCCATTCTGGCCAAAGTAACCCGGGATCATGAGCTTTATGCTCTGGACCGGCTGTACCCTGAATATGGTTTTGCCCGCCATAAGGGCTATCCCACCCGGGAACATCTGCAGCTGCTGCAGCGTCTGCCGCTGCTGGACTGCTACAGAAAAAGTTACGGACCGATTAAAAAGCTCCTGGCCGCGCAGTCGTCTTAGGGAATTGTGCGGGCTGGAGCTGTAAACGGGTATACCCCTGCGCTATGATCAAGAGCAGTGCGGATCCCTTTCATCTTTATGCGGAGATTGTAATGAATATCAATTACTTAGATTTTGAACAGCCGATTGCCGAGCTGCTGGCTCATATTGAAGAGCTCAGACGCATCAGCTCCACGGTGGGCAGCGATGTTGATATGTCCAAGGAATTGGTACAGCTTGAAAAGAAAAATCTGGAGCTGACAAAGAAGATTTTCTCCTCCCTGAACGCCTGGCAGATTTCGCAGCTCTCCCGCCATCCCATGCGTCCTTATACCCTGGATTATGTACAGCGCATCTTCACGGATTTTCAGGAACTGTGCGGTGACCGCGCCTATGCCGATGACAAGGCCATAGTAGGCGGCCTCGCCCGTCTCAACGGCCTGCCGGTCATGGTCATAGGTCATCAGAAGGGTCGTGATGTGCGTGAGCGCACCAGACGCAATTTCGGCATGCCCCGTCCGGAAGGCTACCGCAAGGCCATGCGTCTGATGCGTATGGCCGAGCGTTTTGCCCTGCCCATCATCACCTTTATCGATACCCCGGGTGCCTATCCCGGTGTGGGAGCAGAAGAGCGCTCACAGGCCGGTGCCATTGCCGAAAGCTTAAAGTGCATGGCCGGACTGAAGACCCCTATAGTCTGCACCGTCATAGGTGAGGGCGGCTCAGGCGGTGCCCTGGCCATAGGCGTGGGTGACCGCGTCAACATGCTGCAGTACTCCACCTATTCGGTGATCTCTCCTGAAGGCTGCGCCTCCATTTTGTGGAAGAGTGCCGACAAGGCTTCACTGGCTGCCGAGGCCATGAACATCACTGCCGACAAGATCAAGTCCCTGGGGCTGATTGACAATATAGTCAAGGAGCCGCTGGGCGGTGCCCACCGCGACTATGATGCCATTTCCCTGGCCTTAAAGGATCGCCTGACCGCTGATCTGCAGATCTTAAAGACCATACCGGCCGATCGTCTGATTGAAGAGCGCTACACCCGCCTGATGAACTATGGCTACTGCTGATGCAGCCGCCGCGCTGGAGCGGCTGCAGCAACTGGCCGCCAGTCTGACGGCGGACATAGCCGGACGGCCTGTAGTGGTAGGGCTGTCCGGAGGATCTGATTCCACTCTGCTGCTGGCCCTGGCGGCAGCAGTGGGGCAGCTGCAGCCGGCGGTGCCGGTCAGGGCGGTACACTGCATTCACGGGCTGGACAATGACGATCCCTTCTGGCTGGCCCACTGCCGGCAGCTTTGTGCCCGGCTGCAGGTACCGCTGACGGTCAAAAAGCTCAATATTGTCTATCAAAACCGCATCTCCCCTGAGGACAGTTCCCGGCAGGAGCGCTACCGGGCGCTGCTGGAGGAATGCCGCGGCGGCGTGCTGTGGCTGGGCCATCAGCGCGATGATCAAGTGGAGAGCTTCTTTCTGGCCGCCAAGCGCGGCTCAGGACCGCAGGGCCTGGCCGGCATGAAGGCGGTAACAGTAGATCAGCGCGGCACCATCATGCGGCCGCTGCTGCCCTTCTCCAAGGCTGAAATAGAACAGTGGCTGGGGGAGCTGGATCTGGATTTTGTCTTTGACATTTCCAATTCTTATTTGAAATTTGAGCGCAATTTCCTGCGCCTCAAAGTGATCCCGCTGCTGAAAACCCGCTTTACGCATTTGGACAGGGCGCTGCTGCGCACGCAGGAGCTGTGTGCCCTGGAGCATGATCTGGCGCAGCGCCTGGTAGAACAGTATTTCACGGCGCGCTTTGATGCCAAGGATTTCAGTCTGGACACCTCAGGACTGGATCTGCAGGATCAGCATCTGCTGCTGATGCTGCTGCGCCGTTTCTGCCGGGAAAAACTGGTCCTGCCGCCGGAGCTGGCCCTGCTGCGCCAGGCCCTGCAGCTGCTGCAGGGTACAGCCGGCCGGGCCGGGTTGATCGAGCTGATCCCGCGCCGGCTTTATCTGCGCCGCTTCCGCCATAAGCTTTATCTGGTGGATCAGCTGCGCCTGCCGGGACCGGGGACGGTCATGCTGCAGCCGGGGAAGAGTCTGATCTGGGGAGATTTCCTCTACAGCCTGCAGCCTGCGGCGGCAGATGAGCCCTGTGCCTTTGCTCTGCCGCCGGGGCAGGGCGTGTATCTGCATTTTGGGGCGGCCGCTTCCCTGCAGCTGCAGCCGGCCGGCCGGGCGCACCGGCGGGAGCTGGGCAAACTCTGCAGCGAATACAATGTGCCGCAGTGGTGGCGGCCGGCTCTGCCTCTGATCTCCACCGCTGCCGACTGCCGGGACGGCGCGGCAGTGCTGGCTGTGGCCGGAGTTTTTGCCGTCAAGGGCAGCACGGTCGCCGACCGCGGCTCTTCCTGTTTTGTCGTTCGGGTGGTTTACCGGCGGCAGCCGCGGGAACTGCTGTTTGCTCAGACCAAAAGAAAGGCCGGCACCAAATAATCAGGCCGGCCGTCAGGCAATCAAGAAGAAGCAAACTTTCAGCTGTTTCATGAAATCAGCTGAGATCTTGGACGACCCAAAGCCGCTTTAGTTCCCGCCCGGGCAGAAAATTTTTCTTTTCCCCGAAATTTAACCCCGGGCGGGCTCCCCGGCACGCACTCACTTCCATATCAGCGCACACTCACTTCCATATCAGCGCAGTACAGATCGCAGGTGACAGACAAAAAAAAGCCAGACCTGCGGCCTGGCGGAGAAATTTAATTGGAGCTAAACCAGATGAAAACTGTTTCAATCTGCGTTCCTCTCGGAACTGTAACTTAGAGTACCTGCCTGCCATAAAGTTCCCGGAAATTTTTAAAATTTTCTCCGCCGCAGCAGAATCTGTAGTGACTGCCTGCGCCGGCGGCTACAGGATCTGCTCCCCCATACAAAGATCTGCCCGCAAAAAAGAAAAAAGCCAGACCATCTGGCCTGGCACAACATGGGATTCTGCTGTTTCAGAAGAAATTTAAAACCTGTGTTCCCTGCGGAACTGCAGTTTAGAGGGGGATCTAGGGGAAAAGTTCCCCAAAAATTTAAAAGTTTTTAAAAATTTTTTAATTTTCTCCGGTCTGCCCGCTGGCACCCGCTGGCCCTGGTTGTTCCGTCGGGGGAGCCTGATTGACTGAGGCGGCAGCAGGGAGAGCGGGGTATGAAAAATTGTAGAAAAAAGTGTTGCACTGCAGTTTTCGTTGCTGTACACTAATCGCAGTTAGTTAACGCTAACCGCAACGAATGAGGTTTTCACGTGTTCCTAATTTTGTTGCTCCTTGCATGTGCAATTAACGGTGGTTTTTTGCTTTTCGGGCTCCTCTGCAGGAGCCCGTTTTTTAGTGTGCTCGGCATGGGCACGTTCTAACGGGTGAAAGTCCCCAGAGGGGCCGGCAGCGGCAACCTCATAGCCAATAGCAAGGTGTGCGTCGCGAGGCGCAGGCTGAAAGAAGCTGGAGGCAAACCCTTGAGCTGATGAACAAAAACCTCATCAGGCAGTCGGCGGTGGATAAGCTTGCCAAACAAAGCGAAGTCCAATAGCTGCACGGAGCCGCCAGTGTAAATGAGGCAGCTGCATGAGGGGAAAGAGCGTGTTCTTACCCGAGGAGGTCTCACGGACGTAGTCCCTCAACCGGGGCCACGGAGTAAAGCTTGCCGTGAGAAGTCAGCAGAAGCCATAGTACCGGGCTGGATGGTGCCCGGGAAGGGCCGAAATCAATAACCGGAGGCGCCCGACGCCGCCGACGACCAGAGAATTGCTGAAAATCCGAAAGGAGCCCGACGGAAGCGGACGGCGGAACCGGAAGCGACCTCGAGGGCAGCAGTGGGTCGAAGGACGAAGAAGGAGCAAGCGCCACCAAACGCAAAGGCGACGAATGGTCACACTGGAATCCATCTTGGACCGAACAAACTTGAACCAGGCATATAAGCAGGTCAAGGCGAACAAAGGAGCCCCGGGGGTCGACGGCCTTACTGTCGGCGAACTCCTCGGCTACCTGCGTGAGCACGGAGCCGAACTAGTGGAGGCCGTGAAGACTGGGAAATATAAACCCCAGCCCGTACGCCGTGTCATGATCCCAAAGGAGGAGAAAGGCAAATTCAGACCGCTGGGAATACCAACGGCCGTAGATCGCGTCATTCAGCAGGCGGTAGCCCAAAAGCTCAGTGAGGAATACGAGCCCGTGTTCAGCACACACAGCCATGGGTTCCGTCCCGGCAGAAGCTGTCAGACCGCAATTGACGAAGCGCTCAGCTACGCCAATGAGGGATATGTCTGGGTCGTGGATCTCGACTTGGCCAAGTTCTTTGACACAGTCAACCACTCCAAACTGCTGCAGCTTTTGTCCGACCGGATCGGAGACGGGAGAGTGATTTCACTCATTCACAAAATCCTGAGAGCCCCGATCGAGGAGAATGGCGTGACCACACCCTGCGAGATCGGCACGCCTCAGGGCGGGCCGGTCAGCCCCGTTCTGGCCAATATCATGCTCAACGAACTCGATCATGAACTCGAGAGAAGGGGCCATCGTTTCGTGAGATATGCTGACGATATGATGGTCCTGTGCAGGAGCAGGAAAGCGGCCGAACGAACCCTGAAACACCTGAAGCCATTCATAGAAGGAAAGCTGTTTCTCAAGCTCAACGAACAGAAGACTAAGATCTGCTGTATCTCAGATCCTCAGCTGAAGTTCCTGGGATTTGGGTTCTGGCAGTCGAAAGAGGGAGTGAAATCACTTCCCCACGAGAAGTCGAAGCTCAAATGCAGACAGCGCCTGAAAGAAATCACTGCGCGAAACCGAGGGCAGAGCCTGTACAAATACAGAAGTGAGCTGAGGATGTTCGTGCGGGGATGGGGCGGCTACTTCAAGAACTCCTCAATGAAGAAGTTTGTGAAGCGGACGGACGAATGGCTGAGACGACGCATCCGCCAAATCTACTGGAAACAGTGGAAGAGGATAAAGACGAAGTTCGCTGCGCTGAGGAAGCTGGGGGTTGCAGAGGGAAAAGCATGGGAGTGGGCGAATACGCGCAAGTCGTACTGGCGTACGGCAGGTAGTTGGATCCTCTCCACGACCCTGAAGAATGCCACGCTCCGAGAACTGGGATGGACATGCCTGGGAGATGTCTACAATTGAGACATCCCCCCTGAAGTTATTGATAACCGCCCACTGCGGAACCGCACGGTGGGTGGTGTGGAAGGGGCTGGAGAAGAACTCCCCCCCTATCCGATTGCCGGCAGGGCAGGGAGCCCTTGCGCTCTGCGCTGTCTGCTGCCCAAAATAAAGGCAGCCCGCAGGCTGCCTGAGAGGACATAGCAAATTCTGAAATTACACGCCGAAATTGAAGTAACGGTTGGTGTTGTTGAAGGAGATGTCCTGTACCAGCTGACCTAAGAACTCAATGTCAGCAGGATACATGCCCTTTTCCACCCAGCCGCCGATCAGGTTGCACATAATGCGGCGGAAGTACTCGTGACGGGTGTAGGACAGGAAGCTTCTGGAGTCGGTGAGCATACCCACGAAGTTGCCGAGGACGGACAGGGAGGCCAGGGAAGTCATCTGATCGATCATGCCCTGTAAGGTGTCATTGAACCACCAGCCGGAGCCCTGCTGAATCATGCCCTGAGCCTTGGTGCCCTGGAAGGAACCAATGGCAGTGCCGATCACGGCATTGTCGGCCGGGTTCAGGGAGTACCAAATCATCTTGGGCAGGCTGTCGCGCTTGAGCAGCTCATTCATCAGACTGCTGATGCCGTGGGCGCAGGCTACATTGTCAATGCAGTCAAAGCCGGTGTCGGCACCCAGTCTCTCGTACATGGCGGTGTTGGGATCGCGGATGGCGCCGTAGTGCATCTGCATGACCCAGTCGTACTTGCTGTAACCCTTGGCCAGGTATACGAGCACCATGGTCTTGTAGGCTTCTACTTCCTCAGCGGTCAGGGTTTCGCCCTGCATGGCCTTCTGGAAGATGCGCTCGAGCTTCTCCTCGGAGATCACGCGGCAGTAGGCATAGTCCACACCGTGATCGGAGGCCTTGCAGCCCATGAAGTTGAAGTAGGCCATACGGTCATCAAGGGCGGCGAAGAAATCGGCGCAGGAGGAAATGTGACGGCCGGTCAGCTTGGCTATGTGATCCACATACTCAATAAAGCCCGGCTTCTCGATCTTCATGGCCTTGTCGGGACGCCATGCCGGCAGGACTTTGCAGGGAGCATTGGGATCGTTCTGCAGCTTCTTGTGCCATTCCAGGCTGTCACCCGGATCATCGGTGGTGCAGACTAATTTGACATTGGAGCGTCTGATAATGGACTGCACGCGGAAATCGTCGGTGGCCAGCTTGGCATTGCACTGATCCCAGATTTCCTTGCAGGTCTTCTCGGACAGGGTCTTGGTGATGCCGAAATAGCGCTGCAGCTCCAGGTGGGTCCAGTGGTACAGAGGATTGCCTATGGCACGGGGCAGGTACTTGGCAAACTGTTCAAACTTCTCGTAGTCAGAGCTCTCAGGGCCGGTGATCAGGCTCTCGGGAACACCGTTGGATCTGATCATGCGCCACTTGTAGTGATCGCCTGACAGCCAGGCATCGGTGATATTGCGGAACTGATAGTTGTTGGCGATCTGCTCGGGATTGATATGGCAGTGATAGTCGATGACCGGCATCTTGGCTGCATAATCGTGGAACAGAGTCTGGGCGGTCTCAGTTTCCAGCAGAAAATCTTTATCCATAAAAGGCTTCATGAAGTTCTCTCCTCACTTGGGTTACAGTTTTTTATCTAAACGCTTGCTGTAGGATGGAAAACGCTTAGCTAAAAAATCGAAACCAGTACTGCCGTACTGGAAAGTGTATCAGTTTTTCAGTCCTGCAGACCCGCCCCCAGGGAGGGACGGGCCCTAAAAATTGATGTCAGAACATCACTGTATTATATCCGCCTGCGCTATCGCAGTGTAGCCTCATAACCGCACAGCTCCGGAATGAAGCTGGAGATGGTAGGACAGTAGGTGCAGAGCATCAGCACACCTACAATCACCAGGTAGAACGGGATCAGAGGCTTGATCACGCGCTCTATGGTGGTCTGTGCCACCTTCACGCCCACGAACAGGATGTTGCCTACCGGAGGAGTAATGGTGCCTATGCACAGGTTGAAGGTAATCACAATACCAAATTCCACCGGGCTCAGACCGCACTGCATACCGATCGGCAGGAAGATCGGGGTGAAGATCAGAATGGCCGGGGTGGTATCCAGGAAGGTACCCACAAACAGCAGCACTACATTGATGATGAGCAGAATGACTATATGGCTGTCGGACACACCGTACAGGGCACTGCCCACCAGGGCCGGAATATTCACGAAGGAAATAACCCAGGACATGATGGAGGATACGCCTATGAGCAGCACGATGATGCCGGTCATCTTGGCGGATTCCTGATAAATCTTGACCAGGGCGCTCCAGGTGATGTTGCGGTAGACGATGGACAGGACCAGCGAGTACACCACAGCCACCACAGCACCTTCAGTAGCGGTGAAGGCACCGGCTACGATACCGCCGATTACTATGATGATGAGCAGCAGGGAAGGCAGGGCCTCCAATATGACCTTAATGGCTATGGCAGCAGTGATCTTCTGACTGTCACCCTTGTAACCCAGCTTCTTGGCCCAGAAGAATGCCACCACCATGCAGCCCAGGCCCCAGAGAATGCCGGGAATATAACCGGCCAGGAACAGGGCAGCCACGGAAGTACCGCCTGACACCAGAGAGTAGGTGATCAGCACGTTGGACGGCGGAATCAGCAGGCCGGTAGGGGCGGTGGCAATATTCACGGTGGCCATGTAGTTGCGGCTGTAGCCGTCCTTCACGGCTATGGGTCCGATAATGGTACCCATGGCGGAAGCGGCAGCCACACCGGAGCCGGAAATGGCACCGAACATCATGTTGGCCATGGCATTGGTGTGGGCATAAGAGCCGGGAACCTTACCTACCAGCAGACGGGCAAAGTTCATCAGCCTGATGGCTATACCGCCCTGATTCATAATATTGCCCGCCAGAATAAAGAACGGGATGGCGATCAGGGTAAAGACCGAGATACCGGAGAAGGTACGCTGGGCACCGGTCTGCAGCATCATCTGGAAATCAAGGGCATTGGCACCGGCTACTACTGAAGAAATGGCTATGGCTATGCAGATGGGCACGCCCAGAAGCAGCAGCGCAATCAGCACCAGGGCCATGATTAATGCGACTGTAATTGTCATGTTTATCTCCTAATCAGGAAAGCCTGAGCAGTCCTGAAATTATTCATCATCTGTGTTCATGCCGTACTGATCCACATCAGGATCGCCGAGCTGCTGGAACATTCTGACCAAGTTAAGCAGACCGTAGACGGTGATGATCACACCGGACAGCGGCAATACGGCATACATCAGGCCCATGTTTACGCCCAGGGAGGCAGTAAGCTGACCCATGTTCTCTGAGGCCATCACATAGCCGCCGTAGCAGAGCAGCAGCAGAGCGGTGGCAACTACCAGCACTTCTGCGATGATGTCGAGAAAAACGCGTTTTCTGCCCGTGAACTTATTGTAGACGAAGGCCATACAGAGGTGGCCGCGCTCGCCGAATACAATAGCTGCGGACAGAATCGACAGCCAGGTAAAGCTGTAGGTGATCAACTCCTCTGAGATAGTAGAAGGGGAGTTGAAGAAATAACGCGTACAGATCTGATAGGTGCCGACCACTGTCATCATCATGAACAAGAAGACGCAGAAGGTCAGGAGCACCTTATCAAGGATTTTACGCAGTGCTTCCATGACATTACTCCTATATGAAGATTAAAGAAAAATCAGCCCTGATTGGCTTTGCCTGCTTCCTCATACAAAGGACGCAGTGCAGGATTCGCTTTCAGGAGCTCCTCGTGCAGCGGCAGAACTTTGTTGCGGAATTCATTGACATCGACGGTAATGAACTCAACGCCCATACCGGAAGCAGTCTTTTTGGCTTCATCCACAGCCTTGCCCCAGGCCTCGAACTCTACCTTTTCAGCTTCCCTGGCAGCCTCATCAAACACCGCCTTGTCGTCGGCGCTCAGACCGTCGTAGAACCTCTTGGATACCACCAGCAGATCAGGCACCATCTGATGCATGTCATAGGTGTAGTACTTGCACACTTCACCGTGCTTCTGATCGGTTAAGGCCAGCTCGTTGTTCTCGGCACCGTCAATCACGGACTGCTGCAGGGCAGAGTAAACTTCACCAAAGCTCATGGGGGTGGCGGCACCGCCGAAGGCCTGCATCATGGCTACATTGGTAGGACCGGCCTGGACACGGAACTTCTTGCCCTGAATGTCGGCTACCGAGCGGATCGGGGTCTTGGCATAGAAGTTGCGGGAGCCGGCAGTGAAGGCGGCCACAGGATAGAAGCCGTTGGAATCAGAGTTGACGCCCAGCTTCTTTAAGACCTCAGGATCGGTGACGAACTTCTCATAGGCTGCCTCTGAGGTGAAGAGGTAAGGCATGGAGAACAGGGAATAGAGCGGATCAAAGGATTCGATGTTGGCGGTGGAAACTACCAGATACTGTACTGAACCCTGCTTGATTAATTCCAGCACCTTCTCATTGGCACCCAGGGTGCCGTTGGGGAAGATTTGGACTTCGTACTTGCTGCCCAGTTTGCTCTCTACAGTGTTCTTAAAGGCAACCAGGCCGAGGTGATCGGGATGGGTTTCAACCTGAGCGTGCGACATACGGACGAGGGTCTTGGATTCCTCACTGCCGCAGCCGGTTAAAGCCAAAGTGGAAGCTGCTGCTACGGCAACAGCAATGCCCAGCATGTTCTTAAATTGCATAATGTGATGTCCTCTAATAGTAATGTTTTTATATTAATTTTTAATTAATATTCCGACTGATACCGGTACTAACTTGCAGACTGGTATACTAGTCGCAGCGCACTATATACAAAAGCACATGCAAAAAATGTTAACGAGGGCAAATTTTAAGAAATTTGTCTGATGAAAAAATAAAATTTTTCCATTATTTGACATAGCCCACAAAAATCGCAAACGTTTGATCTCAGTGCACCCGTTTGAACTCAGTCGGTTTGAGGGAAGACTAAGGCCAGCCCCAGCAATTAAGTTATCACAATAAAATCCTGCAGGCTGTGATCGGTTTGCCGGGCTGATCACAAAGAAATCAAAAATTACGCGCTCTTCATCCGAAAATATGACCTGAGGCAAAAAAGTGCGGTGGATCAATACCAGGACAGCCTCTGCCGCTCCGGGGCCGCGGCCCTGACTGCCGCCCGAAGCCGGGCAGAAAGCCGTCCAAAATCTGCGGCTGCGGTGCTTTGCCGCCCTTTTGAAATGAAGACCAAAATGGAGATCAGATCTGTGCCTGAAGCCCTTGCCTCAGGGGCTGCGGGACTGCCAGGTGCAGAAAGCGTTTGCGGCAGATCGGGCCGGCGGCAGACCGGGAATTTAGTGTGTGGAGGGGGGGAGGGAAATTGAGCTGCCGTTTTCCCGGCAGGGATCCCCGGCCGGACCACTGTGATCCACAGCCGGGGACGGGGGGCTGTTTTAGAAATCAGCCGTACGCGGGGCGCGCGGGAAGGGTATGGTGTCACGGATATTGCCCACACCGGTGACATAGGCCACCAGGCGCTCAAAACCCAGACCAAAGCCGGAGTGCGGTACGCTGCCGTAGCGGCGCAGATCGCGGTACCACCAGTAGGCTTCCTTATCCAGTCCCAGCTCATCCATGCGCTGATCGAGCTTGTCTAGACGCTCCTCACGCTGTGAGCCGCCTATGATCTCGCCTATGCCCGGGGCCAGCACATCCATGGCGGCCACAGTACGGCCGTCATCGTTCTGCCGCATATAAAAGGCCTTGATGTCCTTGGGATAGTTCTTGACCACTACCGGGGACTTGAAGTATTCCTCAGCCAGATAGCGCTCGTGCTCGGACTGCAGATCTATGCCCCAGGCCACAGGGAACTCGAACTTCTTGCCGCACTGCTCCAGGATCTTAATGGCATCGGTATAGTCCACGGAGGCAAAATCCGAATCGATGAACTGCTGCAGGCGGCTGACGGCATTCTTGTCCACGCGCTGCACTATAAAGGCCAGATCATCGGCCCGCTGCTCCAGCACGGCCCTGAACACGTACTTGAGCATGTCCTCGGCAGTTTTGGCGCAGCCGTCGAGATCGGTAAAGGCCATTTCCGGCTCGCACATCCAGAACTCGGCCAGATGTCTGGAGGTATTGGATTCCTCGGCTCTGAAGGTAGGCCCAAAGGTGTAGCACTTGGTAAAAGCGCAGGCATAGGTTTCCACATTCAGCTGCCCGGATACGGTCAGATAGGCGTGGCGGCCGAAGAAGTCCTGGGAGAAGTCTACTTTGCCCTGGGCATCGCGCGGCAGATTGTTCAAGTCGAAATTGGTGACGGTGAACATCTCGCCTGCACCCTCGCAGTCGGAGGCAGTGATCTCAGGAGTGGACACCCACATGAAGCCGCGCTCCTGGAAAAAGGAGTGTATGGCATAGGCCAGGGTATTGCGGATGCGCATCACGGCACCTATTAAATTGGTGCGCGGGCGCAGATGGGCGTATTCACGCAGATATTCCACACTGTGGCGCTTGGCACTCATGGGATAGGTGTCAGGATCTTCCACAAAGCCCAGTACCTGTACCTTGGAGGCTTTGAGTTCAAAAGCCTGGCCCTGACCAGGGGAGGCCTGCAGCGTGCCTTCCACCATTACGGAGCAGCCGGCGGTGAGCTTTAAAATTTCACTTTGATAATTGTCCAGAGTGTTGTCGGCAATCACCTGCAGATTGTTGAAGCAGGAGCCGTCGGAGAGGGCAATAAAGGAAAAACCTGCCTTGGAATCGCGGCGGGTTCTGACCCAGCCGCCCACAGTTGCCGTGCTGCCGGCAGGGATGCTGCCTGACAGCAGTTCTTTTACGCTTTGTAAGCTCATTATTTCCTCAATACATGATTTTGACTAAAGGGCTATGCTCTCTGGCTTCAGGTGCCCGTGCTCAGTTTCCACAGTCAGCATGGCGCGCGGATGTCTGCTCTGTCCGCCTATGATGAGGCAGGGCAGGGTGTGCTGCTGCTGTTCGTCCAGAAAGCGTCTGATTTCATCGGCCACGCGCATGCCGGCCAGGCGCTGCTCAAATTCTATGGGACCGTAGCCCGGCACTTCCACCCGGGCTCTGATAATGGTGATGCCGCGCACCCCCTCGCAGGAGAGGAGCTCGGCCTCAGCGCGGCTGCCCTGGGCTATGAGTTTTTTGACGCGCCTGTGCAGATACAGGCTTTTGAGCGTCAGCAGACCGAACAAAAAGGCCATAAACCACTGCATATAAGGCTTTTCCCCGCGCTCGATCATGACATACAGGGCCAGCACCAGGGCTATGAGGGTGATCAGGCCGTAGCAGATGCCAAACACCAGCTGGGCCTTGCCTACCCGGGGCTCAAAGGAGTGATTTCTAGTCATGGGCTATAACCCCCTCAAATACGGCATTGGGATTGAATCCCGACTGCTCTTCATCTTCAAAGTTCAGGTGCACCATAACCGAAGCCTGCAGCTGCAGCATGCGGTTGTACTTTATGGAATCGCGGGCGGTGTCCTCCATTTGAGAGGCCGGGACAAAATAGGACAGCTGCAGCGGCTGATTGGGCGGCAGCTCCACATCCTTCATTTCTTCCAAATAGTCGGCGGCCGGAGAGCCGTTGACAAAAACCTGTATGCGGGCGGACTGCAGCGGCAGGGCGGTAAGGGAGTGATGCAGCACCGAGCAGATCACCATGAAGCCGGGCACCTCATTGACCACCTGCATGCGTACCTGCTGTACCTGCAGACTGGGCCGATCAGCGCCGTCGGGCAGGCTCTGGCAGGCGGCAAGCAGCAGGGCGGCTGCAGCGGCTGCGGCGGTTAAAAACTTGGGCATATGACCTCGTTACAAGACAAGAAAAGCACATCTTTCCGGGAAAAATCTCAAATCTGCAGATTTTAGCACCAAGAGCCGGCAAGTGCCATGCATCAGCCGCGGGCAGCCTCAGGCCTCTCCCCGCCGGCCGGCCGTATGCAGATTTTTGGAAATTTTTGAAAAATTTTGAAAATTTTACTCATGAAGGGAGTACTGCTGCCGCCGGGTGTGGAGATCAGGCGCATAATAGCCACGGTTTGATTTATGCCGGCCGCGGCACTGCCGGCAATGAGATCGTGCCGCATTACTCATTACACCCCGGGTTTAGTCCCTGGGAAAAATTTAGGAGATCAATATGGCAGCTGTACTCAATCAGATTGCCCGCTTCAGCGCCTTCATGGGGCGCACCTTTGCCGTCTGGGTCATAATTTTTGCCTGCCTGGCCTACTACTTTCCGGACACCTTCAAATTCATGGCCCCTTATATTTCCATCCTGCTGGGTATAGTCATGTTCGGCATGGGACTGACCCTGCGGGCCAAAGACTTTTCTGAAGTATTCACCCGTCCGGTGGATGTGATCATAGGTATCTTGGGCCAGTTCCTCATCATGCCGCTGAGCGCCTACGGTTTGTGCATGCTTTTGAACCTGCCTGATGAAATTGCCGTAGGAGTGATCCTGGTAGGCTGCTGCCCCGGTGGCACGGCCTCCAATGTGATGACCTTTCTGGGCAAAGGCGATGTGCCGCTGTCCGTCACCGTTTCCTCCTGCACCACCGTCATGGCCCCGATAGTCACTCCGGCTTTGATCTATTTCTTTGCCAATCAGTGGGTGGAAGTGGATCCCATGAGCATGTTCATGTCCATAGTGCAGATAGTGATGCTGCCCATAGTAGCCGGTGTGATCATCAATACCCTGTTCGGCCGGTATGTGCGTCAGGCCGTATCCGTGCTGCCGCTGATATCCGTGCTGGCCATAGTGGCCATAGTAGCCTCGGTGGTGGCGGTAAGCCAGAAGCAGATTGCCGAAACCGGCCTGCTGATTTTTGCCGTGGTGGTGCTGCACAATGGTCTGGGCCTGGGGCTGGGCTATCTGCTGGCCAAAGTCTGCGGCATGCCTCTGCCCAAGCGCAAGGCCATAGCCATGGAGGTGGGCCTGCAGAACTCCGGCCTGGGCGTGGCCCTGGCCATGGCCCACTTCAGCCCGCTGTCTGCCGTGCCTTCAGCCATCTTCTCCGTCTGGCACAATATTTCCGGTCCCATACTGGCTACGGTGTTTGCCAATATGAAGGATGAGGCTCCTGCAGCCAGCAGCAAGGAAGACACAAAGCACTAAGCTGCAACTTGTCTGATCTGATGACTTTTTAAAATTATTAATAAAATCAATTACGGGCTGCCGCAGCCGGCGGCCTGACCTTCTTACGCCTGCCGGGAAAACTTTCGATCCAGCACTCATTTTTTTAGTCATGCTGTGCTTATTTCTGCCTCTTGCTCTACAATTACATAAATTTTAATTTCCATGGGAGCAACATTGTTTTATGAATAAACTTGATTTGACTTTATGCCCTGAGCTTAAAAGTGATCTGAAGATTAAGGTAATGCAGTTTGGTGAAGGCAACTTCCTGCGCGGCTTTATCGACTGGATGATCTTCAAGCTCAATCAGCAGGGCCTGTTCAACGGCCGAATCCTCGCTATTCAGCCTACTCCGCGCGGGCGTGTGCTGCCCAAGCTCCTGGACCAGGACTGCCTTTACACCACCATACTGCACGGCGTAAAGGATGGTCAGGAGATAGAGGAAATTGAAAAGATCAATTCCATTGCCGCTGGCCTCAATCCCTATGAGCAGTGGCCCGAGGTGCTCGCCGCCGGCTGCAGCGACGATCTGCAGTTCATCTTCTCCAACACCACAGAAGCCGGCATTTCCTACAATCCCTGCGAGCTGAACTTTGAAAGCGCTCCGCTGTCCTTCCCGGCCAAGCTGACCCAGGTGCTGTACAAGCGCTTTGCCGCCGGCAAGTCCGGTCTGGTGGTCATGCCCTGCGAGCTGCTCGATGACAATGGCACCAAGCTCAAGAACATAGTGCTGCAGCATGCTGCCGACTGGAATTTTGGCGACGAGTTTGTGGCCTATGTCAATGAGCAGTGCAGATTCTTAAACACCCTGGTTGACCGTGTGGTTTCCGGCTACCCTGTGGCCCTGGCCCAGGAATATGAGCAGAAGCTGGGTTATGTGGACACCCTGATGTGCTGCGGTGAGACCTTTGGCTTCATGGCCATTGAAGGCGACAGTGAAGTTGAGGAAATGCTGCCCTTTGCCAAAGGCGGTCTCAATGTGGTGACTGCAGCCGACATCAGCCCGTATCGTCTGCGCAAGGTGCGCATCTTAAACGGTGCCCACACTGCCAATGTCCCGGCTGCCTTCCTGGCCGGTCTCGACACTGTGGATCAGATGATGAGCCACGAGGTGACCGGTCCCTTCGTGCACTCTGTGGTCTATGACGAAATCATCCCGGCCGTCAACCTCGACAAGGAAATGCTGGTCAGCTTTGCCGATGACGTAATGGACAGATTTAAGGATCCTTCCATGCACCATCAGCTGGCCTCCATCCTGATGAACAGCACCTCCAAGGTCAAGGCCCGCGTAGTGCCGAGCATTCTCGATGCCCGCGCCAAGGGTGTCCTGCCGCGCCGCCTGTGCTTTGCCCTGGCCGCCTACATGGCCCTGTACCGCAATGCCGACGGTCTGCCGGTCAAGGTGGAGCGTGCCGGCGGCAAGACCGGTGAGTTCAATGATGATGCCTATGCCGTGGAAGCATTGCAGAAGGCCTGGGCTCTGTATCAGAAGACCGAGGCTTCAGCTCTGTTTACCGTCAAGGCAGTGCTCTCCGACACCAAGCTGTGGGGTGCCGATTTGTCTTCAGATGTTGATCTTACCGCCTGCACTGCCAAGCTGCTTCATGCCGTAATTTCCGATGGAGTACTGGCCACCATGCAGGCCCTGCAGGAGCAGAACTGAAATGCAGGCTGTTAAAATTCATCCCAGCGATGTAGTAGGCGTCGCCCTGACTGACCTTAAGGCCGGTGAAACTGTGACCCTGAGCGCTGATCTCAGCGTTACTCTGGTCAATGACATCACCCGCGGCCATAAGTTTGCCCTGCAGGATCTCAATGAGGGCGATCCGGTCATCAAATACGGCTTTCCCATTGGCCGGGCCAAATGCCCGATCAAGCAGGGCGAGCATGTCCACTCCCACAATGTGAAGACCGCTCTGGGCGGCAAGGGTGAATACACCTACAACAAGCTGGCCCCGGCGCAGCTGCCTAAGGTTGAACGCACCTTTATGGGCTATCGCCGCAAAAACGGTGATGTGGGCATACGCAATGAGATCTGGATCGTGCCCACAGTGTTCTGCGTCAATGAAGTGGCCCGTGAGCTGGAGCGCTATGCCGCTGAGAAGCTGTCCGCCTTCCCCAATGTGGACAATGTCTTTGCCCTCACCCATCCCTACGGCTGCTCGCAGATGGGCGATGATCAGCTCACCACGCAGCATGTGCTCGCCTGCCTGACTGCCCATCCCAATGCCGCCGCCGTGCTGATCCTGGGCCTTGGCTGCGAGAACAACAACATCGGGGTCTTCCGCCAGTTCGTGGATACCACTGACGATCGTCTCTACTTCCTCAACTCCCAGGAAGTGACCGACGAGTACGAAAGCGGCATGAAGATCATAGATGAGATGCTGGAGAAGGCCAATGCCTGCACCCGTGAGGAGCTGCCTCTCTCCTGCCTGCGCATAGGCCTCAAGTGCGGTGGTTCCGACGGTCTGTCCGGCATTACCGCCAACCCGCTGATCGGCCGCGTGTCCGATCTGGTGGTGGGCGCCGGCGGTACCTCCGTCATGACCGAGGTGCCGGAGATGTTCGGTGCCGAGCAGCTGCTGATGAACCGCGCTGTAAGTGAAGACATCTTCAAGGAGAGCGTGGATCTCATCAACAACTTCAAGCAGTACTTTATTTCCCACGGGCAGGTGGTTTCCGAGAACCCCAGCCCCGGCAATAAGGCCGGCGGCATCACCACCCTGGAGGACAAGTCCCTGGGCTGCGTGCAGAAGGGCGGCAGTGCTGAAGTATCAGGCGTGATCACCTACGGCAACAGAATTAAGCACAATGGTCTTAATCTGCTGCAGGGTCCGGGCAATGACGGCGTCTCCTGCACGGCTCTGGCTGCAGCCGGCTGCCATCTGGTGCTGTTCTCCACCGGCCGCGGCACTCCTTTTGCCACGGTGATCCCTACCATTAAGATCTCTACCAACAGCGCTTTGTATCAGAAGAAGCCGGGCTGGATAGACTTTAATGCCGGTGCCATTGTGGACGGCAGCACTTTTGAGGAAGTCACGGCTGATCTGCTGAACTATGTCATAGAGATAGCCTCCGGCAGACCCAGCGTGTCTGAAAAACGCGGCGTACATGAGATAGTCATCTGGAAGGACGGCGTCACCATGTAATTTGCTCTGCAGTTTTTAAATCTGCAGACAAAATACGGCCCGGCAGGAAACTACCGGGCTTTTGCGTATTTTGCGTATAAGAAAAAGAGACTGCCGGTTAGTAATGCGGCGGCGGGGTCTCATCGCGCTGATCGCACACGGCGGAGATTTCTCCCTGGCGCACAGCCAGAATGCGCACCTGATCGTGCAGCATCAGGCAGCGGTCTAGCAGCTCATTTAAAGAAGAGCTCAGGGCCAGCAAATCCTTCTCCAGATAAGCCATACGCTCCTCCAGCTCCGTCAGGCGATCGTTGGCAGATTTCTTTTTTGCTGCAGGCATAGCAAATCTTCCCGAGGGTTTACTTCAGGCGATCGATCTGCTCTTTGAGCAGGACCAGCTGCAGATCTTTGAGCTGTCTCTGATCGGTGTCGATCTGAGCCAGATCAGCATCCCTGGTGTCTGAAGAGGAATTGAATATGCTGGAGCGGGTCTGCTCGAGCTCAGCTATTTTGGCATCAAGGTCGGCCAGGCACTGCTTGAGCTCATCATCGGTCAGTCTCTGCGGAGTCATGGGCTCAGCCTGCGGGGAAGCACTGGCCATGGCGCCAAAGAGCATATGTCCCAGCAGCATACCGGTCATGGTACCGGCCATGGAGCTTAAGAAGGGCGAGCCGGTGTAGCCGGCAGGAGCAGCCGGGGCAGCGGCAGCCGGACGGGCGGCATTGGCCTGAGCGGCATTGGCCCGGGAAGTATTGGAGAACTGGGCGTCGCGCTGCGTGTTGGCTGAACTGCTGCTGTTGCTGTTGGCACTGTTGCTGGAGCTGCTGGTAGATCTGTTGGCACTGGAGCTGGAAGAGGAAGAAGTGCTCTTGCTGCCCTGACCGCCGAAATTGCGGGAGGCAGAGGAAGGACGGGACATCCTAAAACCGCCTCCGCCCAGGCGCACTTCACTGCTCAGGGAGCTGATGCCTGCATTGAGCAGGGAGCTCAAATCAAGACGGGCCGCAGGCAGCGGGGCGGCTGCGGTATTGAGGCTGAAAACCAGGGCGGCGGCAGCTAAAGTCAGTTTTATTTTGCTCATGTTTGTCTGAACCTTGTGAAAAAGCAGATAGGGGTGGAACAGGAAAAAAGACTGCCCTCAAAGATAACACAATCAGCCCTGATTTTTGACACATAAAAGCACTCTTGCGGCGCATTTTTGTGGTACCCGGCAGGTCCCGGGGGGCGGCTGTGCTAAGATAACCGCACAGAATGGTTTTTTGACAGTGTAAGGAACAGTTCATGTTCGAGGCCCTCAAAGAGTTTGGCGCCGCGAAGACGGCAGATTTGATCTTCAGCCGGGCGCAGCTGGTGCATCTCACTCCGGGGCGGATCCGCATAGTATGTGCAGATCTGAAGACCGATCCCACACTGCGGGGATTTATCAACAAAAAGTTAAAGGAAACAGCCGGTGTCAAAAACTACCGCATCAACAGCCTGGTAGGCTCGGTGACGGTGGAGTTTGATGATGCCGCAGCCCGGCAGGATCTCCTGTTTGCACAGGTGCTTGCCCGGGCGGAAAAGATTACGGCTCAGGGAGGATCGCGTGGCTGAAAATTTTGATGTATTTACTCTGGGACAGAAGTTCGGCACGGCTTTGGCCAGGATGTTTACGCCCAATCCCGGCATTGTGGTGGTGCACCGCATAGCCGGCCGGCGCCGTTACAACTGTCAGGTGCTGCAGGGCAAACCTGAGATTTGCGTGGAAATTCAGAAAATGCTGCAGAATTATCCCGGCATGGACACAGCGGTGGTCAGCCCGCTGACCGGCACCATTCTGGTCTGCTATCACTGCCCGGAAAAGCAGATTTCAGAGGTCATAGACGCGCTGTCCCATCTTATATCCGGCACCCACGCCATACATGACAAGAGCATCATTCCCTCCATAGCCTTGAGCGCCGGTGAAAATTTAAATGACAGTGCCATCAGGCTGCGTGAGCTGACCTCCCGCTTTTTAAACCGGGAGGCACCGCTGTTTTTAAGCCGTATAGCCGGTTTTGCGCTGGTCTGCTACGGCATCAGCCGGGTGGTAGGCCGCGGCGAGCGTCCTTCAGGGACGCAGCTGTTCTGGTGGGGGCTGGCCCTGCTGCTGCGGCAGTCACACCGCCATCCCAAGGAAATGATTGCCAGTGCCCGGCAGGCCATGAAGGAAGAGCAGCAGACCAAAACTTCAGCAGTCTGAAGCCTGAGGCCGGCTGCCGCCTCCATAAGGCTGAGGCGGAGAGCAAAGTCAGGGACAATAAATTCCATGAAATGTTATGTCTTTACCCTGGAGCGTGACTATACGCTCCGGGAATCTGTGTTGATTGAATGCAGGCTGCGCGCCTGCGCTGGTATTGCTTCAGCCCTGCTGCAGGGGCGGGTGCTGCGTCTGGGTGTCAGCGCGGCTGACTGCAGTGCCGCCCAGGCGGCGGCCCTGGCCGCTCCGGTGCTGCCGCAGCTGTGTGCCCGGGTCCTGCCTTCTGCTCCCCTGGAGCGGATCAGGGCCTCAGGCAGTCAGGCCCTGCGCGGGGTCAGAAGCTTAGCCCGCGGCGCGGAGGAGAGCGCCTCCTCCCTGATGCAGAGCGCCCGCGATCTGGGCCGGACAGCTCTGGAAAGTCCGCAGGAGCAGATGCGCGCCCACAAACGGGCGGCACTGTTCTCCCTGGGCGTTTTTGCCTTTTTTGCCGTACTCAAAAGGGTCAATCCCGCCCTGTATGCCTCCACTTCCCTGCTGCGCAGCGTAGGAGTGCTCTGCATGGCCTCCGGTCTGCTGCGGGAGGGCATTGTGGGTGCCGTCAGGGAAAAAAGGCCCAATGCCGATACCCTGACCGTCACGGCCGTGCTGGCTTCAGCCGTATCGGGGCGGGCCGAGGACAGCCTGACCCTGCTGGCTCTGTCCAATTTCTCGGAAATGCTCACCGCCATGGCCGCACAGCGCGCCAGACGCAACATCAAATCGCTGGTGGCCCTCAATGTCAAGGAATTGTGGGTGGTGGACGATAATGGGGTGGAAGTGCAGATCCCGCTGGAACAGGCCAGACCTGGCATGCTGGCGGCCATACACTCAGGCGAGCTCATCCCCATAGACGGCGAGATCACGCAGGGACAGGCGGCGGTGGATCAGTCAGCCATTACCGGCGAGCCCGTACCCCGGGCGCTGGGACCTGGCGACAAGGTCTATGCCGGCACCAATATACGGCTGGGTGAAATCATGGTGCGCATCACCAAGGTAGGCGAGGACACCTCGCTGGCCCGTATAGTGCATCTGGTGGAGCAGGCCCAGAGCCGGCGCGCCCCCATACAGAATTATGCCGACAAAATGGCCCAGGCTCTGGTACCGGTGTCCTTTATTTCCGCGCTGATAGTCTATCTCATCACCAGAGATCCGCAGCGGGTGCTCAATATGCTCTTTATTGACTTCTCCTGCGGCCTGAAACTGTCCACGGCCACCGCTATCTCGGCGGCCATCAGCCGGGCGGCCAGACAGGGCATCCTGGTCAAGGGCGGCAGTTTTATTGAAAGCGCCGCCGGGGTGGATACCATTATTCTGGACAAGACCGGCACCATAACCGAAGGCCGGCCGCAGGTGCAGCAGCTGATCTGCCGCAGCGGCATCAGTCAGGATCTGCTGCTGCAGCTGGCCGCCGCGGCGGAAAAACACTCCGCCCACCCGCTGGCTGCGGCCATATTGGATGAGGTCAACAAACGCGGCCTGCAGGTCCCGGAGCATGTACAAAGCCGCACGGTCATAGCCCGCGGTCTGGAGGCTGATATAGCGCCCTTTGCCGGCTTTGCCGGCGGCTCGGTGCTCATAGGCTCGCAAACCTTTATGCAGGAGAGAAACTGCCGCTGTGAGCTGCAGCTGCACAAACAAAGCCCGCAGAGTGCCGTGGTCTATCTCAGCCTAGACGGCGAGGTCATAGGGGCGCTGGAGATTTTGGATCCGATCAGACCGGACTTTAAGCGCGCGGTCAACCGCCTGCGCCGGCTGGGCATAGAGGAAATAGTGATGCTGACCGGAGACAGCGAGCAGGCGGCACAGTTTACCGCCGCTGCTGTGGGTCTGGACGGCTTTGTGGCTGAGGTGCTGCCGGAGGACAAGGCCGGCTACGTAATGAAGAAGCAAAGCACCTCCTCTGTGCTGATGGCCGGCGACGGCATCAATGATGCTCCGGCTCTGGCCTATGCCGACATAGGCGTGGCCATGGGCAGCGGCTGTACCGATACGGCCATGGAAAGCGCTGATGTGACCATCAACAGCGACGATCCGCTCAAGCTGCCGCAGTTTATAGCCCTGGGCCGGCGCACCATGGAGCTGGTGCATCAGAACTTTGCGGTAACTATAGCGGTCAATACCGCCGCCATGATGCTGGGCGCCCTGGGCTATATCAGCCCGCTGGCCGCCACCGTGGTGCACAATGCCTCCACTTTGGGGGTGGTGCTCAACTCCGGGCGGGTTTTATTTGATAAAAACATCAAATGACGGCATTGCCATTTGCACGCCTGAGAAATTGGGATTTACAATAAACCTTAAGCTTATGAAGGCCTGGGGCGGTGCCCCGGGCTCTGTTCAGACTGCATCCTGTCTGAACATATTTACAGGAGAATAACCATGATTAGCAGAAATTTAGTGCTGGCTTTTGCCGCCGGTGTAGTGGCCGGTGTAGTGGGCGCCCGTCTCTACAAGCAGTATCAGGGCGATATTGATTCCAAGATCAATGCCCTGCGCAGCAAACTGCAGGATACCACCGGTCTGGGTGGCGCTGCCCCGCAAGCTGAAGCCGCTCCGCAGCCGGCTCAGGCTGCCAATGAAAGTGAAGTCAGCCTGGCTGAGCTGGAAGCACAAAAGGAGCGCCTCGAGGATCTGATTGCCGAGCAGATGGCCCGCCAGAATCCTCATGGCAATGCCTGATTGCGGCAGCTGCAGCATATTCATATAGAAAACCCTGCCTGCAACAATGGTTTTCCAAGGCAGTGATCACCTAAGGTTGATCAAGCACCTGACACGCAGTGTCAGGGGCCGGGTAAGGCCCCTGAAACGCTAACGCGTTCGACGAAAAAAACTTTTCGGGGTTGCCTGGCCTGATGCACAGAGGCAGTAATGCATCAGGCCGCCTCCTGATTTTTCTTCTTTAGCTCTTTTTTGTTTCTCTGTTATCTCTCTTTTGTCTCTCCTTTAGCTCTCCTTTGTTTCTCTTTTAGTTCTCTTTTATCTGACATTGGGCAGCAGATTTTAAGAATTTTCTAAAATGAACTTTTCATCACCTCGGCAGGTTGGATCCTAAAAGCAGGGAAATAGTTACCCGATCCAATATTCTGTCGTGATAAAGTGT